>CAYUOC010000158.1:0-8817 GCA_964446305.1 uncultured Terricaulis sp. | reverse complement strand
CGACCTGGCCTTTCCCCCTTCGCCTCGTAGCGCTCTCGCGCGGTGAGGCCGTCGTCTTTTTTCGGTCTGGGCATGTACCGAAACATGCATGCTTTCTCCCTTGACGAAACATCGGTATATGCCGATACTATAGGGATAGTCAACGGCCCCCGCCGGGGCGAGCTAGAGCAAGTGCTGCCGAAGAGGCGAAGGCGATCGAGAGCCGGACAAGCGGACAGAAGGCGGGGACTTCCGGAGACTTACTCACACCCTTCACCGGGCGCGGCGAAGCTCTGCACCGCAGGTCGATTAACCGCGCCTTCACTACGATTAACGGGAGATGGAGCCGGGGAAGTTCTGACCTCCCCCGGCTCGCCGCGCTTTCGCGCGGATCTCCGCATCACCGGAGATTCCACGATGACTAACACGGAATCCAATCCGATGCCCTGGCAGACGAAACTCGGAGTTGCTGTGGCGCTCGCCATCTTGGCGGGCGTTGCTGCTCTGAACGCGTCAGGGTGGCTCTACGCCTGGGGGCCAATTGTCGGTGGCGTCGCGGCATTCTTTGCTGTGACGTTCGAAGTACTGGGCTTTGTGCTCTGGGAGCACATTCGCGCTGCCTTGCGAGACGGCGCAAAGGGCGCCGCTACTGGCGGTGTCGTTTTCTTGGCCGCTGTGGTGGCAACCAACGTCTATGGCGGCCACCATGGGCTCGAGTTCATGGCGCACGCTGGCGGCATGTACGAGCAGGCCGAGCACAACCGGGAGCGCGCACAGAGCATTCTGGATCAAACTCGTCGCGATTTTCAGACTAACGAGATCGCTCCGGTCCAGACGCGTATCGACGCGGTGACTAAACCTGACCTCTCTGGCGGCCCACAAAATGACGCGCGCGAGATTCAAGCATGGGAAGCGCTGACCGCCGCTGATCGTGCCGAGCTCGAAAGACTGCAACGAAGGCTCGACACGATGGCTACCGTCGCGCCGGCGATCGATCCCTTCCCGGCGGAACTGCGCGTAGCGATCTCGGCGCTGTTCGCGGCCCTCTCGGTGTTCCTGCTCTCGGTTCTTCGAGTTTCCATACCGGGAATGGAACGACGCGGGCCGGCTAAACGTGCGCGGCCCAAGCCTCGCACGCCGTCCCACCAAGGCGAGAACGTTATCGACCTTGGGACAGCGCGGGACAACGACAAGCGGGACGCCGAGACGGTTCGCCGTCTCAAATCGCAAAACTACTCGCTTCGCCAGATCGAAGCCGAAACGGGCATCAGCAAGAGCCGCGCACAACGGCTTCTCGCAGCCCAATGAACTTGAAACGCCTCGCGGCCCTCACGCTGCGGGGCGTTTTGTTTTTGGCGCTCGCCGCGTGTGTCCCACCGCCAGCGTCCCACTGCGCGACCGCTCATGTCCCAACTACGAGTGATGGACTGCGCGGTCGTTTGAGCGATACAACAATCGAACCATAGGAGCGCCCCAATGCGCGCACTGCTTTCCCTTCTCCTGCTCGCTGCCTGTTCTCAGGAGCCGGAAGTCCAACTTGCCGGCGAGTTTGATCTCGAGCGCGTTCAGCCACCGAAACAAATTTGCAGCGCCGATGGCGCGGAAGCTTTGCTTTATCGTCTCTCAGACGGAACGGAGCTCGATCCGATCGCAACCGGCCGGGAGTGCGATTACGAGGCCAACCAAGCTTATCTCCGGGCCCATGGCCGTTACCCAAACGCGCCGTGGCGCACTCAGTCACACGCGGAATGGCTTGCGGCGCGCGAGGCGCGCGGCGACTAGCGCGCGGCGCCTCGATCGCCGAACACAGCCGCGAAGAACATGTCCGTGACCGAAGGCGCGCCGGACTCCCAACGCGCCCGAGCGCGCGCTTCGGCTTCGTGCCAAGCCGCGGCTTCATCATCGGCCATGGTGACCTCGCGCTGGCGGCCCGCACGGCCCGTAACGAGCCTACGCGGCGCGCTGGGCGGCTCTCTGCCGTAACCGGCCGGGATGGGCGCGCGCGGCGCGTACATCGGCTCTGCGCCGGTTGCTGTGTCTTCGCCCCATGCAAACCGAACTGGCGGCTCCTCGGGCGCTACATCGCGCCCGCGGGGCCCATAAACCTGATTGTGCCAAGTCGCGAAGTCGTCACCGAACGGCCGATCATCAACGCCGGCGACGACAGAGAACGGCACATGCCCCGGCGGCGTGCGCGGCCGCACGTTGCGCCACTCGGGGCGCGGTTCGCCTGCGTATGCTTCACGAGCTGCGCGCCGCGCTTGGTCAACGCCTTCCGCGATCGCCGTAACCTCGTGATCCTCTTCGCCGCCGAGATAGCGCAGCCGCCGAGCGCGAGTAGCTCGGCCAGGATCGGGACGCCCCGTCCAGACGCGGTACCAATCTGTCATCAGCCACCCCATCTGGATCGGCGTAAATTGTGCATCGCGTTGTGCGTGCGAACCAAAAACTTGATGAAGTCTGGATTGTCAGTGATCCCGAACTCGGTCAGCAGCGGCTTCAGTCCCTCCGGCGCGAACTGACGCAACACGGTCTTTGCGGCGCCGAGGTTCTGCTGGAATCCGCCCCTTAGAAGTTCCGGGTCTCGTCGCGCGGTGTCGCGCCATTCCCGGCGTATCGCATCAAACTGCTCGAGGTTGTGCTCGTGAACGTTTTCGACAGTCTCAAGGAGCGCACGGGCATGCGTGTCGACCAGCACCTGCGCGTCCTCTCGCGACATATTTGTGCGATTCACGATCGGAGCGAACGCGTCCAAGGCTTCGGCGCTGTACTCTTCGAACCCAGCAGGCGCGACCACATCGAACCCCGGGCCGAGTTGAATGACTTCCTGCGCCTCTTGCACCTCACTCTGCGCCGAGTTGGCGGGATCGTCGCCGCCCTCTGGATCGTCTTGCGCGGGTTTCGCTTGAGCGTTCTCGCTCGCCGACGTCAGAGGCTCGGCGTCCATTTCGGGGTAGAGCTTTTCCGCCTCACTCTTGCTCGACGACGAGCGTGCTACCACTCGACGCGGCGGCGGGGGTGGCGGCGGCTTGCCATAGAGAGTTTCGCCAAGCTCGACGTCTGACCGGCGACGCTCGCTCGGCTTTGCCTCAGACGGAGCTTGAGCCGGAGGTGGTTTCGCGGGCGACTTTGGGGCCGTCGGCGGCGGCGCCGCCACGTCGCCAGGCATCCCTGGAAACATTGCTCGCGCATTGATTGCGTCGCTGCTCATTGGCTTTTCATCGCTCGCATGCTGGGAAACAAGAGACGCGCAATCCTTTCGTCCCGCGTCTCTCGCCGAGGAGTTACGCCGGGGCGGCCGCTGCGCGGCCGCAACGGCGCCTTTGTGCTCACGTCGCCACGCATGCTGGGATACATGCGGCGAGCAAGATCTGCGTCGCCGCTCATGATCTCAGCGCCTTCGCGGAGAACGGATCGTAATCGTGAATGGGATACGCCGTTCCAAGGTTTTCTGGATCAGGCACCGCTCGATGATGCTTGCCGGCCGCGCCGCCTGCTTCCACGGTGCGTTTCCACTCGTCCAGCTTCTTCTCGTCGCTGCGAGGGTCAATCGGCGCGCGAACTTCATCGGCTATGCGGCTTAGGGTGCGCTGAATTGCGGTGCGTCGAAAATACTGGATTTGGATTACTTCGCGCAGCTCGGCGAACTCCGGGGATGTGCGCAGGCACTCCCAGTCCTGGGCAGTTAATTCATCGCCGCCCTGTGTTTGACGAAGTCTAATTGCTGCAACCATGTGTTCGTCCTCCTCAGGTCAGCTGCACGAGACGCAATGCGGTCTCAACGTCCACACGGCGCCAGCCGTGTTCTGCGGCTTCACGCTCGATCTCGCGCATGGCCTCAATGGGGTTCGAGCCTTCGCGATTGACGGCGCGCTCAGGCACGCCGCCCATGAATTGGCGCAGAAGGTCGTGATCGCTGCTCAGCTTGTCGATGAGCCACGCGGCGCACTCGAAGTGCCGCTCAAAGTCTGGGTTCGCCATTGATGTCTCCCGTTTGCGGAGTCACGTCGCATCTGAAAACGGGGGCAAACAGATGCGACGCGCCCCATGCCTTGAACCAGTGCAGATGAACGCAAGGCCTCAAGTAAGGTACGCGTCGCAAGCGCTCGGCGGGGTTGCTGCGCTGGACGCACCCGCGCCGCGCGTTACATCATCCCGCTTAGGTTTCGTAAGACCCGCTCATTGTAATGACGTATCCGTCTGCTCCAGGATACGTTCCATCCGCTTGCCGCATCCTGATAGTGGTCCCGCCATTGCCAGTGTAGCCGCTCACAAACATGCCCGTTAATAGGTTCTCACGCCCTGCGTATCCGGCAATATTATTTGCGCCTGCCGTAATCGGGAGCGTTGCGGTCAGCTCCGTTCCACCCGTGCCGTTTGTCGTTATTGTCACCACAACAGATACTTCGACCTTGCGGCCCAGGCGCCGATAGCGCCCGGTTGCCGAGGCTGACGTTATTGTGCCGCTAAACGACCCAACCGTGGGGGTGTAGGTGCGCCAAGCCTTATGCACGATGGACGCGCCAGTTTCTTCGGTTGGCGTTGGCGTTCCATTGTCTGTATCGAGGTGATCAATAATGATGTTCTGCGCGCCAACGGTGTATGTGCCTGTGCCTTTTGCAATTGCCGCAACGGTCGTGGATAGCTGATAGAAGAACTCACCGCGCGTCGAAACTGCCGAGGTCGAGCCGCCACGCCACTCAATAGAATTTGTCGCAGAGCCGCCGGCGGCGCGATAGACGCGCACATCTCGCCATACATTGTTGTCAGCGTTTTCAGATATAATGGCGACAGCGTTGTAGTGGTTGACGTCCACAAGCTCAAAGACATTGAAGCTGGTGTTTGCCGTTGAGTCGCCGGTCAATCTCAAGGAGGCCACAGCATTGGAATACTGCCTGCCAACATAGCGGAACGTATTTCGTTGAATGTCACGGGCTTCGCCTAGCGTGGCGACGACGCCAAGCTCCATGCCGGTGTTTGTCGCCTCAAGCACCGTGACGTCGATGTTGCTGCGCATGATCGATTGGACCACGAGGCCTTTGGCCGCCTGCGAGTTGGCGTTGAAAGTGATGCCGCTTAGGTTGATGCCGTCCAGTCTTTGATTTCCAGCGCCAGAGGTTGGCGCTACGGTGAGCATCGTGAAGCCCGTATTGGTTATGGCTTTGATGTGGGCCGATGATGCTGAGCCGACATCGTGATTAGAGCTTGGGCCGACGCCGCGAATGTCCACGCCATTCACATTGATGTTGGGCAGCGCGCCGCTGATCGCATAAATCTTGTTGTCGAGCGTCCCGCGGCGATGCGTAGAGGCCATGACGGAGTTCAAAAACCGCGTTAGCGGCGTCAGGTCGTCTGTCGTGCCGTCCGCAGTGGGGGCGAACCAGCGAACCTCAATGGGGCCGTTATACATACGCTGCCAAGCGCCGGACGAACCGGTTGAGGCCGCATCTGGCGCGACCCACAACGCGCCAGCCGGATCAGCAGTAACGTTGGCTGACTGGTTGCCACTGCGCCAATGGAAGACGCCCTCGTAGCCGTCGCCAGCCGCGCTGCGGCCACGCACGATGACGGCGGACACAACCCCGCCCGTGAGTGCAGAGAGGGCGGCTTTGGTCGCCACCTCCAGCACGCCGTTGAGCGCGGCAAGTCCTTCGTTTGTAGTTGCCGCTTGAACCGCGGGAGTCATGGCAGAGGAGACGGCTACGGACGCCGGCGCGCCTAATTGAAAGCCGCTCAAATCCGGTTTGACGATCGGCGCATATCCCGCCGTCAGCGTGCCTGAGATCTCTCCATCGAAATTCTCTCCGGCCTGTACACCGAGAACCGGCGAGCGGCGCAGACGGTCGTTCAGGTCCAGAATTTGCCGCGTGGTTTGGTCGAACTGATCTTCAATCGTTTGCGCGTTGAGCGGTCCTTGATTGCTCAACTCCGTTTGTTGCGTGAAGCTCGGCTTTAGTCGGATGTAGATCGAATAGCCGGAGGGATAGGTTGTGACGGTCTCGATGCTGCCGCCCGGCGCACTGTCCTGATCGCCGTTCAGCGACAGCGAAAACTGACCGGCGTTCACGCCTTCTGTGAGCACCGTTTCAGCGCCCGTCGCGGTCGTCACCAAGATGACTTTGATCTGATCGGCGGCCGAAACGTCGCCGTATGCGGCGAGTCTGAAATTGAACGAGAAAGTAGTCGCCGCACCGTTCGTCGGGCTCGGACCGCTTGTTACGTCAGATGATGTGATTGCCACGCCTTGCCCTCGTTCTCCGAGGGCGTATTTTGAGGCGGCGCTAGCAGTCAGAGGGGTTTGCGGATCGTGGCTGACGACGAACTCACGCCTGACGAACGACGCTTGCTCAGAAAGCAATGGTTGGAGCGCTACGGCGAGCCGTTAGGGGGAGACATCACGAAGCCAGAAGCAGCCGAAGCTCTGGAGCGGTTGCGCGAGGCGGATCAAAAAGAGCGCGCGAAGCAAAGAGAGAAACCCGAGTGATTCCGCTGCTCGTGCTTCTGATTGTCGCGATCGGCACTACCTGGCGATTTCCTCTCTGGCACACTTTCGCTTGTTGGTGCGTCGGGTTCGTCGGCTACGGCACCTTCGTCGAGCCAACTGTGTCGGATTCTGTCGTCAGCTATGGGTGGTTTGCCGCTTTCATCTACGCGCCCATCGGTCTCATCATCGTAATGGTGCGGAGATGACAAGTCGCTTGTCGGCTGCAGGTCTTCGAATCGCTATGGTGCGCGGATGAGTGACACAACAACGATCCGCGAACACAAAGAGGCGCGCACGCGAGTGCCCCCGCACCAATGGCGAAACGTCTATTGGCTATCCAAGCCTATCTTCTTGAAGGAGTCGCTGTCGCATCCGGAGGGCATGTACGGCCCTGGCCGGTTCGCATCAGGCAAGGTTTGGCCCACCAAGGAGATTGCAGAGGCGCATGCGCTCGATAGCATTGGGCGGCTGCAACTCACCGATCAGCGTCATGTGACCTATCTGGGCGCAGAGGAAGCGGGCCGCTAAGATGCCCTTTGCATGGGGTCGTCCGGAGCGACGGCCGTGGTGGAATGGGACGCAAGAGACAGGGGCATCGAGCTAGGCGACGGCAGCACGACGCGCGGGCTCGTGCTCCATTGCCTCGAATGCCAGCATCACGTCTGCTGGGCGTGGGCGGAGGTGTTTAGGTTCGCCACACCATCTGATCACGGTCGCGACGTCGCTAGGCGCCTGCGCTGCACGCAATGCGGCGAGCGTAAGGGCGCAGTCATGTGTTGGGCTGATACGCCAGGTTAGTTCGCGACGCTATCAACGCTGGTCTCGTAAGAAGGCTTCGCGCGCCGTATCGAGCGGATCGGAAAGATCATCCTCGCCGGTCGCGACATCATAGCTCGCTTCACCGGCTCGCCATAGCGCGTTTGACGGGAGCCCTAGCCAGTAGCCGCCGGACATCACGATCGCACGCATCGTCTCACGATCGATCTCTTCACCTTCCTGTATGGCTTCAATGGTCCCGCCGATCGCCTTCGTTGAAGACGTGAGCGCCCCGAAGGCTGGAACCAAGTCGCCCCTCGGACTCTTGCCCGTTGAAACCTGATATGAGACGCCACGCGCAATATCCCGAATGATTGGAATGCCGGCCAGTGGCGCCGCAGCAGTAAGCGCGAACAGCCGCGCTCTCTGCTCATCTTCGTCCTCGTCGTCGTCATGCCAGCGGCCCGCGGCCCACTCAGAGACAAGCGCCTGAACGACGAATGTCAGCGCAAAGAACGTCATGAACTCGATGGGGCTGACCCGCCCGCGCAGCATTCCTGGAAGCTGCTCGTCGTAGAGCTGCCCGTACTGAACCGAAAAATACGAAAAAACCGGAGTGATGAGCTTATTGAGCTCGGATGAGCGCATCACAGGCGGCAAGTCTTCGGGACGTCCCGAGCCGAACGTGGTTCGGATCACCTGATCGGCATAAGCCACCGCGTCTGCTTCATTCGAAGCGTCGACGCCTCTCACGCGCCCTGCAAGCGCGCGCTCATAAGCCACAAGCCAAGGGATCGAAGATACCCACTTGTCGACGTAGGCCAGCGGGAAGAGCGAATAGCGCTGCATCAGCTGCGTGATCCGCCCGATCGCCACTCGCTTTTGACCGGCGGTACCGCTCAGCAGCAGATTGACGGCGTCGATATGACCCTGATTGTTGATCTCTTGCACCATGTCGCGGATCTCTCGTTGCGAGATCCGCGTGCGGTTACGCATGAAGGTGGAGCGCGTGTTGATGAAGCGCGCGTGCTCGAGCCAAGTCCACGGCTGGGCCATCGTTAGGGTCAGCTTCCCCACCACGTTTCCAACGCCTAGGCGATGCATTGAGCCCAGGATGCCTGCCGGCTGCTGAACGACTGTCGAGAGACTAACCATGAGCTTTATCCAATGAACATCCAGGGATCGGGCTGCACCAACTCCCTGCGAATGGGGCCAAGGTAACGGCCGTCGAGACTGTCGCGGATGTCGAAGCCTTCTGACCCGTCAGCGAGCAAGAACAGCTCGTCTTGAGCGATTAGGTGCGGGCGCCCATCCCAGTACGGCAGGAGCTTGCCCGTCCTGGCGAGCGTCACCGCGTTGAACTCGCCCACGCGCCACTGCTTGCGCGTAAAGCGCTCCGTGACGGGCCGCTCGTTCACATAGACCGTAGCGCCTACGGCTCTCACGACGTCGCCAGGCAGGCCCGCTACGCGCTTCAGGAACGTGACGCCTCGTAGGCCGAGCGCGGTGACGATGCGTCGATCTAGAACACTCTCAGGCGCCACCGAGACGATCGAGCCTAGAGTGACCTCCACGCCGAACATGCGCATGTAGCGGCC
>CAYUOC010000157.1:0-8844 GCA_964446305.1 uncultured Terricaulis sp. | reverse complement strand
GACCGTCGGCATCGAGTTCATGCACATCTCCGATCCCGCGGAGAAATCGTGGCTGCAGGAGCGTATCGAAGGCCCGGATAAAGCCATCGCCTTCACGCCGGAAGGCAAGCGTTCGATTCTGAAGAAGCTAATCGAAGGCGAGAGCTTCGAAAAATTCGTGCACAAGCGTCACCCCGGCACCAAGCGCTTCGGCCTCGATGGCGGTGAAGCGATGATCCCGGCGATGGAGCAGATCATCAAGCGCGGCGGCGCGCTTGGCGTCGAAGAGATCATCTTGGGGATGGCTCACCGCGGCCGCCTCAATATGCTCGCCGCCGTTATGGGTAAGCCGTACCAGGCGATCTTCCACGAGTTCCAAGGCGGCTCATCGACGCCCGACGACGTGTTGGGTTCTGGCGACGTGAAGTATCACCTGGGCGCATCGAGCGACCGCAGCTTCGATGGCAACAACGTCCATCTCTCGCTCACCGCGAACCCGTCGCACCTCGAAATCGTCAATCCGGTTGTGCTCGGCAAAGCCCGCGCCAAGCAAGCCAAGCGCGCGACATGGACCGAAGAAGGTGTCGCGCTCGCCGAACTGCGCGCGCGCGTCATGCCGCTGCTCATCCACGGCGACGCCGCCTTCGCGGGGCAGGGCGTTGTCGCTGAGTGCTTCGCGCTCTCCGGTCTGCGCGGCTACCGCACTGGCGGCACCATGCATTTCATCATCAACAATCAGATCGGCTTCACCACCGCGCCGCACTATTCGCGCTCGAGCCCATACCCATCCGACGTTGCGCTGATGGTGCAGGCGCCGATCTTCCATGTGAACGGCGACGATCCGGAAGCCGTCGTCTACGCCGCCAAAGTCGCGACCGAATATCGCCAGCTCTTCGGCAAAGACGTCGTCATCGACATGTTCTGCTATCGCCGCTACGGCCACAACGAAGGCGACGACCCGACGATGACGCAGCCGATCATGTATCGCCGCGTCAAAGACCAGCCGACCACGCTCGCGCTTTACGCCGATCGTCTGATTAAGGAAGGCCTCGTAACGCAGGCCGAGCTTGACGAGTGGCAGAACGACTTCAATGCGTTTCTCGACAAAGAATTCGAAGCCGGCAAAGCCTACCGCGTCAACAAAGCCGATTGGCTCGATGGTGATTGGGCCGGTTTCGCCTTGCCGGAAGATGACGATCGCCGCGGCAAGACCGAGTTTCCGCTCGCGCGGCTTCGCGAGATCGGCCGGCGCATTACCGAGCTGCCGCGCGATTTCGACATGCACAAGACCGTGCAGCGCGTCGTCGAAGCGCGCCGCAAGGCCATCGATGAAGGCCAAGGCGTCGATTGGGCGCTTGCCGAGCATCTGGCGTTCGCGACGCTGCTCGACGAAGGCTTCAACGTCCGCCTCTCCGGCCAAGATTCATGCCGCGGCACCTTCAGCCAGCGCCACTCGCACTTCGTCAATCAGCAAACCGAAGAGCGGTACACGCCGCTGAATCACATTCGCCAAGGCCAGGCGCATTACGAAGTCATCGACTCGTTGCTCTCGGAAGAAGCGGTGCTTGGCTTCGAGTATGGCTACACGCTCGCTGATCCGAAAACGTTGACCCTATGGGAGGCGCAGTTCGGCGATTTCGTGAACGGCGCCCAAGTCGTGATCGATCAGTTCATCTCGTCCGGTGAGCGCAAATGGCTGCGCATGTCCGGCCTCGTGATGCTCTTACCGCACGGCTACGAGGGGCAGGGCCCTGAGCACAGCTCGGCCCGCATGGAGCGCTTCCTGCAGCAATGCGCGGAAGACAACATGCAGGTGGTCAACTGCACGACGCCGGCGAACTATTTCCACGCACTGCGCCGCCAGCTGCACCGCGATTTCCGCAAGCCGCTGATCGTGTTCACGCCGAAATCGCTGCTGCGTCACAAGAAAGCGGTCTCCGCGCTCTCCGAAATGGCCGAGGGCACGTCCTTCCACCGCGTGCTCTGGGATGACGCCCAGCTCAACACCGGCAACACCACGATCAAGCTCAAGGGCGACAGCGAAATCCGCCGCGTGCTGATCTGTTCGGGCAAGGTCTATTACGATCTGCTCGATGAGCGTGAAAAGCGCGGCTTGAACGACGTCTATATCCTGCGCCTGGAGCAGCTTTATCCTTGGCCGATGAAGTCGATGATGCATGAACTCGCGCGCTTCCCGAGCGCCGAGCTCGTGTGGGTGCAGGAAGAACCGAAGAACATGGGCGGCTACATGTTTGCTGAACCGTGGATCGAGCTGACGCTTGAGAAGCTCGACATCAAAGCCAAACGCGCCCGTTACGCCGGCCGCCCAGCCAGCGCCTCCACCGCCGCCGGCCAAATGTCGAAGCACTTGAAGGAGCTTGAAGCCTTCCTGGAGCAAGCCCTCGGATGACCGCGATGCAAGGCTCCTGTCACTGCGGCGCGGTTCGCTTCCAAGTGGAAGAGCCCGAATGGGTGATGGACTGCAATTGCTCGAAGTGCCGTCTCTCCGGCAGCCTCTGGGCGTATTACCCGCAGCGCGACGTGAAGTTCGCGGCGAAGCCCGATACGTTCACCTACATCTGGGGTGACCGCATGTTGGAGTTTCACACCTGCCGCACCTGCGGCTGCTCCACGCACATGACCATTGTCGGCGAAGACGACGCCGAGAAAATCGCCGTCAATGCGCGCCTTCTGCGCGGGATCGATCCCAAACGCACACGGCTTGTTCAGAAAAACAACGGCAATGACATGGTGTTCTGGACGCACACCGAGTCACCCGTGCTTCCCAGTCACGATGAACCACCAGCGAAGTGAAGTAAGATGACCGATATTGTTGTGCCGACCCTGGGCGAAAGCGTCACCGAAGCGACCGTCGCGAAGTGGATGAAAAAGGCCGGCGACGCGGTGAAGAAGGACGAAACGCTCGTCGAGCTCGAGACCGATAAGGTCTCGGTCGAAGTGTCCGCGCCGGAAGCTGGCGTGCTGAGCGAAATCATCGCCGAACAGGGCGCCACCGTGAACATCGGCGCGCTGCTTGGCCGCCTCGGCGGAGCAGGGGCCCAGCCTGCGGCAACGCCCGCTGCGCCCAAGGCCGAAGCGCCGAAGCCGGCATCGCCGCCGCCTGCGCCGCAACCAGCCGCCAGCAACGCCGGCGCCAAGCAAGCGCCGCCATCGGTTCAGCGCATCGCTGCTGAAAACAATGTCGACGTCTCCGGCGTCACCGGCTCAGGCCGCGATGGCCGCGTCACCAAGGCCGATGCGCTCGCCATCATCGAAAACCGTGGCGCGCAGCAACAGCAAGCGCCCGCCGCGCATCCGCCGCTCGCCGCTCGCATCGTCAGCGACCGCGAAGAGCGCGTGCCGATGACGCGTCTCCGCAAGACCGTCGCGCGCCGCCTCAAGGAAGCGCAAAACACCGCCGCAATGCTGACGACGTTCAATGAGGCCGACATGTCGGCCATCATGGCGGCGCGCAACAAGTACAAGGATAATTTCGAGCGCAAGCACGGCGTGAAGCTCGGCTTCATGTCCTTCTTCGTGAAGGCGTGCATCGCCGCGCTGAAAGAAATCCCGAACGTCAACGCCGAGATCGACGGCGACGACATCATCTACAAGAATTTCTACGATATCGGCATCGCCGTCGGCACCGATCGTGGCCTCGTCGTGCCGGTCGTGCGCGACGCCGATCACAAATCGATGGCCGAGATCGAAAAGGAAATCGGCGAGTTGGGCGTGAAAGCGCGCGACGGCCATCTGAAGATCGAAGACCTGCAAGGCGCCACGTTCACGATCAGCAATGGCGGCGTCTATGGCTCGCTCATGTCGACGCCGATCCTGAACGCGCCCCAATCGGGCATTCTCGGGATGCACAAGATCCAAGAGCGTCCCGTGGTCGTCGACAAACAAGTCGTCGTCCGCCCGATGATGTATCTGGCGCTCAGCTACGATCACCGCATTGTCGACGGCAAAGAGGCGGTCACCTTCCTCGTGCGCGTGAAAGAAGGCCTCGAAGATCCCGAGCGTATGCTTCTCGATCTTTAACCCTAACGCCGTCGCAAGCATGTGAGTTGCGGCGTCTCCAAGTGTAGCGGATGTTTCGTCCATCGCGCGTTTCGCGCGGGGGACGGGACGCATGTTTCTTCGCGCCACGATCGCGACGCTGATGAGCTTGTGCCTTGCGGCGCCGGCCGCGGCGGATCGCATCGCTGCAGCGCCCGAGTCGCCGCAGCAAGATAGCTCGCACGGCACGGCGCAATTCTGCGGCGCGCCGCGCCCCGCGCCCGGACAACGTGTCGTGCTCGTCGGCGCCTATGAAGGCGATGGCATGTCCACCGTCGCCGTCGGCGGCCAGGACGTAGAAACCACCGTCGCCTACGTCGATATCGAGCCGGGCGCAGAACCGCTCTACGTCGTGCTCACCTCATACAGTTCGACGATCTGGATTTTCCGCGGCGCCACGCACCGCGTCGCGCACGCAGCCTTGATGGCGCGCGCTGAGAGCAACGAAACGCCGCCAGTCGGCGCCGTCGGCCTCCGCCGCGAGCGCGTCAGCGTGCATCCCGCGTGCTACCAGTATTTCAGCAGCGCCAACGACCGCCAGGCGCATGTCATCGGCGACGCCATGGCGCGCGCGTTCGGTCGTCCGGTCGATGATCTGATCGGCGTGTATTCGGCCACATCCATCGCGCTGCCGTCCGGCGCGTTGACTGAGGTCCGCTGGAATCGCAATGCGCGTGCGCCACAGGGCTACGATGAACGCCTCTGGCGCGAAGCGCTGCGCTTTGCGCCGGCGGGCCTCATCGAGATCGATCCGGCCTCCGTCGTTGGCGCGCGGGCCGAGCGTTACCGCGTCTATCCGAACCAGTTCGGCCTCGCGCAACTCGTGCGTTCCGGCCACCTCGCTTACGAGGGAGGGGAGACGTTCCGCATGCTGCGCCCTCTGCCGCGTTATCCGGCGGAGCTCAACGGCGCGCACAGTGTCGTCTTCATCCGCCCAGGCACGGTGCCAGAGCCGCAAGGCTCGCCTGGCCATTCGTGCGTGCTGAACCTCGCCACTGAAGTGGCCGTCGGCCCGGCGTGCCGCGCACGCCTCGGTCGCCGCGACATGCGCTTACACTAGCGCGTACTCTTCCACACGCGCAGCCGAGCGTTGGCGATACGTCGCTTCCAGCGCGCGATCTTCTTCATCGAGTTCATCGCGCAGCGCCGCTTCCCGCGCATTGATCTCTTCGAGCTTTCCCGCGATAGCCGCGAAATACGCGCCGGCCGGAACCAAGCCATTGGCCTGCACACGAAGCTTTTGCACTTGCATAGGGCAATCTCCTGATCGCCCGCCCGCAGCAACAACGGATGTTAACGAGGTCTTGTTGCGCGTTTCGCGCGCGGATCGTTGTGGAGAACTATTTCTTCTCTTTGTGCAGCACCACGAGTGCGAGGCCGATCGCGCTCACCAACACCGGCGCGCCGATCGCGACAACGCCCGGCACGAAGCTCGGAAAGTCGTAAGAGGGCGCGTACCAAGCCAAGCCCGTGGCGATGCCCCACGCGCCGCACAGCAAGCGAAGCCCGCCGCTCTGTGCAGTCAGCGTTCGGTAAGCGCCCAAGCTCAGCAGCGCCGCCGCCGCGATCGGCCCCACAACGCCGAATTCGGAGAACTCTCCGCGCAGCAGGAGAGAGCCGATGATGGCCGCCGCTGCCGACAGAGCCATCCACGCACTGATCTTCGCCATCTCGCCTTCCCTTTGCCCGCGCACGCTAGCGTGTCTGTTCGCCCACGGCGAGAGCACTGAATCCAAACGTTTTCTCAGGCCCCATTGGCGATCCGCAACGAGCCCGATAGATTGCGGCCCTCGCTCGGGGGAGCGGAGCGGGAGGGGACGCCCACATGACATTCATTCTGCGCTGGCCGGCCATTCTGGTGCTGCTGCTTCTGGTGCTCGCAAGCTTCGGCGCCTCGTTCGCCGGCACGGTGCATCTCGCCGAGCTGCCGATTTCGCTCCCGATGACCGCTGAGCAGCAAGCCACGGTCGCGCAACTGAGCTGGATCGAGGTCGGCCTTTGGGCTGGCGCCGGGCTCTTCTTCCTGATCGCCGCTGTGCGCCTTATCCGCCGCACGCAAGCGTTTTGGACTTGGCTCATCGGCTTTGGCTTCTACGGCGCGCGCTGGGCGATGGCGCAACAGAACGAAGGCGGCGGTCTCGTCGCCAATGTCCAAAGCATCGATATCAATGCCTACACCGCGCCAGCGGATCTCGCCGCCAACACCGGCGGCACCGAAGCGCAAGTCGGCATACTCGGCATCATCCTGATTGTCGGCCTGATCATCTTCATCGTCGACGCCGCCGACCGCGCTTATTGGGATAAGCAAGGCGCCTAACACGCGCAGAGGAGTGCGCGCGTGCTGCTGCTTGGACGGATTGTCGCCGCGCTGATCTCCGGCGCGTTGCTGGCGCAAGCCTACAGCTTGAATCCGTTCTGGCCGCTTGCTTGGCTCGCGCCGATCCCGCTCTTGATCGCCGCCATCGGCGCCTCGCGCATTGGCGCCTTCGCCTACGGCGCCATCGCGGGCGTCATGTCGATGGCGCTGATGGTGAGTTACTTCCTCGAACTCGGCGGCATTGCGCCGGTTCTCATCATCACGCTGACCAAGGCGATCCTCTGGGGCGCGATGGCCTACGCCGTGCGCGGTGCAGCGCGGCTATTGCCCAAATGGGCGGCGGTGTTCGTCTTCCCGGCGCTGATGGCTGGCGCCGACACGCTCATCGCCGCCACGTCACCGCACGGCAGCGCTGGCGCGCTTGCCTACAGCCAAATGGATTTTCTGCCGGTCATCCAGATCGCCTCTCTGGGCGGCGCGCCCGCGATCACGTTCGTGGTCTCGCTCTTCGCCTCCGCCGTCGTGCTTTTGATCACCAAGCGCGCGTTCACCGCCGCGCTCGCTCCGGCGCTGATCGTCGCCGGCGTGCTGGCGTTTGGCCTCTTCCGCATCCCCGTCGTCGAACCTGAAGTGCCAAGCGGCCCGCCGCGAACCTTGAACGCCACGCTCATCGCCGGCGATCAGTTCGAAGGCGTCCCGATGGAATGGCGCACCGTCTGGAACGCCTACACGCCGCAGATCGAGCGCGCCGCCGACGAGGGCCGCCGCATCATCGTGCTGCCGGAAAAGATCGCGCAGATTCCGGCCGATGAACGCGCCGTCGCCATCGAACAGCTTGCCGAGATCGCCCGCCGCCGCGACATCCTCATCGTCGCCGGCGTGGATGACGAAGCAGAAGAGGGCCGCTTCAATCGCGCCTTCGCCTTCACCCGCGAGACGTGGCAGAGCTACGACAAGCGCCACATGATCCCAGGCTTCGAGTCACACTTCGATCTCGGAACCGCGCCGCTTATTTTCACGCATGAGGACGTCCGCTACGGCGTCGCCATCTGCAAGGACATGGATTTCCCAGCGCTCGGCCGCGACTATGCCGGCGTTGCCATCCTCATCGTGCCGGCGTGGGATTTTGTGAACGACGCCTGGCTGCACAGCCGCATGGCGATGCTGCGCGGGGTCGAGAACGGCTATGCCATCGCCCGCAGCGCCCGCAACGGCGTACTTACCGTCAGTGACGCCTACGGCCGCGTCAGCTACGAAGCGCCGAGCGGCCCGCAAACGGCTTACAACGTCACCATCCCTCGAACCGGCCCGGGCCCCACGCTCTACGCACAAATCGGCGACACCTTTGGCTGGTCCATGCTCGCACTCGCCGCGCTGCTGATTGGCTGGATGATCATCCGCCGCCGGCGTGTTGGCAGTGTCGATTAGGCCCACCACACGCTTCCCGGCCGGAGCGAAGCGGAGAGCCGGGACCCAGGGGCCGTTCAAACTCCGGCGTTCGCGGCAACTGGATCCCGGATCGCACCCCGGCTCGAGGCCGGGGCTGCGTCCGGGAAACGTGAAAGAGCAATCCACAATCGCGCATTGATCGCGCGCTCTTGCTGACTATGTTCCGGCCATCTCTTGCGCGTCGCGCCTCACCACATCACCGGAGCTTCCATGTCGTACGATCTCGTTATCATTGGCGGCGGCCCCGGTGGCTACAATTGCGCCATCCGCGCCGGCCAGCTCGGCCTGAAAACCGCGATCATCGAATCTCGCGGCAAGCTCGGCGGCACTTGCCTCAATGTCGGCTGCATCCCCTCGAAAGCGCTGCTGCACGCCAGCGAATATTTCGAAGCGGCGACCAAGACGTTTCCGTCCATGGGCGTGAAGGTCAGCGGCGTCGAACTCGATTTGCCGCAAATGCTGAAGCAGAAGGACGACGCCGTAGACGGCCTCACCAAGGGCGTCGAGTTCCTAATGAAGAAGAACAAGGTCGATTACGTCAAAGGCTTCGGCCGCATCGCCGGCAAGGGCCGCGTTGAAGTGACCGGCCCGGATGGCGCCAAGCAAACGCTCGAAACCAAGAACATCGTCATCGCCACCGGCAGCGAGCCAACGCCGCTCCCCGGCATCGATATCGACGAAGATCGCATCGTCAGCTCCACCGGCGCGCTGTCGCTGAAGAAAGTCCCCGGCAAGCTCATTGTCGTCGGCGCCGGCGTCATCGGCCTCGAACTGGGCTCCGTCTGGCGCCGCGTTGGCGCGGAAGTCACCGTCGTCGAATTCCTCGATAAGATCACGCCGACGGTCGATAGCGAAATCTCGACCGCCTTCCAGAAGATACTGAAGAAGCAGGGCGTGAAGTTCGAACTCGGCCACAAGGTCGTCGGCGTCGAGAAACTCCGCGACCGTCTCGAAGTGACGATCGAGCCCGCCAAAGGCGGTCAGGCCCGCACGCTGGAAGCCGACGTCGTCCTCGTCGCCATCGGCCGCCGTCCGTTCAC
>CAYUOC010000156.1:4166-8923 GCA_964446305.1 uncultured Terricaulis sp. | reverse complement strand
TCGCCCGCATGGGCGCCAAGCTCACCGCCATCGATGCGTCAGCCGAAGCGATCGGCGCAGCTAGCGCCTACGCAGAACAAGCTGGCCTCGACATCGATTTCCAAAACACCGCCGCCGAAGCGCTCGTCGAGCGCGGGGCGCAATTTCAGCTGGTGACCGCGCTCGAAATCATCGAGCACGTCTCGGACGTGAACGCCTTCCTCTCCGCTGCGAGCGCCCTCGTCGCGCCTGGCGGCCTTCTGATCCTCTCCACCATCAACCGCACGCCCAAAGCCCGCGCGCTTGCCATCACCGGCGCCGAACGCATCCTCAAATGGGCCCCCGAAGGCGCACACGATTACGACAAGCTCGTCACGCCCGAAGAAATCCGCGCCGGCGCGCCGACGCTGCGATGGGATGAGCCTGTGGGGATCACCTACCAGCCGCTCGGCAGCGGCTGGGCGATCTCACGCGATATCGACGTGAACTACATGATGGCGGGACGGAAGATCGGGTAGCGCCATGGAGGCGGTTGGATCAGCTCTGGCCTATTGGTGGCTCCCAATCCTTTTCAACGTCGCTGTTGCCGCCATCGGCTGGCGGTTTCGTCAGGTTCGGCGCGGACGGATTGTTATGTGGTTCGGCGTTGGCAGCACGGTTCTGACAGTCATTCTCGCCACGGCGATAGCACTCTGGCCCGATGCTGTATTTGGCTTGTTGTGGGGTTAGTTCGCCGCACGCGCAACGCATCAGTTCAGCTTCTTCGGCTGCACCGGCGCTAGCTCGGGCGGCAGCGGCGCAGCCGGGATGCCTTCATCCGCCAGCTCTTGCGCCTGCTCCGGCGTCGCTTCACCCCAGATCGCACGCTCTTCGCTATCGCCTTGATGCATCTTGCGCGCCTCGTCGGCGAACTTGTCGCCGACATAATCGAAATTGTCCTTGATGTGCTCACGCACCTTCGCCGCCATCGCCATGGCGACCGCGCGTTCGCTGCGTTCAGCTTTCTTGCGCGCCGTCTGCACCGAAGGCGCCATCGGCGCTTTGCTCACATGCTTCGAACCGCAGTGCGGGCATTCAACCAAGCCCGCTTCCGCTTGCTTGTCGTAATCGGCGATCGAGCCGAACCAGGCCTCGAACTCATCGCCGTTATCGCACCGGAGGTCGTACTTGATCATGGCCCAGTAAAATTACGTCCGCCTTGCCACGCGGGGATCTTCTCCCGCGCGGCGCCGACAGCATCTAGGTCGAGATCAGCGACAATGTAACCCGGCTCATCATGATCCAGCTCGGCGATCACCTTGCCCCACGGGTCGATGATCAGCGAATGGCCGTAGGTGGAGCGGCCGTCTTCGTGCTTACCGCCCTGCGCCGGCGCGATCACATAGCAGTGCGTCTCAATCGCCCGCGCCCTGAGCAGCGTCTCCCAATGCGCCTGCCCCGTCGGCACCGTGAACGCCGCAGGCACCGCAATCACTTCGGCGCCGCCGCGCGCCAGCGCGCTGTAGAGCGGCGCAAAGCGCACGTCGTAGCAGATCGTCAGCCCAATCTTCGCATCCATCGGCCCGGTGACCAGCACCGCCTCGGAGCCGCCCTCGAACGAGTCGCTCTCGCGATACATTTCGCCGCCGCCAAGCGTCACGTCGAACAGATTGATCTTGTCGTACTTGGCGACAACCTTGCCGCTCGGATCGAATACGAACGAGCGGTTCCAGACCTTGCCGTTGCCCGCATCGATCGAACCCGATCCCAGCAGCAACCAAACGCCAAGCTCCTGCGCCGCCGCGCCCCAAGCTTTGATCTCGCTTTCAATCTGCGCCGAGGCGATTGTTTTCAGCATCCGCGGTTTATCGCGATCCAGCACCATCGTGCACTCGGGTGTCGCGATGAAGCGCGCGCCAGCCGACGCCGCTTCCCGCAGCAACGGCATCGCCGCTTCGCGATTGGCTTTCGGATCGATGCCCGAACGCAGCTGAACCGCCGCTACCCGCAACTTACGCATCAGGCCCCCGCCAGAAGCTGATCAAGGCCACCACGTTGCTCCAACGCATGCAGATCATCGCAGCCGCCAACATGCGTATCACCGACAAAAATCTGCGGGAACGTCCAACGCCCGGAGCGTTGGATCATCTCTTGCCGCGTCAGCGGGCAGCCAGTTGCGTCGATCTCTTTCACGTCCACTCCCTTGCGCTGCAGGAGCGCGATAGCGCGCGTGCAATAGGGGCAAAAGGCGCGCGTGTAGACGGTTACCTGGGCCATGTCCGACTCATGATCTCAGATAGAAATATCAATTGGTCTAACCACACGCGCCAGGGTCACTGCATGCACTTCTGCAGCCCCAGCTTTACGCAATGCACGGGCGCACGCCTCCAAAGTCGCTCCGGTGGTGAAAACATCGTCCACCACGAGGATGGTTTTACCTTTGTAGCCGCCAAACGCCTTGATCGCGCCGCCGACGTTCCTGCGCCGTTCTGATGCGGAGAGGCCAGCCTGGCTTTTGCGGCGCTTAACCCTGGTGAGCGCCCCGGGTTTCCACGGCTTGCCGCCAGCGCGCGCCACCGCCTGCGCCAACCACGCCGCCTGGTTGAAACTCCGCGCCGCCAGCCGCGTCCAGTGCATCGGCGCCGGCGTTACAAAGTCGGCCTTCGCCAGCTGCTCAGCCGCCGCTGTGGACATCCACTTCGCAAACACCGGCAACCCATCGCGCCGCCCGCCACGCTTCAGGTCGAGGATAAGCCGCCGCGCATGATCCTCATAAGCCAGCGCCGCCCGCGCGGTATCGTAAGCCGGCTTCCGCCCCGCACAGGCGCCACACACATCGCCAGGATTGCCGCCTTCCGGGAGCGGGAAGCCGCAGCAGGCGCATTGCGGGTCGCTCAGAAACTTCAGCTCGCCCCAAAGTTCGGCCTCGATCGCGCCGGGGCGGTCCACGATCGTCTCGGAAAGCAGCGACCGCGGTGGCCAGATCAAATCGGACAGGCGCGAGATCACGCCGCGTTTCCGGAACGCCCGTGCCGCGCGATAGGATGAGCCCATGAGCGATCCCCAGCTGGGACCATTCGAGCCACGGCTCGTGCGTCAGCGCAAGCGCCGCGCACGCGCGACGTTCCGCGACGCGGCGTTTCTGCATGAGCGCGTGGTTGCGGACCTGACCGATCGGCTGGAAGCGATCCCGCGAACGTTTCCGCGCGTGCTCGCTCTGGGCGGCGGGGGGCTTTTCTCGGAGGAAGTCCGCGTCCGCCCCGAACTTTCCGCCCGCATCGGCTCAGTCCTCGAAACCGATCTCGATTTCATCGACCCGGAGCACCTGCCGTTCGCGCCAGGCTCGTTCGACCTGATCGTGTCGCCCCTGGCGCTTCACTGGATCAATGACCTCCCCGGCGCGCTCATTCAGCTGCGCCTTGCGCTCGTCGCTGACGGCCTGCTGCTCGCCTCGCTCTTCGGCGGTGAAACGCTACACGAACTTCGTCTCTCGCTCATTGAAGCCGAATCCGAACTCACCGGCGGCGCCGGCCCCCGCGTCTCACCGTTCGCCGATCTGCAAGACATCGCCGGCCTGCTGCAACGCGCGGGCTTCGCGCTCCCGGCCGCTGACCGCGATGTCGTGACAGTTCGCTATGGCGAGCCGATGCGCTTGCTCGCTGATCTCCGCGCCATGGGCGAAACCTCCGCGCTCCGCGAACGCAACCCGCGCGCCTTGAGCCGCCGTATCCTCGCGCGTGCGTTCGCGATTTACGGCGAACGCTATGCCGAAGACGGCCGCGTGCGTGCGACCTTCGAAATCCTCACCGCTACCGGTTGGTCACCGCACGAAAGTCAACAGAAGCCGCTCAAACCCGGCAGCGCGAAGATGCGACTGGCCGATGCACTCAAGACGGAAGAGAAAAGCGCTGGCGAAAAACCTGGCGACTAGCGCGGCATCCGCGTCATACACCAGAAGTGCAGTCCGGGCAGATCGAACTCGTTGGTCACTTCAAAGCCATGGCGCGCATAAAGCGCCACATTCCGCTCCGTCGACGCTTCCAGGTAACCGACCGTCCCGCTCGCATCGAGCGGCGCCAGTGTTTCTTTCAACATTGCGGAGCCAGCACCCTGTCCCTGCGCTTCACTCGAAACACCGAGAAACTGCAAATGCGCGTGCGGCACGGCGGGGTGGCATGATGTAAGCCGTGCGCCGAGTTCCTGTGCGCGTTTCAATCCGTCAGGTCCGGCGATGGAGAGAAACAACGGCGTGTAGAAAAGCTCGCGCCACCACGGAAAATCGAACGCCTTCAGTCCCGGCCCTAGCCAGACCGCGGCGCCACTCATCACGCCGCCGCTCTCAGCCACCCAAATCTCGCGTTTCGGATGCAACATGTCGCGCACCACGGCGTCGAAGAACTTGCGCCGCTGGCGGTCCTTCGTTGCGTCCTGCTTCAGCCAGTAATTGAGACCCGCCTCATCGACGAACGCATCCGTCAGCACTGCGGCGGTCGTGTTCAACTCATCCGCGCGCGCAACACGAACCGTCGCGCTCATATCTTTTCCGAGATCCGGATTGCGGCGCGGCAGCCGAATTTGATCACCGCCGAAAGCACTGGATAGGCCGGCGCCTGATGCGCGCCCTGCTCAACAGCGGTGTCCTTATGGGCGATCTCGTCCTCGCGGAATTTGTCGACGACGTACTTCAGTTCGGTATCGACGCCCTCCAGCTCATCGCTTTGATGGCCGTAATGCTTCTCGATCACTTCTTCGACCGCCTCCGTGCAGGCGTGCGCGGCTTCTTCACCCATGAGCGCCGT
>CAYUOC010000156.1:0-4066 GCA_964446305.1 uncultured Terricaulis sp. | reverse complement strand
ACGATCGCCCAATTGATCCACTTGGGCTGAAGGCGTGTCGCGATAAACGCCAGCGCCGACACGCCGATCACAGCCCAGTGCCAATAACGCTGCTGCAAACACAGCGGGCACGGCTGCAGGCCCATATAGCCCTGAAAGTAGAATACGGCCGTCGCCAACATCGCCCCGGAGGCGACGAGGATCAAAAGCGGCCAAATCGGGCGCAACAGAGAAACCATGCGCCGATCCTAGCGGCAAAATGCGGCCAGAGTCTGCGGCGCGCCGCCGCGCTTAGTGGGGGATGAAGCGCAGCGCCAACACGACGGCGACGATCACCACCGCCACCACGACCAGCACCAAGCCCATGCGCTTTTCCATGATCGGCGCGATCTGCGGGCCGAACTTCTGGAAGATCCACGCCACCGCCGCAAAGCGGAGCCCGCGCGTCACCACCGAAGCGGCGATGAAGATCGGGATCGAGAAGTGGAGTGCGCCTGAGAGGATCGTCACCAGCTTGTAGGGAATGGGAGTGAGCCCCTTTAGGAAGATGAACCAGGCGCCGTACTGATCGTAAAACGCGCGCAGCTCCATTTCGCGGTCGCCGGAATAGCCGAAGAAATCCAGGATGTAGCGGCCGACCTGATCCATCAGGAACATGCCGATCGCGTAGCCGGCCAAGCCGCCCAACACCGAGGCGACGGTGCAAACGATTGCGTAGCGCAGCCACTTCTTCGGCTCCGCGGCCGCCATCGGCCCGAGCATCAAATCCGGCGGCAGCGGAAAGAATGAGCTTTCCGCGAACGACACCACAAACAAGGCCCGCTCCGCGTTCGGCGAACGGGCGGCGTTCATCATGTTGGACTTGATACCGTCGAGCATGAGCACGCGGCTAGCACGCTTCGGGCCAAAGCGTCATGCGGCGGCGATGTCGCAAACTGCTTTCGGAGGGTGAACGTTCTCTGGCGTTAGCCATCCGGAGCTCGCGCCTGCGAGCGAAGGATGGTGCCCCCGGTCGGAGTCGAACCGACACACCTTGCGGTACCGGATTTTGAGTCTTATTGAGGCTCGTGTAAGCCGCTGAATTTCCTAGTTAAAATCAGCGTCTCGGAAACTATGTGTATAAATCTGTGTAAGTTTCCACCACGGATTCGTCCACTAGGAGAAGCCTAGCACAGCCTCCCCCAGCGAGGGAATTGGGCATGAAAATCGCGGTGTTTTCGACAGCGCAAATGAAGGCCAAAAGCGCGCCTGATCGGTGGCCGCGAAGCGCGCCGCGCGCTGGTTCAGCGGGTGCGGGTTTATGGCAATCGCGCCCATCATCAAAACAGGGTTGCATCTGCAACCCTGCCTTCCGGCGAGGATGGGGGTAGCAAGCGCAAGGAAAAGCGCGGCGGGCGCAGGGAGCGAAGCGACCGAGCCTCGGGAGACCGCGCCCTTGCGTGCGCGAGGGGCAACGCCCCTTAGCCAACGTGCGCGGCGCAGCCGCGTGACGAAGCGCGAGGGATCGAAGCCGTGAGGCCGAGACCGCGTTAGCGGGCTCGGTTCACGAGAGCCCGACCCGAAGGGTCGCGCCCAAAGGCTAGAACAGCGATAGCTGGGCGGTCGCCTGCCAATCAGCGCCTTTCGCCGCTTCATCAAGCCACGCCAGCACGTACTGGCGAAGCTCTTGGGCGTTCTCGATCTCGTTCACGGGCATGAAGTTCGACTTGTAGCCCGTCTCCGAAATCGGATTGGGCGCTCGGTCGGGCTTGATGGTGATGATCTCCATGTGGGCGACATAGCCCAAGCCAGACCAATCGGAGTCGAAGGTGACTGACAGGGACAAGCCCTGCCAGTCGATCACTTCGGATAAGAAGATGCGTGATACTTTGCTCATGGCTGACCTCAATATTCCGAGGCCAGCATGATCGTCAGAACGCGCGCGGTAACGCTCGGGTCTGACGGGTCGTTAGACCCATAGCGCAGATCGCGGTCGTAATAGTCGATCTTCCAGAACATCCGCTGCCCTGCGATGTCGAACGCGCCGAAGTCGTGTTCGCCGTAGGGATCGTTGTCATCGGTGAAGGACGAAAAGGTCTGCACCGCGCGGGTGGCGAGAAGGATGGCGTCAGGCCCAAGAGCCTGAACGCCCGCCGTCATCATCCACTTTCCGCTGGATGTGCCGGTGCTACGCATGGCGTCGTTGAGATCGCGGATGCGGCTTGCGGAGGAAATGGAGGTCATTGCTGACCTCCATCCGTCTTCTCGGTGATAGCGCGCAGCATGACGCGGCCTTCGCGCGGAATTGCATCCAACTGGATGCTGAATCCCATGCCGTCCTTGTTCGGCCACGCCGCACCAATCGGTGTCCATGTGGCCAGCTTGCCGTCGCCGACGACGCGGTAGAGGCGATGGGTGGGTTTGCGGCCCTGTGCGGGTGCTTGCGCCGGTTCTTGCTTGGCTTGTTGTTTCTTAGCCATGAGAGGTCTCCTTTATGTTTTTGCCGCAGACCATTCCGCGGCTTCATGGGAGCCCAGAGCCATTGGCCAAGGAGACGACGATCACACCCCGCCAGCCCCGAAGGGGAGCGGAGCTGCACGGAGCAAAGCGAAGGAAGCGAGTTGGGTTTAACGGCGTCGGGCCAGTGGAACACAGCGCCCAAGAAGAAGACGCGAATTAGATCGAAGGCACGAAGGAGCCGATTGGCGAGACATACCAAGCACATGACCGCGCATCGGAACGCGCAGATATGCCCACCAACGCGCGCCGCGCGCCCGCTCAAGGCCGCTTCATGGTACAATGAAAGTAGCGGTGCGGCGCACCGACAGGCAGGGTTTAGTGGAGCAATGGATTTCCGCGAGCGAAGGGTTCATTCAAGCTGATGTCATCCGATGGACGGAAGGCATCTACGGCAAACACCGCCGCAAGAACGCGAAGTCTCCGCGCCTCGGCGAACGCCAAGTCACCGCAGAAGTTCTCGAAGCGACGGATGACGGATGGCTCAAGCTCCTCGTGCTGGGGAGCATCATCACCAAAGACGATTACGCGGGCAGCCGCCTTCCTCCCCTGAACACCGGCGACCAGATCAAACGCGCACGAAAGACGGTCGTGCGCGGCAAGCCGGAAAGGCTCTTATGGAGCGATGAAAGCGCACGGGTTGCGGTATATGAAGAGACAGCCCCGAATGGTCAGGATTAAGATTCCAGCTTAGGCTCGGCGGCCTCGTCGTCGCCAGCTGACGCGGCGAACAAATCGGCGAGATAATTGCTGTAAGTTGATTTGAGATGCTGCAATGAAGCGTCGCGGTCGGGCGCATAGTTCAGTTTTTCAGCAAAAAACTTCAATCGCGCGCGGCATTCATTGATGAGCTGGCTCCACGATTTAACCCAAATTGTGATGGAAGGATCCGCCGATTGAAACGTCATGCCGCGAGGCAGATTAAGCTGATTGGCCTTGCGATCAGCATAGCTGTCCAAGTCACTCGAAATTGCCCAGAAAACCCACTTCGCTTGAACCCTCTTAAAACGCTCATCGGCTGCCACCGCAAACGCGTAAGTCTCTACCTGCGTCAAGGCGTCAGAGTCGATCTTCACATCTGGGCGTTTCAACTCCACAACTAAATGTTCGCGCTCTTCCGAACCCGCCAGTTGTATAGATCGTGAGAACATCAAATCGACGATGCCGCGTCTTCCGTCCTCTCTGAGGACGGGGTCGTCAATTTCGATGGCTCTCTTGTCTCCCAGATGAGCCTTCAACACTTCAGTCAGTGACTGATCGTCCGCTGACAGGTGATATTGCTCGCCGAACATCCACGAGTTCTCAGCGACAATTCTGTGCAGCTGCGTCCGCTCATGCACCTTGTGCTTCAGGTCTTTATCAAAAACCAATGTTTCCAGACCACGCAAGAATTCCAACCGATCGGCGATAGTCTTGGATGCACTGATGATGTTTGAGAGAGAGGTCTTATCCAAAAGACCCGCAAGCTCTTGACGTTTTTCAAGCGGAAGCTCGAGCACTTCTGTCAGGATTCTTGACAGGTCGGCTGGTCCACTCTCTGAGCTGCTGCCGGTTTCGTGGACGCCTTCCTAAGCTAACGCCTCTCGTTCTT
>CAYUOC010000155.1:0-8957 GCA_964446305.1 uncultured Terricaulis sp. | reverse complement strand
GCGACGTTGTCGTAGATCGACTTCGGGAACGGGTTCGGCTTCTGGAACACCATGCCGACGCGCGTGCGCAGCACGACCGGATCGACGTTCTTCGCGTAGGCGTCCTTGCCTTCGATCTGCAGCGAGCCGGTGACGCGGCAATTGTCGATCAGATCGTTCATGCGGTTGAAGCAGCGCAGGAACGTGGTCTTGCCGCAGCCCGACGGGCCGATGAAGGCGGTGACGGCGCGATCGGGAATGTCCATCGAGACGTCGAACAGCGCCTGCTTGTCGCCGTAGTGAACGTTGACATCGCGCGCGGCAATCTTGATGGCCGCGCCGGCGATCGAGCCGGCGGCGGCCTTCACTGTCGGGGCGATCATGGCAGGGCTCTGGGGCATCGCGCGCTCGGAACCCGCTGCGGAAAATTCCATGATTTTCGACCCCTTAGCCCAGCGCTCTCACACCGGGAATCGACCCATCCTTGTTTCGGGCCGTATGTAGGGGCGTTCCATGACACTGATGTGAAATCGCCACCGCGTTTCATCAGCCCTCCTCCGCCAATTCCACATAGGCGGCAAAGGCCGAGCCGCGTCCAGGCTGGCTTTCGATGAGGAAGCCGCCGCGATGGCGGTTGACGATGTGCTTAACGATGGCGAGCCCAAGGCCGGTGCCGCCGCGCTCGTTGCCCAGTTCGCGCTCCACCCGGAAGAATCGCTCGCCGAGGCGGGGCAGGAATTGCTTGGAAACGCCGGGGCCAGAATCCTCGACGCGGACGTAGGCGTAGGAGCGGTTCGCGGCGGCAGTAGGCGTCAGTAGCGCGACACGTCCGGCGTCTTCCCAGCGCCGGCCGGCTTGGGCGGAGACCTCTTCCCGGTCGCCTGAGGCGCCAACCTCGACCACCACGACACCGCCATCGGGCGTGTACTTCACGGCGTTATCGACCAGGTTCTGCACGACTTGCGCAAGCTGAAAGCGCTCGCCGACGACGCGCACCGGCTGCGCCGGGATATGCAGATCGAGCGTGACTTTGCGCTCCTTCAAGACGGGCGCGAGCGAATCCGCGACTTCGCGCGCAACCGCCGCCAAATCGGCTCGGTCCGAAGGCGGCACATGCTCATCCAACTCGATGCGCGAGAGCGAAAGCAAGTCGTCGATCAGGCGCCGCATGCGATCGGCCTGCGTCTGCATCATCCCGAGGAAGCGATCGCGATCGGCGGCGTTGTCGCGCGCCGGACCTGCGAGCGTCTCGATCAGAAGCGTCAACGAAGCGAGCGGCGTGCGCAACTCGTGACTCGCATTGGCGAGGAAATCCGCGCGCATGCGTTCGGTGCTGATTCTGGCGGTTTGATCGTGAAAAACCAGCATTGCAGCGCGATCAACGCCCCACGTCATCGGCGCGACGTAGCAGCGTGTGTGGCGATCGACCTGCGCCGGCGTCTCGTATTCGACGGACGTTGTCTCGCCTTCGCGCACCGCCGATTGCACGGCCTCGAGAACATCGGGATGGCGCAGGATCGAGGTTAGGAATTGGCCGCGCGCTTCGAAGTGCATTTGCCGGCGCGCGGCGGCGTTGGAGCTGACGATGCGGCCCTCCGTATCGACCAGCAACGCGGGATCCGGCAACGCTTCCAGCAACGGCCCCAGTTCGGCGAGACCGACCAGCTCGATCTGGTCGTCGGCTGTGGGCGCGATGACGAAACGGCTGCCTTCGCGCATGGCCCAATAGGCGGCGGCGGCGGCGAGCACCATCAGCACCGCGGCCCCGGCGCTGGTGAAGAACGCGAGCAGTGCGGCGAGCCCGGCCAGCCCGGCGGCCGCCCAAGCGGCCGCTGGCATACGGTCTAGCCGCAAACGCGGCGGAACGGCTCGGTTCGTAGCCATACTAGGGCTTAGGGCCCGGGCTGAGAGTCGCGCAAGCCAAGCTGTTGGATTGGCCCCAGCCCGCACGTCATAGGGATGAGCACCATTCGTCGACGAAAGCCGGCGGTTCGTCGTGGTGCAGGTCGTGGCGCATCCAAAAACGGAGGCGCCGGCATCCCACTGCTGACGGGAGAGGTGCGCTCTAGCTGTTGCGCAAGAAATCCTTATCGAAATTCAATACACATTTATTGACTTTCGAGAGGACGACGACTAGAGCGAAGTGGTGAGGGAAAATGAAAAACGGGGTTCGACTTCTGGTCGGCGTGGGGTTGATGGCCCTGGCCGGATCGTGCGCGGGGCGCAATCTCCCGCCGGAGCCGGACTCCTACGTCGCGGCTGATGCGATCGGCGCGGACCGCGCTGCTGAACTCGCAGCTTCCCCGGCGGCAACGTGGCTCGACGACCTGAACGCACCCGAGATGTCGGCGCTCGCGCGCGAAGCGCTGGCCGGCAGCCCCGACCTGCAAATCGTTGAAGCGCGTTATCGCGCGTCGCGCTGGCGCGCGCGCGGCTCGTTCGGCTCCAATCTGCTGCCAAGCTTGAGCATCGGCGCTGACGGCACGCGCACCGAAGAACCCACCGCCACCGAAGAACGCATCCGCACCGAGTTCATGACGTCGAGCGTCGTGGCGAGCTGGGAGATCGATCTCTGGGGCCGCCTCACCTCGCGCGCGCTCGCGGCTGACTTGAGCGCTGACGCAGCGCGGCAGGATTTGAATGACGCCCGCCTCTCCGTCGCCGGCCAATCCTCGCAAGCATGGGTCGATCTGATCGAAGCGCAGCAATTGCTTGCGTTGGCGCAGGAAGATCTGGAAACGCGCGAACGCGCCCTCGATCTGACGCAACGCCGCTATGATGCAGGTCTCATCACGTCACTCAATCTGCGCACGGCGCGCAGCCAAGTGGCGTCCGCCCGCGCGTTCCAGGCGCAAGCGCAAGATCAGTTGTTGATCGCCTCGCGCCGTCTGCAAGAGATCATGGGCCGCTATCCGGACGGCACGCTGCGCGCCGAAGGCGAGCTGCCTGAGCTTGGCCCGCTTGCCGCCGCCGGCGCGCCAGCTGATCTGCTTGAACGCCGCCCTGACGTGCTGGCTTCCGAAAATCGCATGCGCGCGGCGGGCTTCCGCATCCACGAAGCGCGCGCTGCGATGCTGCCGCGCCTGACGCTGCGCGCCAGCGCCGGCAATTCAGGCCAGGGCATCACCGACATCGACGACAGCGTGAACATGGTCTCAAACATCGTCGCCGGCCTGACGATGCCGATCTTCAACGGCGGCGCCCTGCTCTCGGAATCGCGCGCAACGGTTGCCGACCGCCGCGCCGCCGCCTCCGAATATGTCCGCACGTCGATCGCCGCCTGGCGCGAAGTCGAAAGCACGATCAGCGCCGATCAATCGCTTGAAGTACGCGAAGAGCAATTCACCATCGCCGCCAACGAAGCGCGTGAAGCGCAGGCGCTGGCTGAGCGCGAATACGCACGCGGCGTCGCCACGTTGTTCGAACTGATCGACGCCTACACCCGCCGCATCGACGCCGAGCGCGGCCTCATCACCGCGCGCGCCACGCGCGTCTCCAATCGCATCTCCTATCACGTCGCCCTTGGCGGCGGCGCCCGCACAGGCGGGATCGACGAAGACCGGGAACCAACGCCATGAACAAGATGGACCTCAACATGACGTCGCAGACAGCGCTGGACGATGAGAAGCCGAAGGGCTTCTGGGCAACCATCAAGCGCATCGCGATTTTCGCGGCGCCGCTCGTCGTCATCATTGGCGGCGGGCTCCTGTTCGCGCTGATGGTCGCCACCGGCCCGAAGGCGAAGGAAAAGGGCGAAGCCCCGCACGCGCCAGCGGTTCAGTTCGCCGTTGCGCATGCACGGCCAACGACGGTTTCAATCAATGTGCAAGGCGAAGCGCGTCCGCGCGTTGAAGCCACGCTTGCCGCGCAGGTTGCCGGCCGCGTCGTGTGGGCGAGCCCGAAGTTTGCCGAAGGCGGCTCGTTCACCGAAGGCGAAGTGATGGCCCGCATCGATGCGGCTGATTATCAACTCGCGGTCGTGCGCGCCCGCGCGCAAGTCGCCCAAGCGCAAGAAGCGCTGACGCGCGAAGAGGCTGAAGGCGAACTGGCGCGCCAGGATTGGCAAGCGCTTGGCCGTGGCGAGGCCCCGCCGCTCGCGGTGCGTGAGCCGCAATTGGCGCAAGCCCGGGCGCAATTGGCTTCGGCCGAGGCCTCGCTGCGTTCGGCTGAACTTGATCTCAACCGCGCTTCGATCCGCGCGCCGTTCACCGGCCGTGTGCGTGAGCGCCGCGCCAATGTCGGCGATTATGTCGGCCCCGGCTCGCCGGTGGCAGTCATGTTCGCAACCGACGCGATGGAAATTCGCGTGCCGCTCACGGACGCCGACCTCGCCTCCATGCGCCTGCCGGTGGGCTTCACCGCATCGAGCACCAACCAAGGCCCAGCGGCGCACGTCACAAGCGTGACGGGCGGACGCATCCAAGCCTGGGAAGGCCGCCTGGTGCGCACGGAAGCCTCGGTCGATGCGCGCACTCGCCTGGTCTATGGCGTTGTTGAAGTGCGCGATCCGTTCAGCGCGCGCCACAGCGCTCCGCTGGCGCCGGGCATGTTCGTGCAAACACGCCTTGAGGGCTCGAACCGCGAGACGCTCGTGGCCGCGCCGCGCTCGGCGCTGAAGCGCAACGAGTTCGTCTATGTCGTGACCGCCGAGAACACGATCGACGTGCGCCAAGTGCGCCCGGCGCAGACCACGGCGGATGAGGTGCTCTTCCGCGATGGCGTGGCCGATGGCGAACGTGTGGTCGTCTCGGTGCTGACCTCACCGCGTCAAGGCATGGAGGTCACGCCGATCGACCGCGAGGGCGGCACGACGACAGCGCCCGCCCCTGCGCAACCTGAACAACAAGAACTCGACATTCGTCGCTAACCAAACTCGGCCTCGCGTGCGCGAGGATTTGAAGGACTGCTCTAATGCTGAAGGGCCTCGTCGCCTGGTGGGGGCGCAACCCCGTCGCCGGCAACCTGCTGATGGTGTTTGTTGTCGTCGCGGGCATCTTCTCCTTCAACAAGATGGAGAAGGAGTTCTGGCCGCCGGGACGCGACAACAGCGTGTTCGTGCAAGCGTCCTGGCCGGGCGCGAGCCCGGAAGACATCGAAAGCCAGGTCGTTGTCCGCATCGAGGAAGCGACGGCGGGGCTTGATGGCGTTGACTGGGTGCGTTCGCGCTCGGGCGAAGGCTTCGGCTGGGTTTCGATTCAATCCGAAAGCGGCGCCGACATCGATGCGATGACGCAGGAAGTGCGCTCGCGCGTGGAGTCCATCTCCGGGCTCCCCTCTGGCATGGATCCGATCCGTGTCACGCGGCAGGTGGGCCGCAACGCGTCGTTCATTATCGGCCTTCACGGCAATGTCGACGAACGCACGTTGCGCGATACGGCCGAGCGCCTGCGCGATACGATTTCGCTGTTGCCCGGCGGCGCCAACACGGAAGTGTGGGGCGGACGTCCGCCGGAAGTTTCGATCGAAGTGTCGGAAGCTTCGCTGCAGGCGTTCGGACTGACGTTCGATGACGTCGCGCGCGCGGTGCGCTCAAGCTCCGTCAACGCCGGCGCCGGCGCCGTGCGCACGGCTGACGGCAACTTCCAGCTGCAGGCGCGCAACCTCGCCGATACCGAACTCGATTTCGAGAACATCATCATCCGGCAGACGCCGGATGGCGGCATCGTGCGCGTGCGCGATGTCGGCACCGTCAATGACGGCTTCGTCGACACCAATCTCTATTCGCGCATGAACGGCGAGCCGGCGATGCTGGTGGCGCTGCAAACCGCCGACCAGTTCAACATCTGGGAAACCGAACAGGCCGTCGACGAGGCGCTCGAACAATTCCGCACGACATTGCCGCAAGGCTTGCAGCTGACGATCGTGAACGACGAGTCCGAGGGCTATAACCAGCTTCTCGGCCTGCTCTTCCAGAACGCGGCGCAGGGCTTCTTCCTCATCTTCTTCCTGCTGCTGCTGACGCTGCACCCGAAAGTAGCGTTCTGGTCGACGCTGGGGGTCATGACCGCCTTCGCCGGCTCGTTCTTCATCCTGCCTTACATCGACGTCTCGCTGAACTTCATGAGTGTGTTCGGCTTCCTCTTGGTGCTGGGCATCATGGTCGATGACGCCATCATCGTCGGCGAGGCTGTCTATGAACGCGCCGAGCGCGGCCATCATGGGCCGGACGCCGCGATCCTGGCGACGCAGATGGTGCTGAAGCCGCTCGTCGCTTCGGTGTTCGTGACCATGATCGCGTTCGCGCCGATGATGATGTTCTCGGGCGAAGTCCGCCAGTTCACCAGCGCGATCTCGATGGTCGTGATCTCGACTTTGGTGTTCTCGCTGATCGAAAGCTTGATCATCCTGCCGGCCCACTTGGCGCACGTCACCAAGCCCAATCCGACGGGCACGAGCCTGATGGACCGGCTGATGCGCCTGCAGCAGAAGTGCGCGCACTCGATCATTTGGGTCGCGCAGAACCTGCACGCCCCGCTGGTGCGCGCGGCTGTGAAGATGCGCTACCTCACCTGGGCGATCTTCCTGGTGATCATGGTGCTGGGCATCGGCCTCATGGCTTCGGGCCGCGTGAAGCAGACCTTCATGCCGGAAGTCGAAGGCGACTTCATGGTGGCCAACATCACGCTGCCGCAAACGACGCCGTTCTCGCGCATGGAGCAAGTCAGCGCGCAGCTCGACGCCGCCCGCCGCGCGCTTGAAGAAGAAACCGCGGAAAACGCGTACGTCGATCCGTTGACCGGCCAGAACTCGCGCGGCGTCGTGCGCTCGTGGAGCCAGTTCATCGATGAGAACACGATCCAGGCGTATGTCGGCCTGACACCGCCAGAGACGCGGCCCGACATGCGTTCGCGGGTCATCACCGAGCGGCTCGAGCAGTTGCTGGGCGAAGTGCCGGACGCCGACCAGGTGAGCTTCTCGCTCTCCGGCTCTGGCTCGCCGTCAATCGATCTGGCGCTGATCAGCGACAACAAGGAAGACCTTGAGATCGCGGTTGAAGAACTGAAAGCGCGCCTGCTGCAGTTCGAGGGCGTCACCAGCGTCCGCGACAGCCAGGATGCGGCCAACGAAGAACTGCGCTTCACGCTACTGCCCGGCGCCGAACAACTCGGCATCACGCTGATGGATGTGACACGCCAAGTTCGCCAAGCCTATTTCGGTGAAGAAGCGCAGCGCCTGCCGCGCGATGGCGACGACGTTCGCGTCTATGTCCGCTATCCGCGTGACGATCGCCGGACGCTGGAAAGCCTGGGCTCCTTCCGCATCCGCACCTCGGATGGCCGCGAAGTGCCGCTGGCGAGCGTCGCGACATGGGAGTTCGCACCTGGCGTCACCGGCCTCGACCGCCGTCAACGTCAGAGCTCGATCCTGGTCACCGCCGATCTCGTCAACGCAGAAGCCCGCGGCGATATCATGCGCACGCTGGACGAGCAGTTTTGGCCTGGCTTCGAGGCGCGCTACTCGACAGTGTCGCGCCGCGCCATCGGCGAAGCCGAAGGCCAACAGGAGTTCATGCAAGAGTTCGTGACGCTCATGACGCTTGCCTTCGCGGCAATCTACTTCCTGCTCGCCGTGACATTCCGCTCCTATGCGCAGCCACTGATGATCCTGTGCGTCATCCCCTTCTCGATCGTGGGGGCGCTGCTCGGGCACTTGGCGTTCGGCATCAGCTTCGCGCTGTTCTCATGGCTGGGCATGATCGCGGCCATCGGCGTCGTCGTGAACGACAACGTCGTGCTCGTCGATCGATGCAACCAAATCCGCGGCTACTTCGCGTTGCGGATGAAGGGCTCAGGCCAGCCGCTCGCGGAAGGCAGCGAGTGGGAGCCGCACTACATCACGCTGCCCAACGGCCAAGAGATCGAGTACGTCGGCATCGCGCCCGATCTCGAGCCGCATGAGGAGATGATCGTCGAAGGCGCGGGCTCTGGGTTCCAGAAGGGCCCGATCGAGCTTAAGGCTTCCTCTCAGATGGGCGACGCCGTCGAGTACCGCGAGCGCGCGGAAGAACTCGAAGCCATGGGCTTCCAGGTCATGCGCGTGAAGGCGGAAATTGGCATCACCGAAGCTTCGATCTCACGTTTCCGTCAGATCTTCCTGACCTCGGTCACGGAATTTATCGGCACCTCGCCGATGATCCTGGAGAACGCCGCGATCGTCCAATTCTTGAAGCCAATGGTGATCAGCCTGGCCTTCGGCGTCCTCATCTGTATGCCGGCGACCTTGATCCTGACGCCCGCCTTCTACATGATCGGGGTCGATATCAAGCGCGTGTTTGGGGGCATGTTCGGCTTCTACGCACGGCTCTATGGGGGCCGCCGCAAGCTCGCAGCGGCAGAATAACAGACAAGCACTCGGAGGACGTACATGATGATGTTGACTCGCCGCGCCATGGGCGCGTCGTCGGTCGCGCTTTTGGCTGGTTGCGCAACGGGCGCGTCCACCGGCGAACCCACAGCGCCGGCGCGTGATCCGGCCGCGATTGGCGCTTGGGGCGTCGATCTCAACGCTCGCGATCTCAGCGTGAGGCCGGGCGACGACTTCTTCCGCTATGCGCAAGGCACATGGATGGCGAACACCCAAATCCCTGCGGACCGCACCCGCTGGGGCACGTTCGATATTCTGCGCGAGAAAGCCGACAACGACGCGCGTGTCATCATCGAAGAAGTCGCGCTCGCTGGCGGCGCGTCTGGCACCAACCAACAGAAGATCGCCGACTACTACAACTCGTTCCTGAACCAGGAAGCGATTGACGCCGCCGGCCTTACGCCGCTCGAAGGCGAGCTCGCCGAAATCCAAGCCCTGCGCAATCACGAGCAGACCATCCGCTTTGTCGCGCGCCCGGGCGTCGCGGTGAACTTCCCGATCGCGATCTTCGTCGGCCTCGATGAGCGCAACCCGAACCGCTACATCACCAACATGGTGCATGCGGGCCTCGGCTTGCCGGAGCGCGAATACTATCGCCGCACGGATGGTGAGTT
>CAYUOC010000154.1:0-8958 GCA_964446305.1 uncultured Terricaulis sp. | reverse complement strand
GGACGCGCTGGTTCCAAGCCGCCAACCTCGATTGGCCCGAACCCAATACCGGCCCGAAGTTCGACGACAGCCCGCTCCTGCTCAAAGCCGCGCTCGCCGGCCAAGGCATCGCACTCGGCCGCCAATGGCTCGCCATCGACGAAATCCGCGCCGGCCGCCTCGTCACACCCTTCGACATCGCCGTCCGCGATAATTTCGCCTACTGGCTCTGCTGGCCCACTGGCCGCAACCCGAGCGCCGACGCGCAACGCTTCGCCAACTGGCTACAGGCAAGAGCCGCCGCCGAAGAACCGCCATGCTCGCTCCGTGTAGCCGAACCTGCGGAGTAACCCTCCCACCCATTCCCGGATTGCGCGCAGCGCAAGTCCGGGACCCATAACCCCAAATGTCAGCCGCCCAGGCTTCACGCAGCAGTCGTGTTTATGGGTCCCGGACTGCTCGCTCCGCTCGCATCCGGGAATGGGTGCGGTGTGAAATCGGAAATACCGATGCGAGCGATAGAAAACGCCATCCCTGACAGCCTTTTCATACCTCCCCACCGCATGCGCACGGTTGAGCCCGTGGCCTCTACAGCCTAAGTGTCGTTCTTCCACGAAGGACACCCATGAACCCCGCTTCCGTCATCCGCATTCCGCGCGTTGAATCGACGCCGCTCGAGATCGGCAACAATTTGCCGCTCACCTTCATCTGCGGCCCGTGCCAGCTTGAGAGCCGCCAGCACGCGCTCGAAACCGCGGAGTTTCTGCGCGACGTGTTCAAGCGCGCCGGCGCCGGGTTCATCTACAAAACCAGTTTCGACAAGGCCAACCGCTCCAGCCTCTCCACCAAGCGCGGCGCCGGCTTCGATACCTCTGCCCCGATCTTCGAAGAAATCCGCAAGAAGATCGGCGTGCCGGTCATCACCGACGTGCACTTGCCCGAGCAATGCGCGGAAGTCGCGGAAGTCGTCGACGTCCTGCAAATCCCCGCCTTCCTTTGCCGCCAGACCGACCTTCTCGTCGCCGCCGCCGAAACCGGCAAAGCGATCAACGTGAAGAAGGGCCAGTTCCTGGCGCCGTGGGACATGAAGAACGTGATCGCCAAGATCACGGGTAGCGGCAATCCGAACGTGATGGCCTGCGAACGCGGCGCCTCGTTCGGCTACAACACGCTGGTCTCCGACATGCGCGCGATCCCGATCATGAAGAGCTTCGGCGCGCCGGTCGTGTTCGACGCGACGCACTCGGTGCAACAACCCGGCGGCCGCGGTGACACCTCAGGCGGCGAACGCCAGTTCGTCCCGATCCTCGCGCGCGCGGCGGTTTCGATCGGCGTCGCGGCGGTCTTCCTCGAAGCCCACCCTGATCCGGACAACGCCCCGAGCGACGGCCCGAACATGGTGCCGTTCGATGAGCTCGAAGACTTGGTCCGCGATCTCGTGGCGTTTGATAAGCTCGCCAAGCAAACGGCCATCGCGGCGGAGTAGCTGCAGCTATTGCGGCAGCGCGAACGCAACGAGCGTGTCGCCGACGGGCATGTCCAGCACCGGGTGTCCCCCCGCGGCGATGATCACGAATTGCCTGCCGCTGGCGGGTGAGGTGTACGTCATTGGATTGGCTTGGCCGCCGCTTGGTAACGCCGCGCTCCAAAGCTCGCGGCCGGAGCGGATGTCGAAGGCGCGAAAGCGCCGCTCGCGCACCGCACCCATAAACACAAGTCCACCGCGCGTCGTTAGCGTGCCGCCGAGATTCGGTTGTCCCATCGGGATTGGCAATTGCGTCGCTAGTCCGAGCGGGCCGGCGTCGCGAATTGTTCCAACCGGACGCTGCCACAAAAGCGCCCCGGTTCGCAGATCGACAGCGCTCAAGCGGCCATAGGGCGGTTCGTTGCAGGGTGCGTTCAGCGGCGAGTAGAACGTGCCCACCTGCGCCGCAAAGGGCGCGCCGGCCATAGGCTCAGGCGCGTCGCCGCCGTGGCTGAGGATCTCGTTAGCTTCAGCACGCGCGATCAGCTGATTGGTCGAGGCCACATACATCGAATTGACGATCGCCACGCCGTGAACGGGATCGACCGAGACGCCGCCCCAGTTCATGCCGCCGGCAACACCCGGATACACCAGCGAGGCGGTTTCTCCGGGAGGCGTCGCTTCGCCGTCATAGCGCAAGCGGCGAAAGGCGATTCGGCACCAGAGCTGATCGATCGGCGTCGCGCCCCACATGTCGCGCTCGCGCAGCACGCCGCCAAACGAGGGCAGACCAACCGAATAAGGCTGCGTCGGGGACAAACGTTCGCCCGGGGCTGCGCCGATCTGCGGCACGGGCCGCTCTTCCACCGGGAACACCGGCTCGCCAGTGCGGCGATCGAGTACAAACAATTGTCCGCGCTTGGTCGCCTGCACCAAGACTGGCGTCCTTTGCCCGTCGCGCTCTATGTCCACCAAGGTCGGCTGCGCCGGGACGTCGTAGTCCCAAAGATCGTGATGCATAGTCTGGAACGACCAACGTAGCGCGCCGGTCGCTGCATCAAGCGCGACAATCGAACTGCCGAAGCGGTCTTCGTTCGGCGTGCGCTCGGCGCCCCAATAATCGGGCGCTGGATTGCCTAGCGGCAGATAAACGAGGCCAAGCTCTTCGTCCGCCGTGGCCGGAGCCCAGGAATTTGGCGTCGAACGCGCGTAGGGCTCGCCGGCGCGCGCACTTCCACCTTCGCGCTCCAGGTCCCACGCCCAGCGCAGCGCGCCGGTTTCGGCGTCGAAGGCGCGTATGACGCCGGACGGCTCATCGACGTTCTTATTGTCGATCACGGCGCCGCCGATGACGATGTTGCCGCGGGCAATAAGCGGGGCTGAACTGACATAGTAAAACCCGGGCTCGACCTCGCCCATATTCTCGGTCAGATCGACGAAGCCGCCCTGGCCGAACGAGCGGCACAAGCGGCCGGTGCGAGCATCCAACGCGAACAGGCGCGCGTCGAAAGTGCTCGAGATGATCCGCTCGGGACATTCGCGCGCATTGGAGCGATGATAAGACACACCGCGGCAGCGCACGAGGAAGCCGCGCGGCGGAAGCTCGACCTGAGGATCGAAACGCCAGCGCTCTTCTCCCGTTTCCGGATCGAGCGCGATGACGGCATTGGTCTGCGAGCAATAATAGAGCAGGCCGGCAACCATGATCGGCGTTACCTGCATCGGACTGCGCGCGCCCGCTTCGGTAGCGCCCGCATCGTGCGTCCAGGCAACTTCTAACCGGGAGACGTTTTCGGGATTGATTTGGTCGAGCGTCGAATAGCGTGTGCCGTCGGCAACGCCGCCAAAGGCGCTCCATTCGGCGCCGGCCGTTGCGCCGGCAACCTCGCCAGCCGCTGGAAACGGCGCAGCAGTGGGCTGCGGCCGCAGCGCGCCAGCGGCGATGATGAGAACGCAAAGCGCTGACGCCAGCAATGGCGCGCGGATCGGCAAGCCGCCGCTGGCAAACAACTTCGGATACCCGAAGCCGAGTCCGAGGATGGCAGGCGCGAGCAGTCGGGCCGTCAGCGCCCACCCGTCGAGCTCCGCTTCCCACAGCGACCAGAGCGCCGTCGCGGCGAGCATCGCCGCATAGATCCATCCAGCGCGTGGATCACGGCGGAAGGTGAGCACCCCCGTCGCAATCACAGCGGCACCGGCAAGCGCGTAATAGAGCGAGCCGCCAAGCGCGGCGAGCCAAACTCCGCCAGCGCCGATAACGGCGCCAATTGACACAAGCAGGGCGGCGAACAGCCAGTGCGGCATCGCGATCGTTGATAGCTGCGCGACCGCTCGCTTCATCTTTCCAATAAACGTCATCGCCCCTCGCCCCGGCATCCTAGGCGCGCCGGTCCTGGCCGAGCAATCGCTGTCAGTGTCCGAGCGACGGGCGGCACATTGATCCGCATGGTCAACAAATCCTTAACCGGCGCAGCCTCCATTCGCCCCATGTTCGAACGGCGCATTCTCGTCACCGGCGGCTCCGGCTTCCTGGGCTCACACCTCTGCGACCGCCTCGTCGCCCGCGGCGACGATGTCGTCTGCGCCGACAACCTGTTCACCGGCCGCAAGCGCAACATCGCGCATCTCTTGAACCAGCCGAACTTCGAATTCCTGCGCCACGACGTGACCTTCCCGCTCTATGTCGAGGTCGATCAGATCTACAATCTCGCCTGCCCGGCTTCGCCTGTGCACTATCAACACGATCCAGTGCAGACGACGAAGACGAGCGTCCACGGCGCCATCAACATGCTGGGCCTCGCCAAACGCTTGAAGGCCCGCATCTTCCAGGCGTCCACGTCAGAAGTGTACGGCGATCCCGACATTCATCCGCAGCCAGAAGAGTACTGGGGCCGCGTGAACCCGATCGGCATCCGCTCGTGCTACGACGAAGGCAAACGCTGCGCCGAGACGCTGTTCTTCGACTATCACCGCCAGCACAAACTCGAGATCAAAGTCGCGCGCATCTTCAACACCTACGGCCCGCGCATGCATCCGAACGACGGCCGCGTGGTCTCGAACTTTATCGTGCAAGCCCTGAAAGGCGAAGACATCACGCTCTACGGCGACGGCGAGCAGACACGCAGTTTCTGCTACGTCGACGATCTCATCGACGCCTTCCTCGCGTTCATGGATGCGCCAGCCGAACTCACCGGCCCGATCAATATCGGCAACCCGAACGAATTCACGATCCGCCAACTCGCCGAGAACGTCATCGATCTCACCGGCTCAAGCTCGAAGCTCATCTTCAAGCCGCTGCCGAGCGACGATCCGAAGCAGCGCCAGCCGAACATCGAAAAAGCGCGCGAACATCTGAACTGGGAGCCAACCATTCAGCTTCGCGACGGCCTCACCCGCACCATCGCCTATTTCGACGGCCTGATGCGCGAAGGCGATCCACTGATCTGGGGCATCGACAAAGCCAAGATCACGTCCACCGCCGATGGAAATCCGCATTCAGTTGCTGAGCTTCAAAAGCGAGCAGCCCAGTTTCGACGCTGATCCCAGCAGCCCGCAGCCGCTCAATTCCAACGCCCGCCGCAAACGGATGTGGATCGTCAGCCGCAATCACGACACGCGCAACGCCCGCCTCGATCAAACGATCCGCACACGAGGCCGCGTCATTGCTCCGCTTCGCGCACGGTTCCAGCGTCACATAAACAGTCGCGCCGCGCGCGTCGGCCTGCGCCAGCGCCTGCTCCTCCGCATGCGGCCGCCCGCCATCTGCAGTACGCGCTTCCGCAATCACCGCGCCGTCGCGCACGATCACGCAGCCAACAGAAGGATTGTCGCCAGTCTGTCCCACACCGGCCGCCGCGAGCGATAATGCCCGCCGCATGAAGACGTCATCACTCACGCAGGCAGCGCGGGAAGCTTCTCGGCCCGCGTCTCATCGAGATAGCGCACCGAGATCGGCTTCAGGTTCGCATCCAACTCGATCAGCAACGGATTGCCCGTCGGAATCTCGACATGCACGATGTCGCTATCCGGCACCGCGAACAGATGCTTCACGATCGCGCGCAGCGAATTGCCATGCGCGGCGATGATCAAGTTCTTGCCGGCCTTCAGATCCGGCGCGATCGCCTCGCGCCAGTACGGCAGCACGCGCTCCAGCGTCAGCTTCAACGATTCCGTCGCCGGCACAGCCACGCCCGCGTACCGGCGATCGTTCGAAAGATCGAACTCGCCCCCCGCCTCCAGCGGCGGCGGCGGCACGTCGTACGAGCGGCGCCAGACCTTCACTTGCTCCTCGCCATGCTTGGCGGCCGTCTCGGCCTTATCGAGCCCCGTCAGCGCCCCGTAGTGGCGCTCGTTCAAATGCCAGTCGCGCGCTACCGGCAGCCAGGCGAGCCCCGCCGCCTCCGTCGCCAGCGAACCGGTCCGGATCGCCCGGGTCTGCACCGATGTGAACAACTTATCGAACGCCACCCCGCTGGCGGCCAAAAGCTCCCCCGAGCGCCGCGCCTGGGCTTCCCCGGCCGGCGTCAGGTCCACATCGACCCAGCCGGTGAAGCGATTTTCGAGATTCCACTGGCTCTGGCCGTGACGAAGGAGTGCGAGATAAGGCATGGGCCGCTTGCTCCCAGCCCCGCCCCGGCCCGTCAAGAGCGGAAGCCGCTTGGAGGCGCCCGCCCAGGCAAGCTACACCCCGAAGCAGATGCGCAACTGGCTGTTCCACCCGGTGATCTTCTACCCGCTGGCGATCCTGCTCGCCGCGGCCGCGATCGTTGTCAGCCTCAGGCCGCAAGCCTGGCCACGCGATCCCGCGCCGGTCGTCGCCGAGCGCGACGGCGACTGGCTGGTCTATCAGGGCGAGGGCTTCAACTCGCCCGACCAGGGCCGCGAGGAAATGACGGTCGTCCGCGATTATTGGGGCCGCCCGCTGCGTCTGCGCGTCGCGCAAACACTGGCGCAACCGCCGCCGCTGCCGGAGGACGAAGGCGCGCGCATCCTGCTCTCGCCGGAAGACGCCGCGCTCCTGAACGGCAAGCCCGTCACCGTTGAGATCAGTTACAACCCGCTGCCGGTGAATTCCGCCAATCAATTGGCCCTTAGCCTGCGTGGCTCAGCCGACCGCGCACCGTGGATCACGCAGGAAGCGCCGCCCGAAACCGCGACCCTGCGCTTCAATCTGCCGGCGCAAAATCAGGTTAACGCCATTGCCATTCGGCCAATCTCGGGCCTGCAAGATATGGCTTACGGCTTGGAGATCACGCGTATTCGCATCAGACCGCGCACCTGAACGAAGCGGCGGATTGAAATTCGCCGCCATATCGACGAAACCGCCCCCACCTTCTCTCCACCCCGGAACCATGCCCATGCTGCCTGCGCCGCGCGCAAGCCTCGCCGCCAATTCCGCTGAGTTCGAAAGCTTGCCCCTGGTCAAGCCGACGGGCTTCCGCGAGTACGATGCACGCTGGTGGTTCGGCATTCCGGGCAGCGAAAAGCCGCCTGAGCTGAACCTGCTTGGCGTGCAGGCGCTTGGCCTCGGCCTCGGCACATTGATCCACGAATTCGGCGTCGCGCCGCGCATCGTCGTCGGCCACGACTTCCGCTTCTACTCGACCTCGATCAAGCAAGCGCTGACGCTCGGGCTCATGCAGGCCGGCGTCGAGGTGAACGATATCGGCCTCGCGCTCTCGCCGACCGCCTACTACGCGCAATTCGCGCTCGACATCCCATGCGTTGCGATGGTGACGGCCTCGCACAACGAAAACGGCTGGACCGGCGTGAAGATGGGCGCTGACAAGCCGCTGACCTTCGGCCCCGACGAAATGGGCAAGCTGCGCGATATCGTGCTCGCCGGCGCCTTCAAGGAGCGGCCAGGCGGCGCCTACAAGCGCATCGAAGGCATGCGCGAGCGCTACATCGCCGACATCGTCTCCCGCGTAAAACTCAGCCGCCCGATCAAAGTCATCGCCGCCTGCGGCAACGGCACGGCCGGCGCCTTCGCGCCGGAAGCGCTTCGCCGCATGGGCGCCGAAGTGATCGATCTGCACACCGCGCTCGATTGGACCTTCCCCCACTACAACGCCAATCCCGAAGACAGCGAAATGCTGCACGACATGGCGGCGGCGGTGAAAAAGCACGGCGCCGATCTCGCCCTCGGCTTCGATGGTGACGGCGATCGCTGCGGCGTCGTCGACAACGAAGGCGATGAAATCTTCGCCGATAAAGTTGGCCTCATGCTCGCCCGCGATCTCAGCGCCGAGCACAAGCACGCGACCTTCGTGGCGGATGTGAAGTCGACCGGCCTCTACGCCATCGATCCCGTGCTGAAAGCCAACGGCGCCAAGGTCGATTACTGGAAGACCGGCCACTCCTACATCAAGCGCCGCACCACCGAACTTGGCGCCCTCGCCGGCTTCGAAAAGTCAGGCCACTTCTTCTTCCGCGAGCCGCTCGGGCTTGGCTACGACGACGGCATCGTCGCCGCCGCCGCCGTGCTTGCCATGCTCGACCGCAATCCGGGCAAGAAGCTTAGCGAACTGAAGAACGCGCTGCCCAAGAGCTACACCTCGCTCACCATGAGCCCGCACTGCGATGACGAGAAGAAGTACGGCATCGTCGATCGCGTCGTCGCTGACTATCAGAAGCTTGCGGCCGAAGGCGGCAAAATCCTCGGCCGCGCCATTCGCGACGTGAACACCGTCAACGGCGCCCGCGTCACGCTGGAAGACGGCGCCTGGGTGCTCGTCCGCGCCTCATCGAACAAGCCCGAACTCGTCGTCGTGGTTGAAAGCATGACCAGCGATGACGACATGAAGGCGCTCTTCCGCAACGAAGTAAAACCACGCCTCGCCAACTTCGCCGAAGTCGGCAAATACAATCAGGAAATCTAAGCATGCGCGTAACTATGATTGGCACCGGCTATGTCGGCCTCGTCTCGGGCGCCTGCTTCGCCGATTTCGGCCACACGGTGACCTGCGTCGACAAGGACGCCGGCAAGATTGCGCGTTTGCAGAAGGGCGAAATCCCGATCTTCGAGCCGGGTCTCGATGAACTCGTCAAAGACAACGTCGAGCAGGGCCGCCTCTTCTTCACGACCGATCCGAGCGCTGCGATCCGCGACGCCGACGCGGTGTTCATCGCCGTCGGCACGCCATCGCGCCGCGGCGACGGTCATGCTGACCTCTCCTACGTCTACGCCGCCGCCGAAGAGATTGCGGGCCTCATCAGCGGCTACACAGTCATCGTCAACAAATCGACGGTGCCGGTCGGCACCGGCGATGAAGTCGAAGCTATCATCAAGAAGACCAACCCCGGCGCCGATTTCGCCGTGGTTTCCAACCCGGAGTTCCTGCGCGAAGGCGCGGCCATCGGCGATTTCAAGCGTCCGGACCGCGTCGTCGTCGGTACCAATGATGAGCGCGCGCGCGAAGTCATGCGCCAGCTCTATCGCCCGCTCTCGCTCAACGAGACGCCGATGGTGTTCCAGGCGGTCGCTTCACTGAACATTGGCGCGACGGAACGCG
>CAYUOC010000153.1:0-8976 GCA_964446305.1 uncultured Terricaulis sp. | reverse complement strand
TTCTCCGGCGATAAGAACCAGCTCGTGCCACTGATTAAAGGCGCGCTCTCGCACAAGGGCGTGTCGTTCATCGACGTGATCAGCCCGTGCGTGGCGTTCAACAATCACGTTGGCTCCACCAAGAGCTTCGACTATGTGCGCGAGCACAACGAAGCCGTGAACCGCATGGACGTCATCACCCCGCGCGCGCCGATCAAAGCTGATTACAAGCCGGGCGAACTGAAAGAAGTCGTCCAGCACGACGGCTCGATCTTGAGTCTGCGCAAGATCGAAGACGATTACGACGCGACGGACCGCAACGAAGCTCTAGGCTACCTCGCGCGTAAAGCCGCGGAAGGCGAGATCGTGACGGGGTTGCTTTATGTTGATCCAGACGCGAGCGATCTGCACGACGCGATGCACACCGTCGACACGCCGCTGAACAAGCTGCCGGACGCCGACCTCATTCCGAGCGTGGCCGATCTGGAGAAGATCAACGCGAGTTTGCGTTAGATTCGCTTCAGTTCGTAAGCGCGCAAGGAGGCTTGGATGACCCCTCAAAGCCGCAGGCGAATTCTATGGCTCTTGGCGGCCGGTTTGGTGATAGGGGCAGCCATCTGGTGGTTCTGGCCCATGTGGTTTTCGTCGGAGCCTCGCTATGACCGTTGGTTCAACGCATCATGAGCGTCCGACGTCGGTGAAAGCGGGCAGGTCTGCTTCACCTAAACCGCTCAATCCGAAACGGCGCAATATCAACTGGTGACGCTTTATCCGCTGCAATCGCCGCAATGATCTCTGCCGTGATCGGCGCTTCCGTCAGCCCCAAATGCGCGTGTCCGAACGCGTAAAGCACTTTCGGCGCGCGCTCCAAGCGGCCGATCGCGGGCATGAAATCGGGCAGGGACGGCCGAGAGCCGACCCAGCGATCCGGGTTTGCTTCAAACTTGATCCCGAGCTCATCAATGCGCTGGTGCAAACGCCGCCATTTGCGCTCATCCCCCGGCGCATCCGGCGAGCCAAACTCCACGAAACTCGTGCAGCGCAGCCCGCTCGTGAACCGCGAGACCGCAATGAAGTTCTCGTCAAACACCGTCGTCGGTAAATCGCGCGGCCAATTGGTCTCCGCACTCTGCAAATGATACCCGCGCTCGCCGATCAGCGGCGCGCGTACGTCAAGCTGCTCCATCAGCGCCCGCGACCAAGGCCCGGCGCACACCAGAACCGCATCCGCTTGCCGTGTTGATCCATCGAGCAGGAGCACGCGCCCATTCGCTTCAAGACGAACAACGCTGCCCACAAGCGTTTCACCACCGCGCTCCGCGAACGACGCCAAGATCGCATCGCGCGCCGCCTGCGGTTCGCTCACTTGGCCGCTGCCGCTGAAAATCACCGCCGCATGCGGCGTGCGATTGAGCACGCTGTCATAGCGCTCAAGCTCCGCCGCATTCATTTCGCGATAGCTTGTCGTGCGGCCCCATTTTGCTTTGGCGAAGGCGGCCAGTCCGAGGTCCGCGCCTTGCGGCGTCATCCATGCCGTCGCGTGACCATGTGGAATGACGATCTCCGGCGCGCCAGCCAACTCGGCAAGGCGCTGCCAGGCAGGAAGCGAGTCCGCGAGCAGTTCGGTCAGAGCCTCACGCCCGCGCTCGAACCGCATGGGATCGCAAGCGCGCAAAAATTGCATCGACCATGGCGTCCATAGCGCCACATCGCTCCAGCGAAAGTCCAGCGGTCCACCCATGCCGAAGCTCGATCGCGGGGCGCGCAGCACATTGCCCCACGCTGACCAGGGCGCCACTTGCTCCGACCCGATATGACCCGCATTGCCGTAGGAAGCGCCACGCCGCTTATCGCCCGGATCGATCGAGGTCACTTGCACGCCGGCCGTTTGCAGCCGGAGCGCACATGCGGCGCCCACCAGCCCGCCGCCAATGACCAGAATCGATTTCATCGCCACACCGGATCGTATAAGTTCGCCGCGTAAGCAAGCGAGGGCGTCAATGCAAGTCGATTGGCATGGTGTGTTTCCGGCAGCGACGACGCAATTCAAGCCCGATCTCTCGGTCGATATCGCCGAGACCCAGCGCGTGCAGGACGCGCTGATCAAGGACGGCGTGCATGGCCTGATCATCATGGGTACGGTGGGGGAGAACAACTCGCTCGAACCGGACGAAAAGCGCGACGTGCTCCGTGCCGCCGTCGAAGCCGTCGATAAACGCGCGCCGGTGCTTGTCGGCGTGTCGGAGTTTGACACCAACCGCGCGATCGCTTTCGCGAAAGACGCGGAGAAAATCGGCGCCGATGGCCTCATGCTGCTGCCGGCCATGGTCTATGTGCCAGCTGAAGATGAACTCGTCGCGCATTTCAAAGCGGTCGCTGCACAAACGGCGCTGCCGATCATGCTCTATAACAATCCGCCAGCCTATCGCGTGAGCGTCGGTATCGAGGCGATCAAACAGCTGGCCGATATTCCGAATATCGTTTGTCTGAAGGAGAGCGCGCCAGACACACGCCGCTTTACCGACCTCTACAATGCCGTTGGCGAAAAGATCATGCTGTTCGCCGGCCTCGATGATGTCGCGCTTGAAGGTCTGGTGCTGGGCGCCAAGGGCTGGGTTTCCGGCCTCACCAATGCGTTCCCGAAGGAATCGCTTGAGCTCTACAACGCCTACAAACGTGGCGATCTCGAAACCGCGCTTGCGATCTATCGCTGGTTCATGCCGCTGCTGCATTTGGATGCCGAGCATGATCTCGTGCAGTCCATCAAGCTAGCCGAGCAGATCATGGGCCGAGGCAGCGAGCGTGTGCGGCCGCCGCGCTATCCGCTCACCGGCGCGCGCCGCGCCGAAGTCACCGCCATGGTGGAGCGGGCGGCGGCGACGCGCCCGAAGCTGAAGTCCGCCGAGTGACGCGCCACACCTTCCGCTGCATCGACGGTCACACCGCCGGCAATCCAGTTCGCCTCGTCATCGAGGGCAAGCCGGAATTGAACGGCGCCAGCATGAGCGAACGCCGCCAGGATTTCATGGCGCGTTATGATTGGATTCGCACCGGACTCTGCTTCGAGCCGCGTGGCCATGACATGATGAGCGGCGGTTTCCTCTATCCGCCAGCGACGCCGGATGCTGATGTCGGCATCCTGTTCATCGAAACCAGCGGCTGCTTGCCGATGTGCGGACACGGCACGATCGGCATCGTCACGTTCGGCATTGAGAACGGACTGATCAAGCCGCGCACGCCCGGGCGATTCATCGCCGAAGTGCCCGCCGGGACGATTGAGCTGACCTACCGCCAGGAGGGCGAACGCGTCCACAGCGTGCGCATCCGCAACGTGCCGAGCTATCTCGCTGCTGCGAACATCAAGATCGACGTGCCCAACTTTGGCCTGCTCACGCTCGACATCGCTTATGGTGGCAATTTCTACGCGATCATCGAACCGCAAGGCGCCTACACCGGCCTCGACGATCTCGGCGCCGCGCGCATCCTGCAGCTCTCGCCCATCATTCGAGAACTGGTGCGTGAACAGATTGAGCCGGTGCATCCACTCGATCCGACCATTCGCGGCGTCAGCCATGTGCTCTGGGCCGACAAGCCCAAGGGCGAAGGCGCCCACGGCCGAAACGCCGTCTTTTATGGCGACAAGGCCATCGACCGTTCGCCGTGCGGCACTGGCACATCAGCGCGCCTCGCTCATCTACACGCCAAGGGCAAGCTCAAGCTTGGCGACGCTTTCGTTCACGAGAGCTACATCTTCTCTCGCTTCACCGGTCGCGTCGAAGCTGAAACCGAAATTGGCGGCAAGCCGGCGATCATCCCGTCGATCGAGGGGTCTGCTATCGCAACTGGCCGCAACGAAATCTGGATCGATACCGAAGATCGCTTCGCACACGGTTTCCAGGTCGTCTAACGCGGCTTGCGCGGCTAGCGCGCCCATGATCCAGTAGCGCGAAACGCTAGGGGAGGCGGGTCTTGGTTCTATACATTTTGCTCGGGCTGCTGGCGGCGCTCGGCTTGGTCTTCACGATCGCGCTTATTCGCAAGGCGGCCGAACGTAAGCAGCTTACGCCGAACTTGGAATCCATCGGCCTCGGCGCTGTGACCAACTTCTTCGACACGCTCGGCATTGGCTCGTTCGCGCCGACAACAGCGTGGCTCAAGTTCCGCAAAATGGTGCCGGATAGCTTCATTCCGGCGACGCTCAATGTCGGCCATGCGCTGCCGACAATCGCCCAAGCCTCGATCTTCATCGTGATCCTCGGTGTGCATGTGAGCCCGGTTTTGCTTGTCGCCTGCATCGTGGCGGCGGTCATGGGCGGTTTGGTCGGCGCGCCGATCGTTGTGCGCGCACCGGTTCGTTTCGTTCAGGGCATTGTGGGCCTGGCTTTGATCATTGCCGCGGCGCTCTACGCCATGAGCAATCTGCAGCTCTTTCCGATGGGCGGCTCCGCCACAGCGCTTGAAGGCTCCTATCTCTACATCGCCGTCGCTGCGCATTTCGTCATGGGCGTGCTGATGTCCTTCGGCATCGGTCTCTATGCACCATCGCTAATTCTGTTGAGCTTGCTCGGCCTCGATCCTCGCTTGGCGTTTCCGATCATGGCCGGCGCCTGCGCCTTTCTGATGCCGACGACAGGTTTCCGCTTTATCGCGGCCGACCGCATCGATCTGCGCGTGGTGCTCGGCCTTGCGTTTGGCGGCATCCCGGCGGTGCTCATCGCTGCGTTCATCGTGAAAGAACTGCCGATCGTGTGGCTGCGCTGGGGCGTCGTCGTTGTAGTCCTGTATGCCGCCGCGCTGCTGCTTGGCGCCGCGTTCTCCGGCAAACCAAAGAGCGACCCGTCGGCGACGCCAGCGAACGAGTAGACTATGAAGCACCTGATGGCCGCCGCAGCGGTTTTGATCTGCGCAACGCCCGCCGCGGCGCAATCCGCCAACGCCGATCTCGCGCGCCTGTTCGCCGATGAGCGCGCCTTCGTGTATCGCGAGGATCCGCTGTCCGCGACGAGCGCCGGCATCCACGATTACGATGATCGCCTGGCATCGGTGACGCCGGAGACGCAGGCGCGTCAGACGCGAGAGAATGAGGCCTTCCTCACGCGCCTGCGCGCCATCAATCGCGGCCAGCTCTCGCATCAGGAGCAGGTGAGCTACGATCTGTTCGAGTTCATGATCGGCCAGCGCGTGCAGCTTGCGCGCTACGATGATTGGCGATTGCCGCTCAACAGTGACAGCGGGTTCTACTCGGAAATTCTGTTGATCGACGATGCAGGCGCTCTTCGCACGGTGCGCGATTACGAGAACTACATTGCCCGGCTCAACGACGTGCAGCGCTACTTTCGCGAGCAGATCGCCAACATGCGCACTGGCATTCGCGACGGGTTCACCTTGCCACGCGAGATCATCGGCGGCGTGTCGCAAGTCATAGGCGGCTTTCGCTTTGAAAACCCCGAGACCACCAGCTTCTATGCGCCCTTCGCAAACTTCCCCACCAGTATTCCCGAGGCGGACCGGCCACGGCTCCGTGAGGCAGGTCGCGCAGCCATTGCGAACAGTGTCATTCCCGCATTCGATGAGTTCCGCACGTTCTTCGAAACCGAGTACGCGCCACGCGCCCGTACGACGATCGCAGCGACACGGCTTCCGAACGGTCGTGCCTACTACGCCGATCTCGTGCGTTATTACACGACGCTCCCGGACGCTACGCCACAGCAGATCCATCAGATCGGCTTGCGCGAGGTCGCCCGAGTTCGCGCGGCGATGGAAACGGAAATGCGCGCCTCCGGCTTCGAAGGCACATTCGCGGAGTTCCTGGCCTTCCTGCGCACGGACCCGCAATTCTATGCAACCACGCCCGAGCAGTTGCTGCGGGAAGCCGCGTGGATCACGCGCGAGATCGATGGGCAGATGCCGAACTATTTCGGCCGTATCCCACGCCGGCCTTACACGGTGCAGCCCGTGCCGGCCGCGATTGCGCCAAATTACACCGGCGGCCGCTATAGCGGCGGGAGGCTCGGTCAAGCGGGCGAATACTGGGTCAACACTTACGCGCTCAACACGCGCCCGCTCTATGTTCTGCCGTCGCTCACCGCGCACGAGGCAGCGCCGGGCCACCACACGCAAATCTCGCTCGCGCGCGAACTGGAGGGGCTGCCTGCGTTCCGCAACAGCTTCTATCCGCATGCGTTCGGCGAAGGCTGGGGGCTCTATGCCGAGCGTCTCGGTGAAGAGATGGGCATCTATCACACGCCGTATCAGCGCTTTGGCCGGCTGACTTATGAGATGTGGCGCGCGTGCCGGCTCGTTGTGGATACGGGCATGCATTCCATGGGCTGGTCGCGTCAGCGTGCGCTTGACTACCTTACGGCCAACACCGCGCTTTCGACCCATGAAGTGCGCACCGAGATCGATCGCTACATCGGCTGGCCGGGCCAGGCGCTCGCCTACAAGATCGGCGAGTTGAAGATCATCGAACTGCGCCAACGCGCGGAAGCGGCGCTCGGCGAGCGTTTCGATGTTCGCGCTTTTCATGACGCAGTGCTGGCAAATGGCGGCGTGACCTTGCCGGTGCTGGAGCGTCAGATCGACGAACACATTGCCGCCGCGCGTGCGCAGTAGCTATTTCGTCCCGTAGAGGCGATCACCAGCGTCGCCAAGGCCGGGCACGATGTAGCTGTGCTCATTGAGACGCTCGTCGACCGCGGCGGCCCAGATCGGCACGTCTGGATGATGACTGCGCAGCACGTCCACGCCTTCGGGCGCCGCGATCACGCAAGCAAAGCGAATGTCCTTCACGCCGTGCTCCTTGATGCGATCAAGAGCCGCAACGGCTGTATGTCCCGTCGCCAACATGGGATCGATGACGATCACGAGCCGCTCGGCCACATCGCTCGGCGCCTTGAAATAATACTCCACCGCCTTCAGCGTCTTCGGATCGCGATAGAGCCCGATATGCGCCACACGGGCCGACGGCACCAGTTCAAGCATGCCGTCCAATAGTCCCATCCCGGCGCGCAGGATTGGTGCGAACACGAGCTTCTTGCCGGCGAGGCGTTTGCCTTTCATCGCCGCGACGGGCGTTTCGATCTCGATATCCTCAAGCGGCAGGTCACGCGTAACCTCGTAGCACATGAGCACGCTGATCTCGCGCAGCAGGCCGCGGAAGGAACGCGTCGACGTATCCTTGTCGCGCAGGATGGTGAGCTTGTGCTGCACCAGCGGGTGATCGACGATCGTCACATCTTGCATCAGAACACCGTGCCATCGCTGTGAATGAGAAGGGGTGGGCCGCCATCGCTGCGCTTCTGCCGCGCGATCTCGCGGCCGGCGGCCCAGGTGCCGCCTTCTAACACGCAGGCGAGAGGGAAGGCCGCGTCCGTGACGTCGAACCGTGTGCGCACGAGATCTGCAATTCGGTCCAATAGCGCGACGGTCAGCGAGCGCCACTCAATGATCGCCTGATCCGCGACGTTGTAGATTCGGTCTGGGGGGGCATGCTTGAGCTGCAATACGCCCATATCGATAAAGAGGCCGCCGTTGCGGTACTCGGCAAGGCCCGTGAGCCCGTCGATATTGATGACGGGTACGCCTGCCTCCTGCAGAGGCTCGATCAGCGAATAGGCGAGCCATTGAGAGAGCTTGTGCAACGGCACGAACCCTACGGCCGGATGCGGCCAGCAGTCACCGAGCGGACGCCCGAGAAATGCAGGACGGTTCTCCCAGATCGGATTGAGCGCTTCGAGCAGCGTCTCAAGAATGATCGGCGCGGGTAGCGTGCCATCGGCCGAACGCCGTGCTTTCAGCACGTCGAATAACCCGCCTGGCCGTGGCGCATCGCTCAGCGCAAACAGCTCAGGGCGCGCATCCACGCTTTGCCCTAGCCGATTGAGCAGCCGCGTGCGCCCACCGAGGCCCTCGAGGGCATTTCCTGGGCGCGATTGAAAAGCGTCGCCGAGCGAAGCTTCATCGAGGCGCGCCAGCCCTTCGGCATCTGCGCGCAGCGGATCGCTTGGATCAGCCGAGAAGCCACCCCACTCAAACAAGCGAAGGCTGGCAAGCGCCAGCCCTTCGGAGCGTGAGGCAGTGAGATCGGCGCCCGGATCCTGGAAACGCCAATTCGCGCCAGCGCCGGCATCGAGCAGCACCGAGGTAATCGCCAGATCGAAGCACGCGCGAGCCTTGGCGTCGCGATCACGCCACTGCGCTTCCCGCGCGATGTCTTGCCAATAGTCGCGGCCACCGAAAACGAAGTGCCGCCAGCGCGCATGAAACGGCACGGCAAGCATTGGATAGCGTCTGCGCACCACAGCCGCCACGAAGTCCGCACACGCAGGCAAGGCGTCAGGATGGAACGTCCAATTCTCGAGTTGATCAGCCTCCGCCAGTGCAAGCATTTTCTCGGCGTGCTGTCGCACGGCACGAGCTGTCATCAGCGAGCGCACCGGATCGATCTCAGAAGTCCTTGAGGTCACGGCCCACCACGCGGGTCAAATCGTCTTCGGATGGCGCCGCCTCAGCGCTGAAATAGCCGGCGGCCTTCTTTGCTTCGAGTTCGACGCTCGCGTCCGGCGGCACCAGTTCCGGCGGGATTGGCACGCGTTCGCCGATGTCGATGCCAGAGCCCGCAATCGCCTCGTGCTTCATGTTCGACATCGAGACGAAGCGATCGATGCGTGTGATGCCGAGCCAATGCAGCACATCCGGCATCAATTGCTGGAAGCGCGCATCTTGGACGCCAGCGACGCACTCGGTGCGCTCGAAATAGGTCGCCGCTTGATCGCCGCCAGGCTGACGTTTGCGGGCGTTATAGACGAGAAATTTCGTCACCTCGCCGAGCGCGCGGCCTTCCTTGCGATTGTAGACGATGAGCCCGCCACCCCCGCTCTGGGCCTCGCGAATACATTCTTCGATGCCGTGCGTGAGATAGGGGCGGCAGGTGCAGATGTCGGAGCCGAACACGTCCGAGCCGTTGCACTCATCGTGCACGCGGCATGTCAGCCG
>CAYUOC010000152.1:0-8986 GCA_964446305.1 uncultured Terricaulis sp. | reverse complement strand
CGATCTGCGCCGCCTGGTTCAAAGTGGCCAGCGCGCCAGGAAGGAGAAGCGCTGCTGCCAGGGCCAGGCTTGCGAATTTGGTTTTGATGGCGGTTGTCACGTTCGTCTCTCCCCGAGTTCGATGAGGAGAAAGTAGCGGCGCGAAGTGCTGGCCGCCGTGACTATGGTCACGCGTTGACGATCCGGTCGACGCCGCTGGCGACGATGGGGTGGTACATCGGCCGCGCCGTGGCGTAGATGCGCCGCGCGATCGGTTGGCCCCATTCGCCTTCGGCCATCAGCGCGCGATAGAGCGGGCGAACGAACTTACCGCGGCCTTGGCTCGACAAGAAGTGCGTGAGCGAGGCGACGCCCGGGTCGTAGCGATTGGCGACGACCAGTTCGAGCCAGTTGAAGAGCACCTCGCTGTTGCCCGTGGCATTGAGATTGAACGCGGCTTCGAGCGCATCCATGCGATCGCGCGCGAGTTCGCGCGGCAGCTTCTGCAGGAAGCGCTGGCGCTCATAGGTGCCCCAGCCTTGCCAGAGCGCCGCATCCGGCGCGCTGCCGCCGGCGAAGGCGGCTACCGCGGCATCGACACGATCGAACTCCGGCGCCCGCGGCTCTTCCGCGTTCGAGGGTATGCCCGGCTCGTAAGCCCAGGTATCGAGCTGCAGTTGCTGTTCGAGCGCCGTATCGCCGCGCACGACGTGCTCGCGGAAGTCGGCCAGGAATTGCTGCGTCGTCATCGGCTGGAAGGCGTAGCGATCGAAGTAGGAGCGCAGATAGCGATCGAAGCGCTGGCGGCCGACGATGCGTTCGGCGGTGTGTAGGAAGAGCGCGCCTTTATCGTAGACAATAGCGCTGCTGCCTTCGCCTGCGTTGCGGTCGCCGCGTAAATGCAGACGCTGGCCGTTCGGCGGCACGGTTGTCAGCGCCTCCTGGATGCCGGCCCATTCGAGCGCGCGCGCCATCTCGACGCGCTCGGCGCCGTAGATGACTTCGGAGATGCGGTGCTCGAAATAGGTGGTGAAGCCCTCGTTGAGCCAGGAATCCGCCCACACAGCGTTGGTGACGAGATTGCCTGACCATGAGTGCGCAAGCTCGTGCGCAATAAGCGAGGTGAGTGAACGATCGCCGGAGAGGAATGTCGGCGTGAGGAAGGTGAGGCGCGGGTTTTCCATGCCGCCATACGGGAATGACGGCGGCAGGATCAGCACGTCGTATCGGCCCCAGCGATACTCGCCGTAGAGCGCCTCGGCGGCGCGGACCATTTCTTCCATCTCGCCGCATTCGTAGAGGCCGCGCTCGAGCACGCTGGGCTCTGCCCACACGCCGGTGCGCGAACTCACGGCGCCGAAGCGCAGATCGCCGATGGCGACAGCCATGAGATATATCGGCACCGGGTGACGCATGCGGAAGCGGAAGGCGCGGCCACCTTCGGCCGGCTCGCCGTTCGGCGTCAGCATTTCGGCGCTCATCACCGCGGTGAGACCTTCGGGAACGACGAGGCGAACGTCGTAGGTTTGGCGGATGCCGGGGCTGTCCTGGGTCGGCGCCCAGGTGCGCGTCAGGATCGATTGGCCTTGGCTGAACAGGAACGGCTTGTTGCTCGAGGTCTGCTGCGGCGTCAGCCATTGCAGCGCCTCGGCGCCGGGCGAGGTTTCGTAGGCGATGGTGATTTCACGCGCGCCATTGAGTTGCACTGTGAGCGGCGCGCCGCGTTCGCCATCGCTTTCGCCGATCGTGAACGGCAGTGTTTGGCCGTTGCCGCTGATGATGCCGATGTTGAGCCCTTTAATGTCGAGCACAATCTCGCGCGCATCCTCGCGCGCTGCGATGGTCAGCGTGCATGTGCCGGCGAGCACTTTGCGATCGAAGTCAGCTTTGAGATCGAGCGAGACATTCAGCACGCGTGCTTCGTCGGGCTTTGCGTAGGAAGAGTCGTCATGCGGCAGCGCGGGCATTGACGGCCGCACGTCCGTTGTCGCGCAGGCGGAAAGGACAGGAGCGGCAAGCGTCGCCGCCAACAATGTGCGCCGTTCAATCATGTGAGCGTTTCCCCAAAATCTTGTGGCGGCGCCGTAACGCCAACCGGGAGGGCTCGCAAGCGCGCTAGTGTCGCGCGCGAGTACCGCTAGTTTGCCCGTGCTTCCTGGATCAGCGCCTTGAGCTGATCGCGCGCGACAAGTTTGATGCCGGCGCGGCCCATGCTGATCCAGCCTTCGTCGGCCCATTCATGGAGTTTGCGGTTGACCTTCTCGCGGCTGGCGCCGATGCGGCGTGCGATCTCGGTTTGAGTCAGCGTGATGCTGGCGCTGTCGCCGGCTTCTTCGAGCAGGCGTTGCGCCAGGCGGCCGCCGAGGTCGAGCGTGTGAGCGTCCTCGATCGCGGCGTCGGCATGACGCAAGCGGCGCGAGAGTTCCGCGATGAGCTTAAGCAGGGCCTTCGGCTCGGACTCCAGCGCTGCAATGGCCTGATCGCGGTGGATGCGGAGGAAGCGTGATTTGCGGATCGCGGCGATGTCGGCCGAGCGCACGCCCCCATCGAGCACGGCCATCTCGCCGATGACCGCCGGCGGCTTCAGCGATGCCATGCGCACGTCCTTGCCGCCCTCGGTGGAGCTGCGCACTTCAACTTCGCCTTCGAGCAGGACGTAAAGCGCATCGCCCTTGTCACCCTTGGCGAACAGGAGCTTGCCGGTTTCTACCGTGCAGGGCTGGCCCTGCTTGGCCAGACGCGCGCGTGTGGCGTCGGAAAGCGCGGCCATCAACTCGGCCTTCGCGAGCGCCGCCTCGACGTTCAGAAGTTCCTGTTTGTCCGCCATTGCGGCCGCGTTTTTGCGCTACGAAGCGGGCAGGGGTCAATCAAATGCGCGCGCCCAGCGTGACGGGCGTCATCCCCGCGCCTAGGCTGGGCGCGTGGACCTTGTTGAAAACAATTGGATCGCCCTGGCGCTCGCCGGCTCGGCCATGCTCCACCTGTTGATTAGTGGCGTGCGGATCTTTGACGGCGAACGTTATACCCAGGTTGGGCCGTTGGTTCCGGTCAGGAGCTTCTGGCTTTGGCTCGCGATCACGCTGACGTTCGCCGCCTGCGTAGGCGTCGCCACCTTTTTCGTGGCGAGCGCCCGCGCCGGCTAGCCGTCAGACGGTCTTAGCGTGCGCCAGAATTGTGCCCCTGGATGCTGACAAGGCCGCGCTCGACGAACGGCGCGCACGCTTCATCACGCAATGTGCGCAATTCCTGCTCGCCGTCGGCGAAAGTGGTCAGATTGTTGGCGCGTCCACGAATGCGCCGCGCATTTTCCCGCGCTTCGGAGGCTATGGCGCTGCTGCGATAGCCGTTCGATACCGCCTCGCGCAGCGCGCTGACATCGACCGGATCAGTCCGCAATTGCGTGAGATCGGCGTAAGCAAGGCAATGTTGCGCCGCGATGTAACGCGCGTCGCTCATGCGTTCCTGCGCGTGCGCGGAGAGCGGTGCGATGGCGGAGATCGCGAACGCTGCGATGACGATGTGTTTCATGACGTACACTCCCATTCCCAATCCCGCGCGTTGGAGATGCGCGGCGAACACGTCATGGATGTGTCGATGAAAATGGATTGCGACGGAGCGCGCCGCGTGTGCGACGGACGTGCGGAAATTACTGAGTGATAATGCTGCGCGTCTCTACGCGCTCGGCGCCATCGCCATCTGCCGGCGGATTTCGCGGCGGAAGAGATCGATCGGCTTTGGACCTTGCTTCGTCTCCAAGCTCCAGAACGTCCAACCGTTGCAGGCCGGTGCGTCGGAGGCGAGAGCGCCAATGCGGTGAATGGAGCCCGTCGCATCGCCTAGCGCGAGCGAACCGTCTGCGCGCACGCGGGCGCGTTTGCCGTTGGGGGCGATCAGCCAGGCGCCTGGATGGATGAAGCCGGCTTCGATGACTTGACCGAAAGGCACGCGCGGCTCCTCTTTCTTGGACTTGGTCACTTCCAAATCCTCGATCGAAACCGGTTTAATTTTCTTCAATCTCGCGCGGGCGCCTTCGGCGTACTCCGCATCGCGCTCGATGCCGATATAGTGGCGGCCGAGGCGCTTGGCCGCCGCGCCGGTGGTGCCGGTGCCGAAGAAGGGATCGAGGATCACTTCGCCCGGCTTGGTGGTGGCGAGCACAACGCGGTGGAGCAGGGCTTCCGGCTTCTGCGTCGAGTGGAGCTTGCGGCCTTCGCGGTTTTTCAGGCGTTCAGAGCCGGTGCAGATCGGCAGCGTCCAGTCGGAACGCATCTGCAGCTCATCGTTGAGCATTTTCAGCGCGTCATAGTGAAACGTGTACTTCGCTTCCTTTGAGCGCGCGGCCCAGATCAAAGTCTCGTGCGCGTTGGTGAAGCGGGTGCCTTTGAAGTTCGGCATCGGATTGGTCTTGCGCCAGATGATGTCGTTCAAGATCCAGAAGCCCAGGTCCTGCATCGCGGCGCCGAGGCGGAAGACGTTGTGATACGAGCCGATCACCCAGATCGCGCCGTTCGGCTTCAGCACGCGGCGCGCTTCGGTGAGCCAGGCGCGCGTGAAATTATCGTAGGCGGCGAAGTCCTCGAACTTGTCCCACTCGTCATCGACGCCATCGACGTTCGATTGATCCGGGCGCGTCAGCGCGCCGCCAAGCTGCATGAAATAGGGCGGATCGGCGAAGACCAGATCGACGCTGCCAGTGGCGAGCTTCTTCAGCTCCTCGATGCAATCGCCTTCGATGATCTTATCTTTGAAGTGGCGCGCCATTTGTCCCCCGGAAGCCGGGGGAATCTCGCTTGACGGAGTCCGCGAATCAAGAGTCCGCGGCCGTTAACCATGTTTATTTTTCAGGCGGGACGATTTTTGAGCCGCAGCCCAAGCGATAGCAGGTAGGCGACGAAGAAGAGGTACATATAGACCTCCTCCATCTCGCTTGAGCGATAGCCGCCGGTGAACGCCTGCGCTGAGAAGGTCGAAACGCCGAGATCGTCGATGCGCTCGGGCAGCGCGCCGATCTGCGAGAAGACCACGGGGCCGAGGCAAACAAGCGTCGGCGCGAGCCACCACGGATTGTCGAACAGGCCGCGGCCATTGCGGAAGTGCTTCACCAAGGGATGCACGATCGTGCCGAGGATCATGCCGAACAACAAAACCGCGCGCGGCTTTTGATCGAACCACGAGCTTGAATTGTGAATGTTGTTTTCGCCCTGGTCGTTGAAGATCTCGAAGAAGCCGTGCATCTCCCAGCCGAAATAGTGCTGGCCCCAGCTGGTCTCCTCGGTGAGCAGATAGAACACGCCGACGCTGATCAGGATCAGCCACCACTTCAGCCACTTCTCGTGCTTCTGAAGCGCGAGCCGCACCGCGAGCACGAGCGAGATCACCAGAATAACGGTCTGTGCGTTCTCCAACAGGCCAAGTTCGCCCTTCAACACGCTCGGCTGCGTGAAAGCGAAATACATGAACACGACGTAGAGCGCCGCGCACGCAAGCCATACGGCGAGCGCGGAAATGTCGGTGCGTTGTGGTTTGGCGGCGTCCCCGGTCATGGGCGGAACATAGTGAGGCGGAGCCTCATGTAAACGCCGCCTTGCTTATGCGGCGAGGCCCAAAGCGTCGCGGACCGGCTTGAAGCTGCGGCGATGGATCGGGCAGGGGCCGAGTTCGGCTAGCGCCTTCTGGTGCTCGGGGGTGCCGTAGCCTTTGTGCTTGGAGAAGGCGTAGCCCGGATATTGCGCGCAGAACTCGACCATCATCCGGTCGCGCTCGACCTTGGCGATGATCGAGGCAGCTGAGATCGAGGCGACGTAAGCGTCGCCATCGATGATCATCTCGATCGGGCAGGGCAGCTCCGGCGCGGAATTGCCGTCGATAAGCGCCGCCACGGGCCGCTCCGGCAAGCCTTCAAAAGCGCGGCGCATCGCAAGATATGTGGCTTGCAGGATGTTGATCTGATCGATCTCGTCTGGGTTGGCGACGCCAACGCTGACCGCCGCACAGGCGCGGATGGCGAGCGCCAGCTCTTCGCGCGCTTCGGCGCTCAGCTGCTTGGAGTCCGCCAATCCCTTCGGGCGCTTCTTGGCCGGCAGGATGACAGCCGCGGCCACCACCGGCCCCGCCCAGGGCCCGCGCCCCGCCTCGTCGATCCCACAAATCCCCATGACGACAGGATGCTGCGGATTCCCCGGCCGGCGCAAACGGCAAGGACAGTCGACTATTTGACAAGGGCGCTTGACAAGCGCGGACTCGCGTGTCAAGTATGCTTAGCAAGCAGACAAGGTCGCTTGATGGAGGGTTCGATGAAGCGGTGGAGCATGGGAGCGATTGTCGCGATCGCGGTGGCGGTTTCGGTTGCGCTGGCCAGCGGCGGGCAAATGCCGACCCTGCAGAGTGCGGCGAGCCCGGTGCAGGTGACGCTCGCGGTGCAGCCAGACGGCTTGGCCCTGCGCGTTGCGGCCGGCTCGGTTTCTGTGACCTTCGAGATGTGAGGAAGAGACGTGTCTGAACCTGTGCCTGACAAATTGAAACCGGTCGAGCAGCGCTACGCGCGCGAGATGATTGTCGCGGGGTTGCTCTACACCGTAATTGTGATCGCGGGCGCCTATGCGACGCGGCTGGACGTGCCACACTGGGTGATCGTCATTGCGGCGATCGCGCCGATGCTGCCCGCGCTGATGATGCTGCGCGCGTACATCACCTTTGTGAACGGCATCGATGAGTTTCAGCGCCGCATTCAAAGTGAAGCGGTGATGATCGCCGCGGGTGTCACGGCGTTCGGCACCTTCAGCTACGGCTTCCTTGAGGAGTGGGCGGGCTTTCCGCATCTGCCGCTGATCTGGGTGCTGCCGATCCTGATTGGCTCGTGGGGCGTGGCGCTCTGCTTCGTGCGGCTGCGCTACAAATGAGAAACCGCCTCAAAGTCCTGCGCGCCGAGCGCAATTGGAGCCAGGCGGATCTCGCCGACAAGCTCGACGTCTCCCGTCAAAGCGTGAACGCGATCGAGACCGGCAAGTACGATCCGTCGCTGCCGCTCGCCTTCAAGATCGCCAAGGTTTTCGCTCTGCCGATCGAACAAATCTTCAGCGACGATGAAGTCGCGCAAGCCGCTGAATAGGAACGTGCCGCATGTCCATTTTGCCTGCATCGCAAAACAAGCGCCGCGCCTTGGTGCGGATTTTGATGGTCGTCCTTGGCCTGGCGCTGGTTGCCTTGGCTCTCGCTGGGCGCATTGGCGGGATCGCGATCCATTGGCCGCTGCTTGTGGCGCTGGTCGCGTTCTGTGTGCTGGCGGTGCTTGAGTTCGCGACCTTCGACGAGGTCGCCAAGCACGCACACTACATCGCCTGGTATTGGGGCAGTTTGATCGGCTTGATCGCGATTGCGCTCATTCAGGTGACGTTCGCGTTTACCGGGGCGCCGTTCGCGATCGTGCGCGATGCGCTGATGCGTTGGTTCGGCGACGCCGATCCGATGACCAGCTTTCTAGGCGGGATGATGGTGACGCCGATCTTCATGGCGCTCGGCTTCTTTGTCGTGCGCGGCATCGATTGGCTGCGCAGCCGCTAGCGCCAACGTCTCAACGCAATTGGGTTCAACAAGAACGGCGCGGTCAGCGCCGAGGGGTAAGTCATGTTCGAAATCACCCGGAAATTCCTGATCGGCTCGCTCGCAGCCTTCCTGATTAATGCCGTGGCGACGCCAAGCGACGCGCAACCGTTCGCGCCATCTCGCTTCACTGTCGACGTTCGTGGCGACGGGCCGGATGTCATCCTGATCCCAGGCTTAGGTTCGAGCCGCGACGTTTGGGCGGCGCAAGCCGAGGCGCTCGCGGCGACGCATCGGCTGCACTTGGTTCAGATCAATGGCTTCGCCGGCCAACCGGTCGGCGCGCCGGCGGGGCAGGTGATCGATCCCGTCGTTGAAGAGCTCGCCCAATACATCGAGGCCTACACTACCGGCGAGCCCGCCATCATTGGCCATTCGATGGGCGGTCTCACCGGTCTCATGCTCGCGCGCCGCCATCCTGAGCGGGTTGGCCGTTTGATGATTGTCGACTCGCTGCCGTTCTTCTCGGCGATGTTCAATCCGATGGCGACGGCAGAGGGCGTCGAGCCGCAAGCGCGCGGTATGCGCGATCAGATCGCCGCGCTCGATGACGCGGCGTTCGCGGCGCAACAGAACATGGGTGTCGGACGCCTTGTTAAGACCGAAGGGCGCCGTGCCGAAGTTGTCGGCTGGAGTGTCGCCTCCGATCGCGCCACCTTCACGCAAGCCATGTACGAAGTGATGACCACCGACATGCGTGGCGAAGTCGCCAACGTGCAGACGCCGATCACTGTGGTTTACGCTTACGACACGCCCATGGGGCCGGAGGCGATGATCGACGGGCTCTATCGCGGCCAGTACGCGCCGGCGTCCAATGTGAGCTTCGTGCGGATCGACGGCAGCTATCATTTCATCATGTTCGACCAACCGGCGGCGTTCCAAGCCGCGGTGGCGGATTTCCTCCGCTAAGCTGTTGATTGGAAGGGCGGGCGCCGGTACGCGTCCGCCCATGACCGGCCACAAAGCGCCCCGCTGTTTCCAGGATGTGATCCTGACGCTCCAGAATTACTGGGCGGAGAAGGGTTGTGCGATCCTCCAGCCTTATGACGAGCAGGTCGGCGCCGGCACGCTGCATCCGGCGACGACGCTGCGTTCGCTTGGGCCAAAGCCCTGGCGCGCGGCTTATGTGCAACCCTCGCGGCGGCCGAAGGATGGCCGCTACGGCGAGAACCCGAACCGGCTGCAGCACTATTATCAGTATCAGGTCATCCTGAAGCCGAACCCGCCGAACCTGCAGGAGCTCTACCTCAACTCGCTGGCGCGCATCGGCATCGATCCGCTGCTGCACGACATTCGCTTCGTCGAAGACGATTGGGAGAACCCGACTGTCGGCGCCTGGGGCTTAGGCTGGGAAGTGTGGTGCGATGGAATGGAGGTGTCGCAGTACACCTACTTCCAACAAGTCGGC
>CAYUOC010000151.1:0-9023 GCA_964446305.1 uncultured Terricaulis sp. | reverse complement strand
CTCACGCTCGATCTCGCCAACGCCCCGCGCCGCCATGCGCTGCTCGAAACCGCACAAGCCGCAGGCATTGCGCTCATCCGCATCGAGGCCGAAGCGCCGCCGGTCACGCTGACGCTCTCACCGATCGAGGACGAAGAAGCGCCCGCGCCGACGCCAATACCGGCCGCAGCCGCAACGCCCGCACAAGAGGCGCCCGCGCATCATCAGCGCCGCCGCCTGCCCGAACGCCGAAAGGGTTACATCCAGAAGTCCATCGTCGGCGGCCACAAAGTCTATCTGCACACCGGCGAGTACGATGACGGCGAGCTCGGCGAAATCTTTATCGACCTGCACAAGGAAGGCGCCGCTTTCCGCTCGCTGATGAACAATTTCGCGATCTCAATTTCGATCGGCCTGCAATACGGCGTGCCGCTCGAAGAGTACGTCGACGCCTTCCTGTTCACCCGCTTCGAACCGGCGGGCGAGGTCAAAGGCAACGAAACAATCCGTCACGCCACCTCGATCCTCGACTACATCTTCCGCGAGCTCGCCGTCTCCTATCTCGGCCGTGGCGATCTCGCCCAGGTCGATCCGTTCGACGCGCGCGGCGATGGCTTGAGCAAGCGCGCCACCGACGCCGAAAGCGCAGCGCGCCTCATCTCACGCGGCTTCGCCCGCGGCGCTTCGCCCGACAACCTGGTGATGCTGCGCCCGCGCTCGGTTGTCGAAAACATCCGCGACCGCAAAGAGCCGCAAGCGGCAGCGCCAAAGCAACCGGTCGCCACCGGCTATCGCAACGACCCGTGCTCGGCCTGCGGCCACTTCACAGTGGAGCAATCCGGCAAATGCGCCGCCTGCGGCGCCACCGGCGAAGCGAGCGGGGGTTGATGTCGACCGCCGGTGTCCGGCCGGCACGCTCAGTGCGCGACGTCGCCCTTCGACAGCCTCAGGGTGACGCCATGGCTGGCGCCGATGTGTGAGTTGGCGTCATGCTGAGCCTGTCGAAGCACGACGCCACGCACTAACGCGTCCGCTTACTATCCCGCCCGCGCTCGAAACCCGGCACATCATCGCCGAACCGCACCCAGTCCTGCTTGTTGCAGTCATAGACTGAGCGATCCGGCGGGAATTGCTCGCTCGCGTCAAAGCAACCCACCGCAACACCAATGCGGCTCGTGTCGCGCGAGCCCCACCAATACAAGCTCGTCGCACACACCGGGCAAAACGCGTTAGTAAACGTGTTGCCGCTCTCGGTCGGCCGCGTGTATTCGCGCGCTTCGCCTATGAACGTCAGCTGATCGCGCTTGTAATAGACGCCCATGCCGAACGGCCCGCCGCTCCTGCGCCTGCAATCGCTGCACGCGCACGCAACCACCGCCTCGCGCTCACCCTCGACCTGCACACGCAACGCGCCGCAGCCACACCGTGCTTCTTTCATGAAACCGAGATAGCGGCGCGCCCGCGCGCGCACAACATCACGACGACGCGTAGCCGTACCAAAGCACCAGCAACACCAGGCGCGCTGCAAACGATGACCCTGTCAGCGTCGAGAGCACAATCGCGACTGTCGCCGCAATCGCGCCCGTGGCCGAGGCCAGCGACAACACCTCCAGCGGCGGTTGCCGCACCATCGCCGGCAGCGCCAGCAGCGCCGACCACGCAGCGCCCGCCACCACGAACGCCACGCGCCGCGCGATCGGCGCAAACGGCGCCACTTTCGTCAGCGCCACCAAACCACGCGCCTCACTCCGCCCCGCATGAGCGGAGAGCGCAAAGAGCAGCAGCAACAACGCCGCCGTACTGCCCGTGTGCCGGAAATCTGGCGCCACCGCTGTGATCGCCGCGACCAAGCCCGCGAGCAACAGGAACGCGCGCCCCGAGCCGATCAACCGAAACTCAGCAACCACCAGCCCAAGCGCATCCATTAGCGCCCGTTTTGCCGCGGGCGCGTTTGCGACCACGCGTGGCGGCGGCCCGGCATTGAGCAAGGCGCCTAAACGGCCAGCCAGCACAGCCTTCTTCTTCGCCTTGTGCGGCGCGTAGATCAGACCTGCGACCACCACCAGCGCCACCGCGATGCCGACCCACGCCAGTCGCGACTCCAAATACCCCGGCGACATCAGCCCAGCCATGACATCGAGTTCGATCGTCTCCGTCGCCAGGAAGCCGCCGCCGATGGAGAAGCTATCCGTGCCTGCCGGCGCGCCGTACTTCAGCGGCGTCACGAAGCCGGCAAAGTCCCACATGTTGGAAGCGAAGCTTGGCTCGGCCTTCTCCGTCGCGACCGGCGCCGCGATCGAGCCGATCCACACACAGAAATACGCGAAGTCACCGAAGCCCGAGCGCAACAGCGGCCGCGCATCGAACAGAATGCGCAGCGCCGCAACGCCAATCATCGCTGGTCCCGCGACCACCCACATCGCAAAGCTCAGCTCCGCAAGGTTCAGCGCATCGCCTTCGAGCATGAAGGTAGCGAGATAGATGCCTGCGAGGTTGAGCGCCGCCAGCACGCCCAACAGCACCAGCGCGTCCGCCACGAAGCGCCCCAACGCAATCCCCACGCGCGATCCGGCTGTTGTTTCTTCCACCTGCCATGGCTGGCGGCGCGTCGTGTTCGAACGCAGGTAGAGCCACGCAATCGGCATGACCAAGGTTGAGACGATGATGCCGAGCGAAACGCCGAGAAACGGCGATGTCATCAGCGGCAGCGCATTGCCCACCGCGATCTTGATGCCGCCGCCATCTTCGAACGGCAGCATGTAACGCGCGCCCAAAGGCGCGACGAGCAGCATCAGCCAGAGCGCGCGGCTGCGGCCATAGCGCAGCAACGACGTCGTCAGCGACGAGCCGGCGATAACAGCGGCGTTCAAACCGCGCCCTCCAGCGCCCGCACCGGCGCGGGCGTCACAGCGCCATTCTCCACGCGCAGCACCGCCCGCGCTTGCGGCGCAAGCTCATCGGCCAGGTGCGTCGTCATCACCACGATCGCGCCGGCGCGCGCGCGCTCAACAATCAGCGCACCCAATTTCCGCGCCGTCTCGCCATCCAGCTCCGCCGTCGGCTCGTCGAGCGCCAGCACTTGCGGCTCACCCAGCAACGCTTGCGCGAACACCAAGCGCCGGCGCATGCCGCCGGAGAAGCTCGCGATCCGATTGTTGATGTCCGCATGCAGCCCGATCGCGTCGGTGATGGCGCCGAACTGCTTGTCAGCTTGGCCGAGGTTCAAACCTTTGAGCGCCGCGATATGCATCGCAAATTCGCGCGCCGTCAGATCCTCCGGCAAATCCACCGCTTGCGGTGCGTAACCAAGCGTACGCCGCAACGCGCCGCGCCCGCCGCCCCAGACAATCGAGCCCTTGTTCGGCCGCTCCGCCGTTGCGATCAGCCTGAGCAGCGTCGATTTCCCCGCACCACTCGGTCCCACCAGCAGCGTCAAGCCAGGCTCAAACGTCAGCGAAATGTCCTGCAGCACGCGTTTGCGGCCGTAGGCTTTCCCTACGCCCTTCAACTCAAGCGACGCCATCCTCGTCCTCCGGCCCGTCCGAGCGGGCCTTGTGCTGTGATGCTCTGGCGGGCGTCTTTGGATGCGTGGCGTTAGAAGTGGATCACTCTTTCCGCAATCACATCATTTTGGATCGGACGCCCGCCACCCAATTCAAAGGCATGATAGAGATTCTTTATAAGCGACAGTTGCAGGATCGGGCTTTCGCTCGAACCAGCCGGAGACTCTCGAACCATGATCGAGAACTGCACTTTGATCCCATGCACTTCGTCGTAGGTATCGTACTCTATATCGATCCGGAACGTCGCGGCGAAAGTCCGTAGATTCTCGACAACGGCGGCGATCTCCACCGGGACCAACGCCGGAGGCAGAGGCAACTGACCGAAGGTGCGCTTCAGATCATGGATAAATGTCTCCGGCGGCGCTGCCTCTAAGTACCGATAGCGGGACTCTAGGTGCTCCATTTGGAGCTTCCAGCCTTCAAGTATTTTGCAAAAGTATTCGTAATTGGAAAGTTCGGGCGGAGGCGGCGCCGGCGCTTCGAGCACCTCTCGGCGCCGTAGCAACTGAGCCACTGCTTGCGTCGCCTGCACCAGACGTTCCCGCAGCGTCCGCCCGACACGCTCCAAAAAGTCTAGCACCGCGTCGCCTAGTTCGATTGCACGCTCGCTCAGCGACACGGCGGCGTGTTGCGCCAAGCCGATCTGCGCCGCGATCATGTCGACGTCCACTTCTGGAGCGTTAGCGGCTGCGCCCGCAATTCTCAGATGAGACTCTATCTGTTGTACTGTTTCGGTCACCAATTCGCGCGCCTGCACTGGCGCGCGTAAACCTTGCGCTCGAAGTCCGGCAACCGCCGCTTCCGCGGAGCGAATGTCAGCTTGGGTGACGGTAAGTTCCGCTCCGAGTTGCCTGGGGTCAGTTGTCACAGGCGACCCTTCGATAGGCTCATCTTCGCGACCGATCCGAGCCAGAAACTTCAGCCGAGATATGAGTTCGCCTAGCGCATCAAATTCCGCGTCGAAGCGTTGCAGACGCATTTGGCCGCGCTCGAGCGTCTGCGCAACACGAGAGATGGAATCTCGCGTTGAAGGACCCTTCACCTTGAGAGCGGCGGCCGCCGCCTCAAGCATGTCGTGCGCCTCCCCGCCGGTAACTCCCCCCAGAGGAAAGCTCGAGCTTTCAAAGAGCTCTCGTACTCGTGACAACTTCTCTTCGGCTTTGAATCTAGCTTCTCGTTCTTGATCAGCATCCCATGGGATCTGCGTAGAAAAACGCATGCATGCCTCTTTGACAGAAAGCGTCACGGCGTTGAACCACGCCTCTTCCAGCAAGGTCTTGAACCCGGCGCGAGGGGAAGGCGCGCTATGATTCTGGCTCAGAAAACGGGTTCGTTCGTCGTTGTCTAATATAGTGGTGACGTCATCGACGATAATCGGGATGATCCAAGCTGTCCCTTCCCACCAACGCTTTGCCGCTACCGGAAATTCTTCGCGCCACATAAAGATGTTGCTGTCGGCGGCGCTGTGCAACGACACCACGAACAGATAAATGTTGGCGCTATGCAGCTCTTGGCGAAGAATTGGCTCCCACGCATCTCCTGCAATAAGGCGTTCGCGATCAAAGTAGAGTTCGGCCTTACGCAGATGCGGCTCGCAGTCGGTGCAAAGTTCGCGAGTCAGCCGCTCGACAAGCGCGTGAACGATCCTCTGATCTGGCGTTCCGTGTCGGTACGCGAGAAACACGCGGGGCAGATCGGTGGTCCAGGTAAGCATCGCGCCCCAAGACTTTTTCGGTCCTAAGGCCAAAATCTAAGCGTCAATCTCATCGAGACGCAACCGAAGGTCATTATCGCTTGTCAATTGCAGCGCGAACGCTGCGGGCCCAGGGCGCACCAATCCTACCGAACAAGGTCACAATCTCAAAAAAATCATAGGTCTCCACCCAAACAATCCGGTGGGCACAAAACCATGAGACACTGCTTCCATCTCCTATCGGGAGGCTACCGGATCCAATAGCCGAGCAGTTTAGGAGATGCGGTTTGAACGTGATGCGATGGAAGTCCGCGAGGATGGAAGCCGCTGCTCGGCGAGACAAGGAAGCCGAGGCCCAGCCGAGAGAATTGGCTCTCGCTGCACGTCAGCCGGGAACGTGACATCAGGCGCTAAGACTCGTCCAGGATACCCAGCGTCGGAGATGATCGGCCCGTGAGAGCGGCTTTGTGCGAGGAGGAGTCTCGCGCCGAATCGAACCACCCAAATCTCCCTGCCCGCAAACGCATGGCCCCCTCGGAGTACCTGAACGCCTCAGATGTCCGCCGGTTGTTCAAACAAACCGCGCAGGGCGCGCTTCGGCACACCCCACACGAAACACTTTTGAGCTCACCGCACGAAGCGCGTCCTGCTCTCCCGCCTTCTCCGCAGCGTGCAAACGCGTGCGGCGCCCAATCACGCCATCACGCTTCCCGGACGCAGCCCCGGCCTTGAGCCGGGGTGCGATCCGGGACCCAGGAGCTTCAGGCGCCGCGCTTCGGCACTTCCTGGGTCCCGGCTCTGCGCTCACCCGCATCTCGCGATGCGCGTGTGCTTGGCCGGGAAGCGTAAATGTGGCCCACCTCGTGCGACACACCCCCAACTGTTTTCGGAGTTGCGCCAATATGAAACGCGCCGCGCTATTTGCTTGCCTGCTGGCGTTCACCACGCCCGCTTTCGCGCAGGCGCCATCCGCCACCGGCGGGCCGATCACCAACCAAGCGCAACGCGACGCCACCGCCGCGCGCGTCCGCAATGGCGCTTCCTGCGCCGGCTGCGATCTCTTCCAGATCAGCCTCGCCTACCAATCCGTCGCCGGCCGCAACTTCGCCGGCGCGCGCATCCGCCAAGCCGATCTCTCGCTCGCCACCGCCGATCGCGCCAACTTCCACAGCGCCAACATGTCGCTGACCAATTTCTTCGGCGCCCGCCTTTCCAGCGCCGATCTCCGTGACGCCAACCTTGAGGGCGCGACCTTCGTCGGCGCCTATCTCGGCGGCGCACGGTTCGGCGGCGCGGTGCTGAACGGCGCGAACTTCTCGGGCGCGGAACTCGCCGATGCAGCAGGCCTGACCCAAGCTCAGCTGAATACTGCCTGCGGCGATGCAACGACCACGCTGCCAGCCGGGATGACTATCCCCGCCTGCGGTAACAACCAGTAACAATTCTCGCTTACTGCAAGTTCACTGGCGACTCTTCTTGGGCTCGCCTACGCCCGGCGCCGTGTTGACACAATTGCGCCTGGCCGTTTTCGCGGCCGCTGCTCTCGGAGCAGTTTCGGCGAGCCAAAGCGCTCTCGCGTTCTGGCCGTTCGGCGCCGATCCGCGTCTCGATCTTGCCCCGGCCTATGGCGGCGTCTGCGAAGACTGCGATCTGTCCGGCCGCATCCTCGCCGGCGCGCGCATGACGCACTCGAACTTCAGCCGCAGCGATTTTTCCAACGCCGTGCTGACACGCGCCGACGCTTCGCACTCCGAATTCAGCGGCGCCGACTTCACGCAAGCGGATCTCACCCGCACCCGCCTGATCGACGCCTCCTGCCCGCAAGCCCGCTTCGAACGCGCACGCCTCGCACGCGCCGACGCCCGCGGCGCCGATTTCACCCGCGCCAACTTCGCGCAAGCCGACGTCACCCACATGAACTTCGAAGACGCCGATCTCTCCGGCGCCGATCTGCGCAACGCCCGCGGCCTGACGCAAGCGCAACTTGATGAAGCCTGCGGCGATCACCGCACGCGCCTGCCACGCGGGCTCAGCGTTGAATACTGCGGCTAGGCGAGCCGCAACTTCGCGCCGTTCAACTCAAAGCGCCGCCGCAGCTCAGCGGCGCGCGGCGCAGTCGGAGCGCAAACAAAACCATTGTCCGCGCAGGCGCGGTCCACGAGCGCGCTGACGCGCCCTAGTTCATCGACGACTTCGGCGAACGGGCCGGAGAAGAACTGTGGGTGCTGACGCGCGCCGCCATAGACGCAGCGATACTGCACCTCAGTCTCGGACAGCGGCTCAAAGAAAACGCCAAACGGCCCTTCATCGAACCGCACGAACGCATGAGCGATCTCGCCATCGACGAGCCGCCGGACTTGGTCGATCCAGAGGCCCACATTGGGATGCACGCGATCTACCCAGCCCGGACCGGGCAGCGGAAAAGCGCCACCGTCGAACTCGAAGTGCAGCGCGCCCATAATGGCGTCGCCGTTCTCGATCCCGCGCAACGGCGCGTCAGGATCGAAGACGATGCGAAACATGTGAGCCTTAAGCCTTCGGCGCCTCCGCGATGCGGATGTGCAGCTCTTTCAGCTGCTTCGGCGTCACTTCGCCCGGCGCGTTCATCATCAAGTCTTGGGCTTGCTGGTTGAACGGGAAGACGATGACTTCGCGGATGTTGTCGACGCCCGCGAGCAGCATGACGATGCGGTCCACGCCCGGCGCCGAACCGCCGTGCGGCGGCGCGCCGAAGCGGAACGCATTCAACATGCCGCCGAACTTCTCCTCGACCACACTCTGCGGGTAACCCGCGAGTTCGAAGGCTTTGATCATGATCTCAGGCTTGTGGTTCCGGATCGCGCCAGAGGAGAGCTCAACGCCGTTGCAGACGATGTCGTACTGAAACGCCGTGATCTTCTCGATCGTCGCGCGATCGCTCACGTCGAGCTTGAGGAAGGCTTCGTGATCGAAGTTCGGCATCGAGAACGGGTTGTGCGAGAAGTCGATCTTCTTCTCTTCCTCGCTCCACTCGTACATCGGGAAATCGACGATCCAGCAGAACTTGAACTGATCCTTGTCAGCAAGGTTCAGCTCATCCGCGACCTTGTTACGGGCTTGGCCCGCGAACTTGTAAAACACACTCGGATCGCCGGCGACGAAGAACGCCGCATCGCCAACCTTCAGCCCAAGCTGTTCGCGAATGGCGTTGGCGCGCTCTGGGCCGATGTTTTTCGCGATCGGGCCAGCGCCGCCTTCCACTCCTCGTCCCCCGAAGATGTAGCCACAGCCCGGCAGACATTCGCCTTTCGCCCCGCTCGTCATCTTATCGCAGAACGCGCGCGAGCCGCCGCTCGGCGCCGGCACCGCCCACACGGCGTTGTTCGGCTTCTCAAGGAAGCGCGCGAACAGGCCAAAGCCGCCGCCGCGGAAATGTTCGCTGACGTCCTGCAGCACCAGCGGGTTGCGCAGGTCCGGCTTGTCCGAGCCGTACTTCGAGATCGCTTCGGCATAAGGAATGCGCGGGAATTCGTTGGCAGGCGTCACGCGCTTGCCGTTGCCGAATTCCTCGAACACACCCGCGAGCACCGGGCCGATGGCGTTGAACACGTCCTCTTGCGTGACGAAGCTCATCTCGAAATCGAGTTGGTAGAACTCGCCTGGCGAACGGTCAGCGCGGGCGTCTTCGTCGCGGAAGCACGGCGCGATTTGGAAGTACTTGTCGAAGCCCGCCACCATCAGCAGCTGCTTGAATTGCTGCGGCGCCTGCGGCAGCGCGTAGAACTTGCCCGGGTGCAGACGCGACGGCA
>CAYUOC010000150.1:0-9178 GCA_964446305.1 uncultured Terricaulis sp. | reverse complement strand
CCGCCATCGGCCAGATGATCGATCGGCTGGAAGCGAGCGGCTTCGTAGAACGTCGTCCCGACCCCTCTGATCGCCGCTCCTGGGGGGTCTACCTCAGTCCGCAATCGCACACGAAGGTGGAGGAACTCATGCTCGCGTCACGCGCAATTGAGGCCGAGTGCTTCGAAACCTTCAACGAGAAAGATTTGGCGATACTGGCTAAGCTGGTTGATCGCTTGCGTGATCACCTTGGGGCGCTTCCAGGCGTTGCGCGCAAGGGCGACGCAAGGAGCGATTAGTGCTCGTCATCAAGCCGTGACAGAAAGTCCGCCACGGCTTCGCAGAAGGCATCGTTGCGATCTCCGGCAACCATATGGCCCGCGTCTGCAATGTCGCTGAAGTGTGCGCTGGGCGCGGCCGCCAGGAAGGACCGCACGGCGTGCTCGGGCACGAGTTCGCTCATGCGTCCTCTGACGAGGTGCAGCGGAAGTGTCAGCCCCGTAAGTCTTTGTTCAAATTCTGCGAGATTGTGCTGTTGTCGTGTTTCGCGAACGCTTGCGACAAATCGTGGGTCCCAATGCCAACGATAACGTCCATCTGCGTCTAGGCGGAGGTTTTTCGATAGGCCGCTGAGGTCCCGAGGCTTCGGCCGATGCGGCAGATAGGCGGATATCAATGCGCTCGCCTGCTCGACGCTGGAAAATCCGTCATCGGCATGCTCGGTCATGAATGACATGATCCGTTCTACGCCGCTCGCGTCCATCTGCGGGACTATGTCGACAAGTGTGAGAGACGCGAAAACACCTGGTGCCACATGGGTCTCGACCATGAGCCCCGCCAAGCCGCCGAGCGATGCGCCCACGAGGTGCGGGCGCCGTGTGTTCGCAGTGAGGGCTTTGCCGACTGTCGCGAGATCATTCGCGAATGCACCGAGGCGATAATTCCCGCTCGCGGACCAGCCGCTCTCCCCATGCCCCCGTAAGTCCAGTGAAACGACTCGCCAGTCCTGTCCGGCAAGGCGCATCGCAGCGCCAGCCCAGGCGTGGCGCGTTTGGCCTGCGCCGTGGGCGAGCAGGACCGTTCCGCGTGCTCCACTCCCCCGACAATCGCCCCGCAGCTCAACGCCTTCTGCGCCGGCGAAGCGAACATTTTCAGGGACCATCGGCGTTAAGCGCTTCTTTTGGAAATCAGATTATAGTAAAGCGCTTTACAGAGTTCGTAACTGGGAGGCAAGATCATGCGCGTGCGCGCCCTAACTGAGGCCGAGTTGGTGGAGACGCGTTTGGCGGGATTGGGTTTTGCGATTGCCGAAGCCACCCGGCTTATGCGCGGGGCGTTTGACCGACGCATGCGAGTGGCAGGTTTGCGCGGATCGAGTTGGCGCGTGCTTGCTTACCTGTATCGCCAGGATGGGCTCAGTCAGACCGAATTGGCTCAACTTCTCGAACTGACGCGGGCCGGCGTCGGCCAAATTCTGGATCAACTCGAAGCGAGTGGCCACATCGAGCGGCGAGACGATAAGTCGGACGCGCGCCGCAGGCGGGTGTTTTTGTCAGCGCGCATGCGCGCTGAAGTCGGCCCGTTGCTCAACATTGTGCGTGAGTTTGAAGATGAACTCAGCGTCGCCTTCTCCGATGACGAGATCGAAGCGTTGCGTGGTTTGGTTGACCGCTTGCGCGAACGGGCGGCGATCATGATCAGCGAGTCCGCGGAGGCATCGTGATGGACGCCCAAGCGCCAGCGGACGCCGAAGAGGCGGCGCCAAACCTGATCGCGCGGTTGCGGGCGCGATTAGTCGGTAGGACCCGGCTGATCGTCATGTATGGCGTGCCGGCGACGGCGCTCATTGTGTTGCTTGTGATGATGCTGACGGCAGGGCGTTTCCAGGAAACCGACAACGCCTATGTCCAAGCAGCGCGCGTGCCGATCAGCACGAGCGTCACCGGCCGCGTGGTGGAAATGCTCGTAGCGGAAAACGAGCGAGTGCGCGCCGGCCAAGTCTTGTTCCGTCTGGACCGCGCCAATCCCGCAGCTGATGTGGCTCAGTTCGAAGCTGCGCTCGCCACGGCGCGGGCAAGAGTATTGTCGCTTCGCGCGGATTATCGCGCGCAGCTGGCGAACGTCGGAGCCCGGCGCGAAGCGCTCTCGTTCGCGCTTAGCGAATTGCGCCGCGCCGAAGAATTGGGACGTGAGGGAATAGCGTCGCGACAGGATGTTGATCGGGCAACGAATGCACTCGACCAGGCGCAGGCGCAGGAGTCAGCGTCCGAGCAAGCGCTCGCGGCGTCTCTCGCCGCGCTCGGCGGCGACGCTAACGTGGACGTTGAGGAGCACGCCGCCGTTCGCGAAGCCGCCGCGCGCCTTGAGCGCGCGAGGCTAGCGCTTTCGTATACCGAAGTGATCGCGCCGCAGGACGGGGTTGTGACACGTGTGGATCAAGTCCAGGTGGGAACGTTCGTCAATGCGGGTCAGCCGTTGTTCTGGTTGATTGGGGGAACGCCGTGGGTTGAAGCGAATTTCAAGGAGAACCAGATTCGCAACATGCAACCCGGCCAACTGGCGCGCATCCGGATCGACACATTCGGAGGTCGCCACTTCGAAGCGCGGGTCGTCAGCTTCAGTCCTGGCACGGGCGCTGTGTTTTCGCCACTGCCTGCTCAGAACGCGACGGGCAATTGGGTCAAGGTCACGCAGCGCGTGCCCGTGCGGCTTGAACTTGTCGACCCGCCCGAGGAGCTGATTTTGCGCGCTGGCCTCAGCGCGCACGTTCGTGTCGACACCCGTTCGACACCGGATCGTTTGCGGGGGCGGTGATCGTGGCGGAGGCTTCGGCACACGGCGATATTCAGCGCCTCCCGCTGACAATTTCGATCATGCTCGCCAGCGCGATGTTCATGATCGACAGCACCATCGCGAACGTGGCGCTGCCGCACATGCAAGGGGGGCTCTCGGCGGGGCTCGATCAGATCACTTGGGTGCTGACATCCTTCATCGTGGCGCAAGCGCTCGCGACCCCTCTGGTCGGCTGGGTGGCTATCCGCGTGGGTCGTCGGCGGCTCATGTTGGCGTCTATCGTGGTGTTTACACTTGCCTCGGTTGCTTGTGGTCTGGCTCAAAACCTGGAGCAAATGATCCTGTTTCGGGTGCTGCAAGGCATCGGCGGGGCCGCCTTCATTCCGGTCTCGCAGGCGATCCTGTTCGACATCAATCCGCCGGAACGCCATGCGCAGGCGATGGCTGTCTTCGGCGCTGGAATCATGTTGGGCCCGATCATTGGCCCTGCGCTAGGCGGGCTGATCACGGAGACTCTGAACTGGCGATGGGTGTTCCTCATCAATCTGCCGGTGGGTGTGCTCGCGTTTCTTGGTGTGTTCGCTTTTCTTCCAAAAGCGCCGCTGCTGAAACCGCCGCGATTCGACTTTCTTGGCTTCGCCGCGCTGTCGATTTTTATCGCGGCCCTGCAACTCATGCTCGATCGCGGGCCTGGGGAAGACTGGTTTCAATCCTGGGAAATCCGCATTCAAGCCGTGCTCGCGTGTGGCGGCCTCTATGTCTTCGCTCTGCACACGTTGACCGCCAAGCATCCGTTTTTCGATATGCGGCTTCTCACCGACGCCAACTTCGTGATGGGCGCCATGGCGAGTTTCGTCATCGGCATGCTCATGTATGCGTCGTTGGCGCTGCTTCCTCCGCTTATGCAGAATCTCATGGGCTATCCGGTGATCGAAGCTGGGCTCATCACTATGCCGCGCGGCATCGGCATGTTCGTCAGCATGATTGTCGTCGCCAGGCTCGTTGTGCTGATGGATCCGCGCATCATTATGGCGATGGGTTTTGCGTTGAACGCGCTGGCCGCATGGCAGATGACCCTGTTCAACCTGCAGATGGATGAGACCCTCATTGTCGTCTCAAGCGTCATTCAAGGATTCGGGCTCGGGCTCGTCTTCATACCTTCCAACACGCTGGCTTTCGCCACTGTGCCGGGGGAACTCCGCACCGAAGGCGCATCGCTCACCACGCTCGTCCGCAACATCGGCTCTTCCGTTGGGATTTCCGTGATGCAGGCGCTGTTCTTGATCAACATGCAGGCCTCCTATTCCGAGCTCATCCAGAATGTTCGGCCGGACAATCCGGCGTTGAACAGTGTGCAGCCGGCGGGTGGCATGGAAGAGATGCTCGCTTGGGTTCCCGAAGTGGCGCGTCAAGCGGCCATGGTGTCGTACGTCAGCGATTTTCACCTCATCATGATCTTGACGATCGTGGCCACCCCGCTCGCGTTTCTGATGCGGCCGGTGCGCGGAGTGCCGCAGTCCGGAGGCGTCCATGCAATGGACTAGCGCTGGAAGCGCATCGGCTGTGATGCCGGCGGCTTCGCTTGGCGCCTGCGTGCTTAGAGCTTTCTGCTTGCGCCCTGTGCGCAGTGCGCCGCCATCGGGAGCTTCGCATGCGTTGGAGTAAGACCGCGTTTGGGCTGCTGCTGGCCACGACGACAGCCTTGTCGGGATGCGCATCGGTTGGCCCGCAGTTTGCGCCGCCGCAGGTAGAGATGCCTCCACACTTTCCTGAAGCTGGCACAACGGGCGACGAGAGGCACGTCGGTGAGCGCTGGTGGAGTGCGTTTGGGGCTTCGCAGCTCGACGCATTGGTGGACGAAGCCCTGCGCAACAGTCCATCGGTCGCTGAGGCCGATGCGGCTCTCGATACGGCCCATGCCGCGCGAGACGCGGCGTTTGGGGGCGCCTTCCCAAGGATTGATGCTGTGACGGGCGGTGAGCGCGCCCGCGTCAACGCCGCCGCCTTTGGCTTTGAAGGGTTCCCGACCGTCGAAGTGTCGCGCTACACGGCCGGCCTCGGTGTGAGTTACGACCTTGATCTCTTCGGCGGGCAGCGCCGTGCGCGCGAGTCCGCCGTTGCGCGGCTTGAAGCCGAGTTTTTCCGCAGCCATGCCGCCCGGCTTACGCTTGCGGCGGACATCACGGCGACAGCGATCGAAATCGCCGTCGCGCGCGCTGAATTAGAGGCGATCGAGCGCATCGTTGAAGACGACGCACAGACGCTCGATCTTGTAGAGCGGGCGCTGGCGGCGGGAGCCGTCGCCAACCTCGATCGTATCCGAGCGCAAAGTCAACTTGCGCAGGATGCATCCGAAATGCCGCGCATGCGCAGCCGCCTTGCGGGAGCGCAGAGTCAACTTTCTATCCTCGTTGGGCGAACGCCGGGTGTTGGCGCGCCAGTTGTGTTCGCTTTGGATGACTTCGAGGCGCCGCTCACGCCGCAAAGCGTGCCTTCGGCGCTCCTGCGTGGACGGCCTGACATTCTTGCGGCGGAAGCCGCACTTCACGCCGCGACCGCCGACATTGGCGTGCGCGTGGCCGATCTCTATCCGCAGATACGCCTTTCCGGTGACTATACTCAGACCTCGCTCAGCCCGGACACTCTGTTTCAATATTCATCGGCGGGTTGGAGTCTGGGCCCAACCATCCGCTTGCCTATTTTCAACGGCGGCGCACTTCGCGCCGAAGTTCGCCGCGCCGAGGCGGAAGCGCGTCGGGCCGACGCGCGCTATCGAGCGACAGTGCTGCGCGCTTTCGGCCAGGTGACGGACGCTTATGTGGAAGTCGCCTTGGCGGGCGAGCAACATGACCTTCTCCGGCAAAGTCTCGTGTTGGCAGAAGAGAATCTGCGTTTGAGCCGGCGGGCCTATGAAACTGGCGCGGGCACGCTGCTCGGCGTCATCGACGCCCAGCGGCAGGCCAGTCTTGCGCGCCGGGCCCACGTGCGCGCCGTCGGCGCTCACTTAATTGCCATCGCAACACTGTACAGCGCTGTGTCGACCACTCCTAACGGCTGAGAGGGCGTCGACTAGCCGCATCAATGGCTTCTGTGGTAAGTAAATTCCCAAATGGATGCGCACATGCCGACCCAAGCGCCTGCATCCCCTCGAATTGCGTTCGACCGCGGCATCGCCCGGCGACGCTCTTTCCTGGAAGCTGCGCTGAACGCGTTTTGCGAGCGCGGCTACGCAGGCGTCAATGTCAACGACATCGTGCGCGAGGTCGGCGGGTCGCTGGCGACCTTGTATTCCCAGTTCGGCAGCAAGGAGGGTTTGTTTGTAGCGGTTCTTGAGGAGTGCAATGCACGTTTCGCTGGCGCGTTATGTCCAGCTGCCGACCCTGCACTCGATCTGCGAGAGGGCTTGCAGCGCATCGGCGAGCACTATCTTCGCCGGGCCATGGCTCCGGAGTCACGGCGCTTCTTCAGAATGATCTGCGCGGCAAGCAGCGAGTTCCCTGCAGCGGCGAAAGAATGTCTCAGAGTGGGACCCAATCGCGTGGCTGAAATCGTCGCCGACTATCTCCGCGTGCGAGCTGCGGCCGAGCGCTTGAGCTTCGAGGATTGCAACGCGTCGGCGCTTGCCTTTTTCGCATTGGTGCGTGGTCCTCACCAATATCGCGCCACGCTTGAGGACGACTACACGCTGTCCGACTATCAAATCACTCAGCATGTCGGCCAAGCCGTGCGCATCATCCTTGCTGCGCGGTGAAGTGCCTGATGTGCACGCGGGTTGGCAACCCGAGCATGTACAAGCAAGGCGAGTCTCATCGAGTACTTTCGTCGGCAGTGCCGCCGCCCGGTCGTCGCCAAAGCCGGTGCAATAGATTGGGCAGCAGAGGCACGGACGCGCGAGTCACTATCATGTCCCAATCGTGCGCGATCAGCGGATGAATTGGCCGTTCGCAGCGCTCGATGCGCCCGCTCAAGGTCATGGCATCGTGAACCCGAAGCGCGCGCTCTAGCCGCAGGCTGAGCGTGGGATCCCTGCAAAGGCATGGCGCGAAACTGAGATTGTGATGGCGCCCGCCGAACAGCTCCACATGTCGGCATTTGAGCACCAGGTGCAGCCCGTAAGCGGAGCGCCGCACGGCGCACACCCGCCCCGACGCGCGCCACTGAGGCATGTCACGCGGTCCGGCGCGCCAGCGCGCGCAGATCGGCGATCGCGCTCGTGAGGACGCGGTGTGCGCTTGGATAGTCGTCCGGCTCCATCGCGTCCGCCACGACGCTGAGCTTTGCGGCGGCGCCCTCAATTGTGAGCGCTGGAACCGCGCGCAACCGCCGCATCACCCGCACGCCCTCGCGCACGCAGCTCTCATATTCTACGTCGATGGCGTAGAGCGCTTGCGCCTCAGGCAGCGCGCGCTGCGCTTCCTTGCTCAGCAAAAACCAGTTGCGGTGCTTGGCAAGCCACGCTTCGCGATCGCCCCAGCGGCGCATCAGCGTTTCCTGGCGGCGCAACAGATCGCCATAGTGCGCGCACAAGAGCAAAACCGGATCGGCCTCCGTTGCCTTCGCCAGCTTGGCTTGCGTCAGCAGCGGAACGGACCCCATGCCGGCGACAACCTTGCGGCGCGATAGGCGCGCCATCAGCGCGCCTCCCGCGCTCGGCGCAAGGCGCTGCGCAACAGGTCACTGAGCACGCCAGCCACGACGACGGCGACCGCGACGCCCGCAGCGATGCTATCGAGCGCGTTACCGGCGGAATGACCTACGGCGAGCCCCGCGAAGGTTGGCGGTCCGAGCATCAGTAGTGCAAAGAGCCAACGCCACAGGATGCTCAACACGGCGATAGCGAGCGAGAGCAGTAGCGCGAATGCGAGAAACGAGCCCAAGTCCATCACTCAGGCGCCGTGCAGCGCGCGATAGTCTCGCAAGGCGCTCGAGATCAGCTCGTGCGCTTCGGGATGATCCTCTGGGCAGACAACAATAGCGGCCACGGCGAGCTTGCTGCAGATGCCGGCGTCCGTTGTCGCAACAATCGCGGGCAGCGAGGCAAGTAGCGCCTCGTTCTCACTGTGCAGCGCGTCCATGCGATCGTAGAGGTCGTCCATCTCATGCTTCTCGGGAAAGCGCTTGCGCTGAGCCCGCGTGAGCCGTGACCAGTTGTGCTCCTTGAAGAGCTTGGTCTCGATCTGCTGCCAGCGTTTGCCAAGACGCTCGTGTTCGGCGTGACGCGCGAGCCATGTTCCGCACGCCTCCGCGCAGGCGTCGCCTTGCGCGCCAACGCCAAGTATCGGCGCGGTGGCCGAGACAGCGAGCACTAAGCGGCGGGAGGGTTCGGCCAGGCGCGGGCTCTCAGCCCCCGTTTCGGCGGGCGGACGAGTCATGATAACTCTCTGATCTCTCGTTATTGTTTTGGTATCGCAGACGAGCGCGGAAGAGTCAATGTAAAATGATCTTACGCGATCATAAAGTGATCACGACATGCTGACGGCGGCGCAAATACGCGCTGCCAGAGCGCTGTTGGATTGGACACAACCAGATCTCGCTCGCGAGGCGGGCCTCTCCTTACCCACTGTCCGGCGGATGGAGGGGGCGATGGGCCCGGGGCGCAGCAGTGCCGCAAACGTGGATGCTGTGCGCCGCGCACTGGAAAACGGCGGGGTTGAATTCATCGGCGCAGATGACACCGGCAAAGGCGCGGGCGTGCGGCTCAAGAAGTAAGCATCGAAGCGCTTTGGCGTGCCGGCCTCTTTGGCTCGCTGGACGACTTCCGTGGCGCCGACAATTGCGCCGCGAAATAGTCATCCAGATGCGCTTTCCGGTACATCGCGCGCTCGCCGACATGTGTGCAGAGCGGGCCCGTGCCCTCGTGAAATTTGCGTGCCAGTGTCTGCGGCGCGGTCTCAAGTCCAAGGGCGGTGAGATAGCGCGCTGCGTCCTTGCGCGAATACAGCCGATCTGGATCATCCTCGGCAATCAATAGCGGTGGGGTCAGCATGCTCTGCCTTTCCGGGCTTTTCCGCGCAACAAGGCGAACATCGAGTCGCTGGCGCGTCAACATCCGCACCTCAAAGCGCGAATTCGCGCATGGCGCGCGTTCAGCAGCAACGCAGGGAAACAGGAGGTGACACGCGCTACCTTGATGATCTTCGCTGCGTGAACGCGCACCAGATGGGACTCGTTGATCGCGCGAAAGTCGCGACACCTCGCCGCAATCGAATCAGCAGATGGTCGCCGCGTCGCGCTATCGGCGCCAACATGCGGCAACGCCGGGCAACATCGCGCAACTCTAGCCGCGTCCGCCAATGTCGAGCCCGAGCGCCTTGGTGATCTCTTTCTCGACGCCGCGCCCATACTTGAAGTCGAAACTCATGCCTTTGACTTGGCCGGCGACGAATTGATTGAGCGCGCGGTCCAT
>CAYUOC010000149.1:0-9213 GCA_964446305.1 uncultured Terricaulis sp. | reverse complement strand
GACGTGCTGGAGCTGAGCGGGACGCGGAGCTAACGCGTTTGCGTTAGCTCAAAGCCCTCGGCGCCCGAGGACGTATCCTTTTGTAGAGGAGTGCGTCCCATGTTCACCAACGCGCAACGCCAGCAGATCGCTTCCGTTTTGGGCGTCGCCAACGACCTGGCGATTGCGACAGTTCGGCCCGACGGGTGGCCGCAAGTCACGACTGTCAGCTATGTCGCCGATGGCACACGGATCTATTTCGGTACTTGGACGAAGTCGCAGAAAGCGCAGAACATCGCCAGCGATCCCCGCATCTCGATCACGGTCACGGCGCCCTACACAGATTGGGGTGGTATTCGTGGCCTTTCGCTGAGTGGTCACGCGGTCCGCGTCACTGAAGCGGCAGAACTTGCGCGTGTCTTCGAACTGATGGTCAGCAAGTTTCCTCAGATCGGACAATTCCTGAAGGCCGATGACGTCGAGATGGCGCTCTATCGCGTTGATCCGGAGGTGGTGTCCATCCTCGATTACGCGCAGGGGTTCGGACACACGGAAGCGGCGGTCGCCTAGCGATGGCTTGGCGCGGTGGCCCATTCCACGGCGCTTGACGCCGGGAAACTGTCGCGCGGAAGCCTCGGTTTAGGTCGCCAGGCGCGCTGACGGCTGTGCGGAATTGACCTGCCGCCCGCCCAGCGCTCCAATCCGCTGGACGGCGCCGGGGAGAGCGCCGCGGGGGATACGGAATGGTGCGGCTCATTCTCGGCATGTTGGCGTTAGCGCTCGTGGCGATCGCGGGCTTCGTCGGCTATCGCACGATGTCGTTCACGGCCCCGCCGCCGCCGGCCGAAGTCACGGCGCCGGACACCTCGGCGTACGCCATCGACGCCAGCGCCGCGGCGATGCGGTTGGCCGAAGCGATCCGCTTTCGCACCGTCTCCCTCGTGGAGGATGGCGACGACCGCGCGCAGTTCGAACAATTCCACGCGTGGCTTCAGCAGCGCTACCCCGCGTTCCATGCCGCTGCGCGCCGCGAGATCGTCGGCGAGTTGTCGCTGCTTTACACCTGGGAAGGCAGCGATCCGGGCCAGCCGCCAATCGTGCTGCTCGCGCACCAGGACGTTGTGCCTGTGCCGGATGACACGCGCGCGAACTGGCAGGTCGATCCGTTCGGTGGGGTCATCCGTGATGATCACGTCTGGGGCCGCGGCGCGATCGACGACAAGGGCTCGCTTGTTGCGCTGTTGGAGGCGGCGGAATTTCTGGCGGCGCAGGGCCGCCGTCCGGTGCGCAGCATTATTTTCGCATTCGGACACGATGAAGAACTTGGCGGCGAGGGCGGCGCCGTGCTGATGGCCGCGAAGCTCAAGGAGCGCGGCGTCCGCGCGTGGTTCGTACTCGACGAAGGTATGGCCGCCCTCGAGCGCCATCCGCTCACCGGCGGACCCGCCGCGATGATCGGGATTTCGGAACGCGGTTCCGGCACGATGCGCATCCGCGCCGTCGGTCAGCCTGGTCACTCGTCCATGCCGCCGCCGGAAACCGCCGTGTCGCTGGTGTCGGAAGCGGTCGTTCGTGTCCATGACATGCCTATCGACCGCAGCCTCGAAGGCGGGCCCGCGCTCGCGATGATGCGCGCGCTCGCGCCGGAGCTCAGCCTCACCAATCGCATGGCCGTTTCGAACGAGTGGCTGTTCGCGCCGCTATTGCGGCAGCGCATGGCCGGCGATCCGGCCGCGCAAGCGCTGCTGGGCACCACGATCGCGCCAACCATGCTCGAAGGCGGCGTTCGTCCCAACGTGCTGCCGGGCGAAGCGACCGCGATGATCAATTTCCGTATTCATCCGCGCGATAGCGCCGCGGACCTTCTCCGCCGTGCGCGCCAGCAGGTCGCCGATCTTGAGGGCGTCACCGTCGATTGGGCCGAGGTCCCGCGCGAGGCTTCGGGCATTTCGAGCACGACATCGAGCAGCTACGCGCTGATTGCCGGGCTTTCGCACGCCATCCTGCCGGACGCGCCGGTCGCGCCGGGGCTCGTTCTGGCCGGCACCGATTCCCGTCACTATGCCGAGGTGGCCGAGAACGTGTATCGATTCCAACCGATCTTGCTGAACGCCGAAGACCTCGAGCGGCCGCATGGTCTTAACGAGCGCATCTCAATCGTGAACTTCGAACGCATGATCCGCTTCTACATCGGCCTCATGGACGCAGGAGCGATGCAATGAAACGCGCCGCGATGTTGGCGCTCGTACTGGCAGCGTGCTCGCCGCAAGCGCCGCCTCAGCCGCCGCCTGCGGCGCCCGAACCTGCCGTGGCCACGCCGCAGGTTGTGACGCTCCGCATCACCTTTGCGCAGAACGGGCAGACGGCGGAGGCTGTCGTTGGCCAGGCCTTTTCAATCGAGTTACCAGGCGAGGAGGCGCTGGGTTTGGTCTGGCGAGTAGAACAGACGCCTGACTTCATATCGCCCGCCGCCGAGGGCACGGCGACGATTCCATCGGAATCCGCACCGCCCGGAGCGCCCGGCGAAACGGGGCGCTCCGTCTTCTTCTTTGTCGCAAATGCGCCGGGCGCCGGGGATATCGTGCTGAGGCAGCGCAGGTTCGACGGCAGCGCCGATCCGGCCGGCGCAGAGTTTCGAGTGACGATCAACGCGCGCTGAGCGCGAAAGCAGGAGCGATGCAATGAAACGCGCACTGGTGGTTTTGGCGTTCGCGCTCGCTGCGTGCACGCCCGCGCAAGAAGCGAAACAGGAGACGCCGGTGGCGAATAATTCCGTGCCGGCGCCCACGCCGAGCGACGTCACCACGCGTATCACAGCCGAGCAAAACGGGCAGATGGTCAATGTCGCGGTCGGCCAACGCTTCGCCATCGAACTCGTCGGCGTGCCGACAGCCGGTTATGTTTGGGCGCCTTCCCAAGTGCCAGCCTTCATCACCCGCGCCGGCGAGGCCTCGGGCAACACCACGCAGGATCAAAGCCAACCCGGCTTTACCGGCGGCAACCACTGGGAAGTAACGATGTTTTCCGCGACGGCTCCGGGCACGGGCGAGATCGTCATGGAGCAGCGCCGGCCCTGGGAAACCACCGAACCGGCCAACGCCACCTTCCGCGTCACCATCGTCGCGCAATAAGTGGTCCTCCTCGCGCAAACGGCGCTCTACATGCTGGCCGTCGCCGGCATTGTCGTGGGCGCGCTCGGGCTGATTTTCTTTGCCGGCGGGGCGATGAACAAGGCGCGGCCGCCTGAGATGCGACGCCGGCGGGCGGTGTTGGCCGCGCTTTTCGCGTGCGGGATTGTCGCATCGGCGGCGATTGGCTTTGTCGGCATCCCCGCGATCCTCTATCTCGCTCAACAATGAGCGAGCTCTTACGGGACCTTTGGTACTTCGCCGCCACTTCGCGCGAGCTGAAGCGCGGGCAGATGTTCCGCCGGGAAATTCTGGGCGAGCCGGTTTTGCTCGGGCGCGACGAAGAGGGCAAAGCCTTCGCCATGCGCGACATCTGCCCCCATCGCGCCGTGCCGCTTTCCGCTGGCCGCATCGTCTCGAACGATGGCGTGCAGACCGTCGAGTGCCCCTATCACGGCTGGCGCTATGGGACGCAGGATGGTGTCTGCAAGCTGATCCCGACTCTGCTCGCCGACCAGCCCTACGAAACCAACCGCATCCGCGTGCGCCGCTTCCCGACCTACGAAGCCAACGGCATCATCTTTGCCTTCGTCTCGGCCGATCCGCGCTTCGAGGGCGAACCGCCGCCACCGCCGCAGTTTGATCTCGGCGACTTCCGCGAACCGAAATTCGTCATCCACCGCATCTTCGCGGCGAACATGGACAACGCTGTCGTCGGTCTGATGGACCCGGCGCACGTTCCGTATGTCCATAATCAATGGTGGTGGCGCCCGCCGAGCTCCGGCAGGAAGCTAAAGGAAAAGCGCTTCGTGCCGCGCGAACGCGGCTGGGCCATCGAGCGCCACGCGCCGAGCGGCAACTCGCTTGCCTATCGCATGCTCTTCGGCGGCAAGGTGACAACGGAAATCTCTTTCATGTTGCCGGGCTTCCGCTGGGAGGTGGTGGAGAACGAGAAGTCGCGTCTTTTCACGCTCACCTGCCTCACGCCGGAAAACGAAAACTCCACCCGCATCACGCAAGTGACGTATTGGAAAAACGCGCCGCTGCTCGACGCCATGAAACCGATCCTCGTGCCCGCGGGCCGCGAGTTCCTCGATCAGGACGGCCGCATGGTCGATCTGCAGAACACCGGCCTCGCGTACAGCCCGGCCATGCTCTGGATCGATGACATCGACGTGCAGGCGAAGTGGTACCTGAAGCTCAAGCGCGAATGGACCAAGAGCCGCGAAGAGAAGCGCGAATTCGTCAATCCGATCGAACCGACGACGCTGCGTTGGATGAGCTGATCAGCCAGCCGGAACCAGCACCACCGGAATTGTCACCTCGCGCGGGTTCGTGTTGTCGGCGGGCATGTCTTCTTGCAGCACGATGGTCGCCGGCGTTTCTGCCGTGACGCTGAACGTGAACTCGGCGCGATAAGGCACAGGCGCTTCGGTCATCCAGTCTTCCTGCGCGCGCGCCGGCGCTTCCGCCAGAAGCGTCCCGTCAGCGCCACGCAGCTGACCGACGAACTGCGCCTCGAAATACCAATCGCCCGGCGCTGTCCCTTCGACCACAAGCGGACTGCTAACGCGTGCGCCCGAAGCGGGCGTTGTCACAAGCACCATCGGGCCGCTCGCAATATCGGTCGTAGCAGGCGGCGTTTCCGTCGGCGCTTGCGCCGGCGAACATGCCAACAGCGTCCCCAGGCAAACAGCGGCGAGCGTCGTGCGAAGCATACTTATTTTCTCCTGCGCGCGCCCTTTATCAGCTCCGGTGGTGGCGGCAAGATGGCGCGCGTATTGCGGCAGCCTTCATCTGCGAAGGGGGCGAGGAGCGCGATGGCGGTGACAATGGCGATCACCGTCGGCGCAGACGCGCCGTCCGGTGCAGTGGTTTAGCTCGCACTGTAGAGCGCTTTCGCCACCTCAGCTTCGCGCCTCTCACTGATGATCCGCCGCGCCACCTCGTCGGGCACGCCGACTCCATTCAGGAGCGCTTCTCCAAGCTGCAATGCCGCCTCGATCGAATCCGGGCTGGCGAGTGCGGCGCCTGCCGCGTGCAAACGGCGCGCGTGCTCACCGTCGCGGGCGCGGGCATAGACCGGGATATGCGGCCAAGCACGCCGCGCCTCGGCGACAATGCGCTCTACGGCTTCAGCATTGTTGATGGTGACAACTATCGCCGCCGCATGAGGCGCACCCACGCTCTCAAGCGCTTTCTTGCTTGATGCGTCGCCGTAGTGAACCGGCCGGCCTTCATCGCGTAAGCTTGAGACGGTCGCTGCATCGCCTTCGATGCCGACATGCGGAATTTCCTGCGCGCTCAAAATATCCGCCAGCGTTTGCCCCACGCGCCCGAAGCCAGCGATAACGACGTGGCCTGTCTCCTGGGCAGCGTCATCTGGTGGCGCTGCCGGTCCGTCTTTCGTGATCCGCCGGGCGATGCGCGCACCCGCGCCAGCGACCAGCGGCGTCAAGAAAATCGAAAGGCCAGTGATAATCAGCATATAGGCGGCGGTATCCGCCGGAATTGCGCCGCCCGCACGCGCGGCGGCGATGACGACGAAGCCGAACTCGCCAGCTTGTCCGAGCAGCAGGCCCATCTGCACCGCCCGGGGCCAAGGCGAACCGAAGAGCCGCGCCAACACAGCGACGATGACGCCTTTCAGCAGAAATAGCCCCGCAACACCAACGAGGATGAGCAGCGGCTGACTGAGCAACAGCGAAATGTCGATCTGCATGCCGACAGTGACGAAGAAGAGCCCAAGCAAGAGGTCTTTGAACGGCTCCAAATCGGTCTCGATCTGGTGGCGGAATTCTGTCTCCGCGAGCAGCAGCCCGGCGAGAAAGGCGCCGAGCGCCGCCGATAAGCCGGCCATCTGCGCCGCGCCCGCCATGCCGATAGCGGCGAGGAACGCTGCAGCGATGAAGATCTCGCGGCTGTCCGCCGCCGCCACCCAACGGAAGAGTGGCCGCAGCAACAAGCGCCCAATCACGATGATCGCGCCAAGCGAGAGGAGGGCCGTCAGCAGCGCAACACCGATCTGATCGCCAAAAGCACCGGCGCCGGGGCTCAGCGCCGCGACCAAGAACAAGATTGGCACCACCATCAGATCTTGCATCAGCAGGATGGAGAAACTCGCGCGCCCTACCGGCGTCGCGATCTGACTGCGCTCTCGCAAAAGCTGCAGCACCAAAGCCGTCGAGGAGAGCGCAAACGCGAGACCGAGCACGGCGGCCACGGTAAAGCTGTTGCCAAAGGCCATCGCGATGGCGGCGATGGCCACCGTGGAAAGCGTGACCTGCAAAAAGCCAAGCCCGAAGACATAGCGCCGCAACGCCCACAGGCGCTCAAACGAAACCTCGAGCCCGATCACGAACAGCAGAAAGACGATACCCAGATCGGCCAGGAGCAAAGTCGGCTCGCTTTGCTCGAATTCGAACGCGCTGAGCCACGGCCAATCCTGCGCCAGCCGCCCAAGAACGTGCGGCCCCATGGCCACGCCGATGATTAGGAACCCCATCACCGCGCTGATCCGCGCCTTCTTCAGCGCCGGAATGAGCACGCAGGTCGCACCCAGAAAAACGAGCGCCTGGGTCAGGACTTCGCTTCCGCCGCTCCCATGCTCCATTCGTTTCGCTCCTAAGGTGCGGCCGCCTGCAGCGTCGCGTTACGGCGCCTCTTTCGCAAGTGCGAGAAAGTCGGTTTAAGTGAGCTGACTCGCGAGGGATTGCATGAGCGCGGAGCTGATAACGCAACTGGAAACCGTCGCCGCCGCTGCTGAGGCTTATGCCGATGCAGCGAAAGCAGCGATCCGGCCGCTTGTGAGTAAAGGCGGCAAGCTCGATCGAGTTGCGCTCGATCGCGAACAGCACATCGTCCACGGGCTCGCATGGGTCGCAACCTACGCCGAAACTTTGCGGGAGGTCCGCGATTGGGCCCGCGCATTGAACGAAGCGGGCAAGTTCGGTGAAACCGAACAGCTGCTGTCGAAGCTGCTGGCGTCTGAGTACGCGGCGCAGCTCGCCGGCGGCGTGCCGATGACGCAAGTCGAAACCATCCGCCCGGGCGACTTCGGCATTGAGCCCCCGCCGGTGACGCTGCGCGTCACGCAAGCCGACAAGACGCGTCTCGCCACGCTGCTTCACGAAAGCCCAGGCCGAGCCACCTTCGAAAATACAAATCTCGACGCCGACTTCGAGATGATCCGCGATCAGTTTCGCCGCTTCGCCGACGATAAGATCATGCCGCACGCGCACGAGTGGCATTGCAACGATGAACTGATCCCGCTCGAGATTGTCGAGGAGATGGGCGCGCTCGGCGTGTTCGGCCTCACGATCCCGGAAGAATACGGCGGCTCCGGCCTCGGCAAGACCTCGATGTGCGTAGTCTCGGAAGAGCTCTCGCGCGCCTGGATCGGCACGGGCTCGCTCGGCACGCGTAGCGAAATTGCGGCCGAACTGATCATGATCGGGGGCACCGACGAACAGAAAGCCGAGTGGCTGCCAAAGATCGCCAGCGCTGAGATCTTGCCGACGGCTGTGTTCACCGAACCGAACACCGGCAGCGATCTTGGTTCACTTCGCACTCGCGCCGTGAAGGAAGGCGATCACTACATCGTCACCGGCAACAAGACCTGGATCACGCACGCCGCGCGCGCCGACGTCATGACGCTGCTGGTGCGCACCGATCCGAACACCAGCGGCTTCAACGGCCTCTCAATGCTGCTCGCGCCGAAGCAGCGTGGCGACGACGCCAATCCGTTCCCAACGCCCGGCATGAGCGGCGGCGAGATCGAAGTCATCGGCTATCGCGGCATGAAGGAATACGAGATCGGCTTCGATGGTTTCAAAGTGCCGGCGGCCAATCTGCTTGGCGGCGTCGAAGGCCAGGGCTTCAAGCAGCTGATGGCCACCTTCGAGAGCGCGCGCATCCAAACCGCGGCGCGCGCCGTCGGCGTTGCGCAGAGCGCGCTTGAGCTAGGCCTTAAGTACGCGATCGACCGCAAGCAGTTCGGCCAGGAGATTTTCCATTTCCCGCGCGTGTCGAACAAGCTCGTCATGATCGCGGCGGAATTGATGGCCGCGCGCCAGATCACCTATTTCGCCGCGCGCCGCAAAGACAGTGGCAAACGCTGTGATCTCGAAGCGGGAATGGCGAAATTGCTCGCCGCGCGCGTCGCGTGGGCTGCCGCTGACAACGCGCTGCAAATCCACGGCGGTAACGGCTTCGCCGTCGAATATCCAATCAGCCGCGTTCTGGCCGATGCGCGCATCCTCAACATTTTCGAGGGCGCCGGCGAAATTCAAGCCATGGTCATCGGGCGAAGATTACTGGAAGAGGGCGTCAACTGACGCTATCAAGCCGAAAGTTGATGCGGCCGCGACGGTGTGAGGTCTGATGCGTGTTCTTGCTTCTCTGGGTCTGCTCGCGCTCGCGGCCTGCAATCCGCAACCCGCTGCTTACCCGCCTGATTTCGAGCGCAACTTCGTGACGGCGTGCGAAGCGCAGGGCTCCTCAAACGCGCTCTGCGGCTGCACCTGGGACCGGATCGAGGCCAATATTTCGCCAAGCGATTTCCAAGCGCTTGAGCGCATGCCCGGGCCGCAACGTGAATCGCATCCGCTGACGGCGCAGATCAACGGCTACGTCGAAGCGTGCGCTGTCGATCTCGCGCCGCCGGTTGAGCCGGCCGCCGAAGATCCCGTGCCGGAGCCGTGAGGGCGGCGGTTTAACGACGTTCCTTCTGTTCAATCTTAACCGTGCTGGCGCATACTCGCTTGTATCGCGCGGCAAATATTGCCGGGCGCGGGAGTTGAGCCATGCGTTGGGCTGTGGCGGCCCTCTTCGGGGCCATCGTGTTGGCGGCGTGCAGCGGCGAGCAAGCGCCGCATCCCTATCCGCAGAGCGCGCTTGAGCGCTTCTCGATGTCGTGTCCGCCGGCAAGTGCGGTCTGCACCTGCACCTGGGATAAAATCACGCGCACCGTGACCTACGAGGAATACGAAGCTGCGCTCGCGCGCTTTCGTGAAACCGGCTTGATGGAGCCGCGGATCACGCGCGCGCGAACGCAGTGCCTCGAACGTCACCGCGAATAGCGGCGCTTACTTCTTCTTGCCGATGA
>CAYUOC010000148.1:0-9428 GCA_964446305.1 uncultured Terricaulis sp. | reverse complement strand
GCGCATCGGCGCGCCATCGATAGGGGAATTGATAAGGGGCATGGGAGCGGAGCCTTTGCTTCTCAAGGTTTTGCCTCGGGAGCAGCCGGCGCGCGGTTTGGCGGTTAGAGATTGAGCCGAGCCGACACCGGGTTGTTCCCGATGCGGTCCGACATCACGACATCATCTCGAAGAAGATGGTGCGTCGTCAGAGGGGCCCGGCCCGCACGCTCCCCAATTGGGGGCTCCCGGAGACCGATCAAGGTCTTATGCCTGTCAAATCGGATCAATCGCAATCATTGCCAAACTCAATCATCGGCGCGGCGCACGCCGGAGTGTGGCTTCCCACTTCCATCTTGCATTGAGCAAAGGGAGGTCGGACATGCGCGCTCTGGAGGCCACGCACGCTGGCCACGTCAGCTCGCCCACTGCGTCCGCCGGTGCAGGCGAGGGGCTCATCGTCGTGATCAATGCCGATGCTGGCCGCGTGCGCCAGCTTGGACCCAAAGCGCTGCGCTCGCTTGTTCGCCGCAGCGGACCTGCCGATCTCTCGCGCGTCGTCACCACCGACCGACACGATCTTCGCCAATGCCTCATCGACGCCGCGCGCTCAGGCCCGCGCGCGATTGCGATCGTTGGCGGCGATGGCACCGCGCACGGCGCCATCGAGACGCTGACGCCATTGGGCGTTCCCGCCATCCCTTTGCCAGGCGGCACCATGAACCGGCTGGCGGCGCGCGTGTTCGGCCGCGCCAAGCTTGAGCACTGCGTGGCGTCGCTGGAAGCAGGACAGGCGCAAAGTCTCGCGGGCGGGAAAGTCGCGGGCCGTTCGTTCTTCGTCGCGGCCGGGTTCGGCGGCTGGATGCAAGTGCAGTCGCTACGCGAACGATTGCGCAAGCCAAAGAGCATCGCGGGACTGCGCGCGCTCCTGCGCATGGCGCCGCGCCAATTCGCCGATCGCATCTCGTGGACCGCGGGCGATGCGGCGACGCTTTCTCACAGCACGCTGATCGTCGGTGTCGGGCGCATCGACACCGCTTTTGGCTTTGGTCTTGAACGGCATGAGCCCGCGCTGTTCGAAGCCGCCGGCGCCGACATCCGCGATTGGGGCGATCTCGCTTGGGTAACGGGGGCGGCGGTGCTGCGCCGTTGGCGGCGGCTAAAGCGCGTCATCGCCCTCAGCACCCGCTCGCTTCACATTGAAAGCAATCACGAAGGCACGCCCGCTTTGTTGGATGGTGAGTTTCACATGCTCGGGCGCGTCAACGCGGTGAGCTTTGAACCGGAGCTCGGACTGGTCTGGGCGCCCGCGCGGCGGCGCGGCCCATGGTGAGGATCGCGCATATTAGCGACCTTCATTGCGGCGAGGTCTCACATCACCGGCTCGATCGCGCCTGCGACGCTATCAACGGCATAAGCCCCGACCTTGTTGTCGCGACCGGCGACATCACCCATAGCGGCCGACGTCGTGAGTACGCTGTCGCGAAGCGCTTCTTTGCAGCGTTACGCGCGCCAATTCTCGGCTGTTCCGGCAATCACGACGCGCCGGTGTTCGATCCCATCGCGCGCATGTGGGCCCCGTTTCAGCGATTTGAGCAGCTTGGCCTGGCGTCGGCTTGGGATTCGAATTGTGGAACGGTCAGCATCCGCGCTCTAAACAGCGCCTGCGCAATCCAAGCAAGGCCGGATTGGTCGCAAGGCGTGTATCGGCGAGAAGATTTCGCTGCTTTGGCCGCCTCGTTTACTCCCGCCGCGAGCCACCGCGTCATCGCGTGCCACCATCCGCCTCATGCGCCATCGCCGGCCCGCATGCCAATTGCGACGCGAGGCCTTTCTGCGGCGCTTGCCCACCTTAAGGGAGAACACCTATTCTTGTGCGGCCATCTGCACCACAGCGCCGACTATCGCGTGACCGGCTTTGCTCATCTGCGCGTCATGACGGCCCCGACGCTGACATCGACCCGCGAACGGGGGGAGCCGCCGGGCTTCAGATTGATCACACTCGCAACGATTGCGACGCAGGAAACTTGGCGGTGGCGCGGTGATGAGTATGAACCAGAGGTGTAGCTCGTCTCTGCTCAGAGACCATGGGTCTCCGGTTCGACCTCAAGCATAGCGCAAAGCTTCAGTATCGTTTCCCGCTCTTCAGCGTCGAAGCCGCCATCGGCGTCCGCGATCCCGCAACAGGTGTCGATGAGAAGGTCGCTCTCTCGGCGTCGACCTCTAAGTCGCGATACGAACTCAAGTGCCGCCTGCTCGCCGGCCTCATGGTTGTCGGCGAACCTCAATGTCATCTCTTCGAACAAGCGCAGTATCTCAGCGAGGCCGAGCGCTTTTGCCGGTTCGAACCGCAAGATGAGCCTGCGCATGCGCAGCGTTTCTTCCGGCGACACCCAGCCGTCCGAATAGGCGACTAGAGCGCACCCGGCGACGACCGCCTCCATGAGAGCGGCGTTGGCATCTTCCAGTTCACGCTGGAGCTCGCTTGCATTGAGTCGCAACTTGGTTCGCTTGAAACTGCCCTTGGACATTTTGATTCCTCGTTCAATTTGACATGAGCACTGGCAGCAAGGGCTCGCTGAGCACGGAAACCGTGACGCCGCCCAAAAGATATTCTTGCGCCGGCAGCGTGGCGTAAGCGCCCATCACCAAGAGCCCGGCGCCGCGCGCGATCGCCGTCTCCATAATGAAGCGGCCGCGCGCCCGATCGTCGCTGTCGAGCATCTCAGAGGTCGCCTCGATGCCGTGGCTGATGAGATATTCCGCCGCGTCCTGCGCGGCTTCAGCGCGGGGGAGTTTCTTGGCCCCGAGCACGGAAAACACTACGACGCGTTTAGCGCGCTTCAGCAACGGCAGCGCCCCCGACATGACGCGGCTCGCCGGCTCGCTATGGTCCCAGGCCACTGCGATCGTCTCGAGATTGAAGCTGAAAGGCCGGCTCAGCGGCACGATCAAGAGCGGGCGGCCGCTATCGAAGAGGAGCTGCTCGCCCAACTGACGCGCTGAGGCGTCGAAGTCGGGCAGGCCCAGCACTGAGAAATCATGCGTACGCGCCGCCATCACCACCGCGCGCTCGCCGTCGCCCAGACCGTTCAGGATCTCGATCAGGTGCAAGCTCACATTGGCGCTCCCCGCCGCGCGGGTTACGGACTCCCGCAGCGCGATAGCGTCAGCGGCCATTTCCGCATTGAACTCCGCCACGGGCAGATGCGCATATTCGCGCGCCAGCCAGTGCGCCGGCACGTTTGCCCTGGTCTGCGCCACAGACGCGGTAACCGTCGCGCCGCCGGCGCGCGCCAATGCTATCGCCGCGTCAATAGCAGCCGTCTGGCTGGGTTGTCGCCCAGCAGGAAGAATGAGTTGAATGCGACCCGACACCATCGTGCTCCTTCGATTGGGCGCATCCCGCGTTCAGACCGAAAGGAGACTTAACGCGGATATGGCCGCGGCTCGACATCGCGATCGCCATCGATCGCCAGAGGGGCCCGTTCCGCTAAATCTGAGCTGGGCGCCAGGCTCATTGGCCGCAAGTCCGCCAGCGATTGAGACCTGTAATCATAGTGATTGAGGCGGCACGGCATCGCTCTTGCCGTCCTTCATTGACGCTGTTGTATCACCATATGCGGCGCGTAAGGCAGGCAAACAAAGCCATGAAGGTCACGTCTCTTTCGCGTCGCAATCTGCTCGCGACAATCAGCGCCGGGCTTATTGTCAGCGCTTGCAGCGACAATCCCGCTACTGGGCGCAGCCAATTCGTTCTGGTTTCAGATGAAGAATTGGCGGCGCTCGGGCGCGAAGCTTGGCGTGATGCGCTGCAGCGTTTGCCGCGCGCCGACGACGCGGCCATGCAGCGGAGGCTCGAGCGCATCGGCCAGCAGGTAGTCGCACACTCCGGCGCGCGCGCCAGTGATTGGGAGTTTGTTGTTTTCGATAGCCCAGAGGTGAACGCCTTCGTGCTGCCAGGCGGCAAGGTGGGGTTCTTTCGCGGGCTCATCGAACACGCTCAATCCGATGATGAAATCGCGGCGGTGATGGGCCATGAGGTTGGTCACGTCGAGGCGCGCCACGCCGCAGAGCGCATGAGCCAGCAAGTGGCGCTTGAACTCGGCGTCTCGTTGGCGGCTGCGGCCTTGTCTGAAGAATACGGGCGTCATGCGGAGAGCATTGCCGGGGCGCTTGGCGCAGGGGCGCTATATGGCGTCATCTTGCCGTACTCGCGCATGCAGGAGCTTGAGGCCGACCGTCTCGGCGTCTTGTTGATGATGGGCGCTGGCTACGACCCTTCCGGCGCCTTGTCGTTCTGGCGGCGTATGGCCGGCGACGGCGGCGCCGCGCTTGAGTGGATGTCCACCCATCCCGCTGATGGACGCCGGCTCGCGGAACTAGAAGCTCTTGTCGGCTCAAGGCAGGCGCAATAGCGGAGTTGGCGCGCGCGCTGTTCAATGCGCCTTCTGAGAAGGCGCTTAGTTCGGCGCCTCAAACTCGCAGCACACAGCGTTTGAGAATCTCGCGACGGCAGCGCGCATCGACGGATTGTCCGGCCAGTAGACAGAGACGTACGCGTGTCCGGTTGCTCAGTCGCGAACGCATCCTTAACGCCGGCATGTTAGGCGCTGAACCTATGCTCCAGCGCCTAACATATTTCAGCGATCGGATTTCCGGCGCCATAGACGTGGAGGCGCTTGTCGGCCAAGCCGCGGCGCGCAACCGAGAGCGAGACATAACCGGGCTCCTCATCGCCGATGGGGATGTGTTCCTGCAGGTGTTGGAGGGCGAGCGAGCGGCGCTTTCGGCGCTCTTCCAAACCATCAGCCGAGATCCCCGGCACGCCAATGTCGTCCTGGTCGATGTCGAGGAGATAGCTGCTTCCTCATTTCCAAACTGGGGTATGGGCCAGTTGAGCGACACCACGAGAGCCCGCCAGCTGTGGAGTTCGGCCCACGGCGCCTTCGAGCCGCGTGAAATGAGCGCGCGTCAGATCAGGGACTTCGTCCGGTCCGTCAGTTTTGAATTACTCGGCCGGCAGGCGGCGTGGACCGCCTAGGCCGGTAGTTTCCCGTTCCGCCAGGCGACATGACTTAGAAGCTATTAGGGCCTCCGCGATAGAATGCCGGCCGGCGCCGCCAGAGCGGCGCGCATTCTCCGCCGCCGGACCCAAATTGCCGATGCCGCTTCGAGCTTTGACCTCCTTCTTTCAGACGCCGCCAGTGTTGCGGCTCACGCAGCTTTGGACCATCGAAGCGGGCGGCGACAACATCCTTCACGCCACCCGGCAAAGACTCCTGGTGCTGACTTCCATCGTCACCGTGGTCATCGCCGCGGCATGGGTGATGCTGACGAGTTCCATAGTGATTGGCGGGCGCCCATTCGTGGCCGCCCTATGCGCTTTGGCCCCGTTCGTCTTCTTGCCTTTTCCGATGTTGGCGTTGCGCCCGGGCGCCAATCTCGATCGGCTGGCGCATGTCTTTGTAGCGTTGCTCTATGGCGTGGTGACGGCCACGGTCGCGGCGCTCGGCGGACCGGTGTCGACGACCTTGTACTTCCTAGTGCTGCTGCCGATGCTTGCCGCGCTGCTGTTGGGGGTCCGCATCGGCCTCACGTGGGCGGCTATTGTCGCCCTGACGGTTCTTGTACTCCACGTCGCGCGCCCGATGCTGCCGCCATCGACCTATGCGCTTTGGCCTGGCGCGACGGGCGACTGGATCAGCGCCGAGCGTGTGTCGTTGTGGAACGCGCTGATGGCGGCGTTGCTTGGCTTGGCGGCTTGCCTTGCAGTGGTCAATCTTCGCATCGCGGTGCGCCAGTCGAGCGCGCGCGCCTCGCAGGCAAGTGTGGAAGCGCGCCGGGCCGAAGAGGCGCGGCATGCAGCCGAAGAGCTCAATCGCGCCAAGTCGGAATTCATGGCGCTTGTTAGCCACGAATTGCGCACGCCATTGAACGCCGTCATCGGCTATAGCGAATTGTTGCGTGAGGCGGCTCAAGATGGCGGCCGCGACGAGGATGCCGCTGATCAGGAGCGCGTGCTGGAAGCGGCTTCGCGTCTTCTTGCCATGGTCAATGGGATGCTGCGCCTTTCCGCACTGGAGAACGGCGCTGCCGTGCCTGATCCAGAGCCCTGCAATGTCGAGCAAGTGATGCAATGTGTTGGCGCTGAGATGGCGGGGAGAGCGGCCGCACGCGGCAACGAACTCTGCGTTCGCGCCGATATGGCGCGCGGGTGGTGGCGCTTGGATGGCGAGAAGCTTGACGAGTGCGTACGCGCGCTTGTCGACAACGCTATCAAGTTTACGCGCGACGGGCGCGTCAGCCTCACCGCAGACGTCGAAGAGAACGAACAGACGACATGGCTTGTGATTCGCGTCGAAGATACCGGCGTTGGCATCGAGCCTGACCGCATCGGCGACTTGTTTCGCCCCTTCGGCCTAGGCCAATCGGCTATGACCCGCACCGAGCAAGGCATAGGCTTGGGGCTTGCGCTCACCCAACAATTGGCGCGCGCCATGGGTGGCGAAGTCACCGTGTCGAGTGCGCCCGGGCAAGGCTCGGTCTTCATGCTGCGCGTGCCGGCCTCGGCCACTGAGCCTCGGGCGTTCAGGCGCGCGTGAGACGCTCCTGAACGCGATGTCTCTCTCTTAAGTAGCCCGACGCTGCATGTCGTCGCGGCTTCAATGCCGCTGATGATCATAGCAGATCGTCGTCACGTCATTGCAGATCGCGCCCGGCGCTAACGTGGGCGCGGCCGCGCTGGCAAGCGTCGTGGCGAGCGGACCCCATTGGATGCGCAATCCGAGCCCTGGATCGATCTCGTAGGCCGCACGTTGATAGAGCGTGATGCTGCCCGGCCCAAGTTCACGCCATTTCACGACAAAGCTTGAAGCTGTCAGTTCCAGCACTTCGCCAGCCGGGTAGAAGGTGCTGATCGCCGGCATGCCCGGCGCGCTCCAAACGTAAGCGGTCCCATCCGTGCGCCTGCGGCCGACAAGGTATTGGGTGGAATCGCTCGAACCCAGCAGCGTGTCGTAGAGCGTTGCGTCATAGGCGCTCGCGCCGTGATGGATGCGCACGATCGACAATTGCTCGTCAGCGTCGACGCCGGGCCCGGCGCGCTCCCACCAGCCGCCCAGTTGAGCGTGGATTGAACTGAAATCGTTGGCGTCGCGCAGAAGGTAGCCGTCATTGTTGCAGAGTTCGGCTTCAGCGCGGAAGCGCCAGGGCCGTACAAAACCAGTCTCGGCGTAGCGCAGCGATTGCGGATTGAGCATGTCGGCGGTCATCGCCGCGGCCATGGCCGTTTGCTTGGCCGCCGGCAGATATTGATAGACGCAAACATCGGCGCGGCGGTGGCCAAGCTCTTCGCTCATGAAGAACTCGACCTGGCTCCAGGGCGGGATCGAGGGCCCGATCTGCCCGCGATAATAGCCGGGGTGACCGGGGATCGGCGCCGCATCGGTCTGGGCGCGCGCGATCTCGTCGTGTTGTGAGATCGAGAAACTCGCGCCGTTCAGCACATCAACTTCGCAACGCCCAGGCGAGGGCGGACAGAAGTCGGGCGCGCCAGGAACAGCTGAGGGGACATAAGTGTCGGGATTGATGCCCGTCGTGGCGATAAGCCCGGCCCGCACCGCGCCTGTCAATTGACCCAGATGTCCAAACCGGATCGAGATGCCGCCCGGAAACGAGATGCGCACGCTCCAATGCGGCACGTTGTCGAAATAATGTGTCTCGGGCGCCGATGCCGGACGCGGGCGCTCTTCGTAGAGAATCTCCGTCACTGTGCCGTCGTACGGCGCGCGATAAGCAAAGATGCGGCTCCGAATAAGCTCGCCGCTCAGGCCGCCCCAGACGCCGCAGACCTCGCCCGATCCATTCCAGACCAGAGCGATGTCGCAAACGCCCGCCGTTCCCGCGGGCGCGTTGACGAGTTCGGTGAGATCGGCGACCGAATTTGCGTATTGGCCGAACATGTCGGCCTTGCCATTGCCCTCGAGATGGCCGGTGAGCGGACCAAAGTGCGCGCCCCAGCCGCCAAGACTCAAGGACAGCGGCGAACCCGCAACGCCGGTTGGCACGATGAGACGCTCAGGCCCAATCGTATAAGCGAACGGCAGATCGAACTCGCCGACCTGATTGCCATTGAGCCGCCAGGCGCCGCCGTCGTCAGTCAAATAGTGAAACGCGCTTTGCGCCGGCGAACCGGCTTCGACCTCGCGATAGGCGCCTGCCACATCGCGGCGCGTGTCGGCGAACGTCACGCCTAGCGCCGACGGCAAGAGCGGATGATGGCCAGCGGGCGTCACAGTACGGATCGCCGTGAAGCTATGGAAAGAGATGTCGGCGCCGGCGTGAGCGGCGACCTCCGCGTTCAAAGCGGCGAGGAAGTCCGCGGTGGTTTGGCCGAAATGCAGATAACCCGGCGAGAGCGCTGCGTGCGGCGCCGCAAACGCAACGCCCGCCTCCAGATCGTCAGCGAGCTGTCCGAGATTGGCGAGCACGCTTGCCGCATCGCTCGATCGCGTACCGAGATCGCGCCCGCCGATCAGCGACCCGCCGGTCGTGGCGCCGCCGCAGGCGCCGGCGTCGGTATGAGACCAGGTTCCGGAATAGAAGAACGTCGCGGCATCGAAGTTGGCGTTGAGCGTGGCCGTGCCCGGGCACGCCCCGTCGCTGGCGAGACCAATGGTGAGCGCGCCAGTGGGCGCTTCCGCAAACGAGGTCACAGCGGCGCCGCAGGTGATGAAGCTACAATCCGAACTGGTGAAATTGCCGGCGACGAGCGCGCCGGACGTATCTTGTACGATTGCGAGTTCAGCCGGTTCGCCGCCTCCGCCGACTGAGCTGGCGAAGATGAAGCTACGAACATCAAGCGGGTCGGCGCGCCGCGTCCAGGTCACGGGAAAGTTGTCTGAACCAAGCATCGCGTTGCCAGTCAGCGTATCGCCTGAGATCGCGCCCGAGAGTGAGATTGGTCCTGCGATGCCGCCATCGCGCGTCTCGAACACCAGAAGCGCATTGTCGCCGCTTCGGAAGCCGCCGATCATGAGGCGCTGCGAGGTGCCGCCGAGCACATAGCCCAACAGCTCGCCCCCGGCGCGCTCGTGCAGAACGAGAGCAAAGGGGCGTTGTTCTGTGGCGCTGACCGGTAGCGGTCCGACCCAAACGCCGGTGAACGGCGGCTCGGTTGGGGTTGGCGGCGACGAGCAAGCGCTCAAGCTCATCAGCAAGCCAGCAGCGAGGATTGCGCGAAGCGACATGACGTTCCCGTTGATGAAGCGGGCCGGCAGCGTCATGACCCTAAACGCACTCTACCGGCATGGAAACATGGGATCCCAACGCACGGGGGCGCATTGCGTCATCAGGGGTCCCGAAGTCACCGCGTAAGTGGCGGATAGAATGGGGGGATTACCCCACTCGCGCAGCATCGCACCCCGGCTAAGAAATTCGACAGGTTC
>CAYUOC010000147.1:4679-9440 GCA_964446305.1 uncultured Terricaulis sp. | reverse complement strand
CCAGGAAGCGTGAGCCTCTGCCCGTTCGTCTAATTGGTAGGACGCCGGAGTTTGGTTCCGGAAATCCTCGTTCGAGTCGAGGATGGGCAGCCATGAAGAAATGTCTGGGCGTAGCTCAGCCCGCGGAGAGCGCCTGCCTTGGGAGCAGGAGGTCGTTGGTTCAAATCCAGCCGCCCAGACCATTCATCACTCAGCCCGCCGCGCGGCGTGAAAGACGCGCAACATTTCTGTCGCCAGCGCGCTGGTGTGATTTGTGGGCTTGTCCATCAGCTCAGCAAGCGAGTGGCCGAACAGACCGACGCCCATTGCCATCGCCACGCTGATCAGCACCAAATCTTCCGCTTGTTGCGGCGTCACGTCGCCGAACGATGCGCGCTTCATCACAACATCGCGCACCGCGTCGCGGATGTGCGTCATGCGCCGCCACTCGCCCGTGAGTTCGAGCCACGCCGCGAGCCGCGAGGCGCCGCGCTTTTCGAACACGTCGAACAGCGCCTGAAACACCGCCTCCTGCTGATCGTCGCGCTCGCCGCCCTGATCGGCGATCGCCAGCACCTCGGCGATCAGCTGCGCCACCATCCGCTCCATCAGCGCTGCGTGCAGCTCATCGATCGAGCCGAAATGGTGGATGACGCTGGCGTTCGCGATCCCCGCCGCCTGCGCCACGTCGGCCAGTTTCAGCGCCAACGGCCCCCGCTCCAGCAGCAATTTCTCGGCTGCCGCCAGTATGTTGGCGCGCGCATCCTCTGGCGCGCGGCGGACACGCCCAACCTTACCAGCTTTTCTTATTGACATTTTTGTCAGTAAAGTCCAAATCCAAGCTCAAGGCAATCCTATACGCGAGTTACTCCCCATGACCGCCAAAGCGACGCCCGCCGACGTGAAAATCCCGCCGCGCGACATCCGTTTCGATTTCGAAGACGCGAAGGCTCGCCATTGGCTCGGCGGCGACCCAGTCGGTACGGCCGTCTTCAACGCACTCTCGCTAACCTTCCCGGATGGCGAGCGGATGTTCATCGACGCTGTGCGCGCCTACCGCGACCGTGTTGACGGCAAACTAGCTGAAGACGTGAAGGGCTTCATCGTCCAAGAATCGATCCATTCGCGCGAGCACCACACACTCAATCAACTGATCGACCGCGACTTCTATGACGTCGCCTACATCGAAACGAGCATTAAAGAACGCGTCGGCATCGCCCGTTCACGCGGTCCGATGCGCATGCTGCTCTCCACCATCGCGCTTGAGCACATCACCTCGATGATGGCCGACATCCACGCCGCCAACCAACATCTGTTCGACGGCGCGCCTCCCGGCGTCGAGCGCATGTGGCGCTGGCACGCCATGGAAGAAACCGAGCACAAGGCCGTCGCCTTCGACGTCTTCATGGTCGCCACGAAAGATTGGACGCCGTTCCAGCGCTACTTCCGCCGCTGCATGGTCATGGCGATCATTGGCGTGATGTTCCCACGCAACATCGCCACCTATGCCGCGCATTTGCTTGAGGCTGACGGCTACTCGAAGAAAGACGCGTTGAAAGCCGTGAAGCGCTTTCTGTGGCGCGAACCCGGCATCTTTGGCCGCGGCTGGAAGCTCTTCTTCGCCTGGTTCAAGCCGGGCTTCCACCCATGGGATCACGACAACCGCGCGCTCGTCACCACCTGGCGCAAGGAATTTGACGCCGACGCGCGCGTCGCCGCCTAAGCGCGCCGGCGTGCGAGCATCATCGCGCCAGTTACGAAAACAGCGAACAACAGCCCCTCCAATCCGCCCAGCACAGTTTGGCTGATTGGGCCGAACTCAGCTTCGCCAAACAAGCGCCCGATCTGATCAAGATCGAGCTGCGCGTTTGGAAAGCGCTCTGCAAGCGCGTGCAGGCTGCCAGCCATCAGACGCCCGCCCAGGAGGTGGATGAGCGCGCCGGCCGCCGCGCCGATTGCGCCCGCAATCGCCGCCGCGCGCCGGAGCGATGCGCCACGCGTCACCCATGCGGCGAGCCCAACGGCACCGCCGAGAACTGCGCCTTCGGGTGCGCCGGTGATTGAGCCCGGCGCCTGACCGATAAGCAGATTGAACGCGTCGAGCCCGATCATCTTCACAACGCCGCCGACGGCCAGGCCCCCGAGCGCGCCGCCCAGGATGCGCCATTGCCCAAGCCGCCCCGGCGCATAATCGGCGGCGGCGATGCCAAATCCGACGCCGGCCCCGCCAAGCAAACCGACCAGCATGGTGACGGAGATCAGCACTAGCGCCGACGACGCCGAGCCAAGCGCTGATGTGGCGCCGGCCAGACTGTAGATCAGGCCACCAACCAACCCTGCGGTTGCCCCGCCAATCGCGCCAGCGCCGCCAATCAGAAGAGATGGCCGCCAGTCGTTCTTCGCCGACGCCGGCGCCGAACCCTCGCGCCACTCCACAGCCGCGATGAAGCGGTAGCCGTGTTTCGGCGCTGTCTCGATAAAGCGCGGGCGCGCCGCGTCATCGCCGAGCTGTCTGCGGAGAGTCTTTATGCACTGGGTCAGCGCTTCATCCGTCACCGGTACGCCGCGCCAGACTTCCTCGAGAAACCGCTCCTTCGAAACCAGCTTCCCCTGTTCGCGCACCAGCAGGATCAGCGCATCGAGATAGCGCGCGTTGATCTCCACCGGCGCATCATCGCGGCGGAGCTGCCGATCATTCGGATCGAGCGCAAAACGGTCGAAGTGGAAGCTGCCGGACGCCACTTTTCAGCGAAACCTCAGGCTTTGCTCATGCCGGTCACCGGCCAGTTTCGCAAGCTCACCGCCGCAATCACGCACTTGGAGGCGACGAAATGGCGGAACAAGTTAATGGCAGGCGGCGCGGCCGCGCCTGGATCACGGCGGCCTGGATCACCATCACTGCGCTGCTGCTGCTCACCCCGCTGGTCGCGATGCAGTTCACCAACGAAGTGAACTGGACCGTGAGCGATTTCGCCTTCGCCGGGGCCGTGCTGGTTGGCGCTGGGATCATCTACGAGTTCGCCGCGCGCGCGGGGAACCTCGCCTACCAAGCCGCCGTAGTGACCGCGCTCGGCGCGTCAGTGCTGACGTTGTGGACGACCGGCGCGGTCGGCATCATCGGCAGCGAGGCCAATCCGGGCAATCTCCTCTATCTGGCTGTCGTCGCGCTCGCGATCATCGGGGCGCTCATCACTGGGGGGCGCGCCGCGGCAATGGTGGGGGTGACGCTGCTCGCGGGCATTTGCACCGCGCTCGTCCCGCTGATCGCCCTCGCCGGCGTCGCCAACCCAACCACTGACGTACTCTCGCCGGAGGTGTGGATCGCGACGGGCGTGCTTACCGCAGCTTGGCTCTTGTCCGCGCGTCTCTTCTGGGTCTCGAGGCCGAAAGCCTAGAAACCCAGCAGGGTCGCGTAGCGATCGCGATGGAAGCTCGCGCCGCCGTAGAGCGCTTCGGCGGCGCGGGCGCGCTTCAGATAAAGGCCGGCATCGTGCTCATCGGTCATGCCGATGCCGCCGTGCAGCTGCACCATCTCGTTTGACGCGAGATGCACCGTCTCCGAGGCGCGCGCTTTGGCGAGGCTCGCATACTCTGCAACATTGTTGGCGTTGCGATCGAGTGCATCGAGCGCCGCCAGAACGCATGAGCGCGTGAGCTCAAGGTCGGTGAAAAGCTTCGCGGCGCGGTGTTGCAGCGCTTGGAAACCGCCGATCACCTGACCAAACTGGCGGCGCGTTTTCAGATACTCGCTGGTGATCTCGAACGCTTCACTGGCCTGTCCCACCATTTCAGCAGCAAGGCCAATACGGGCACGATCGAGGATCGCATCGATCACGTCGGCGCCGCCACTCATCTTTTCGGCGGGCGTCGCCTCGAACGTGAGGTCGGCTGCGCCGCGGCTATCGGCGGTGATCAGTTCGCGGCGTTTGAGCCCCGCCGCGTCGGCCTTCACGAGATAAAGCGCGTCCGCGCCAATTACGATGATGAGATCGGCGAGGTGGCCGTCAGCAACGTATTGCTTGGCGCCTGTGAGCTTGCCGCCCTCATATTTGAGCTTCGACCTGCCCGGCGCGTGGTGCGCGCCTTCGTCGACCGCGATCGTTGCGACGACTTCGCCCGATGCGATCTTCGGCAACCATTCCTGCTTCTGCGCATCCGTGCCCGCCAGCAGCAGCGCGCTTGCGCCCGCAAGCGCTGATGAATGCAGCGGCGAAGCAACAAGCGTGCGCCCGCTCTCCTCAAGCACGGCGCCAAGTGCAACGTGACCCAGGCCAGCGCCGCCATACTCTTCTGGAATGATCACGCCGGCCAGGCCAAGCCCCGCAATGTCGCGCCACAAATCCGGATCGCGGCCGTTCTTCTTCTCGTCGCGTTGCTTACGCAGGCGCGCCACCGGCGCCTGCTCGCGAAAGAAATCGCGGGCCGTGTCCTTCAGCATCCGCTGATCGTCATTCAATGTGAAGGTCATTGGGTGTCTCGCAGGCCAAGGACGCGCTTGGCGACAACGTTGAGATTAATTTCGGTGGTGCCGCCTTCGATCGAATTGCCCTTCGATCTGAGCCAACCGCGCGTCGTGGCGATGTCATCGGGCGAAAACCCTTCGCCGCTCCAGCCGAGCGCGCGGTTGCCCGCCGCTTCCACCATCAACTCGCAGCGATCCTGATTGAGCGTCGCGCCCGCGACTTTGAACATCGAGGCCATGTGGCTGACATTGCCGCCCGCCTTCGCCTCTTCTTGCGCGCGCTGCACGGACAAAGCGTAAGCGCGCTCTGTCATCTTATG
>CAYUOC010000147.1:0-4579 GCA_964446305.1 uncultured Terricaulis sp. | reverse complement strand
GTGCGCACCAGGCAGAAGCACCAATCGGCGTAGTTGGCGTAGGAGGTCCACACTTTCTGACCATTGATCAGCCAGTGATCGCCTTTGTCCTCGCACTTGGTCTGCAAGCCAGCGAGATCGCTGCCAGCGCCCGGCTCCGAATAACCCTGACACCAGCGAATCTCGCCGCGCACGATCTTCGGCAGATGCTCTTTCTTCTGCTCTTCGTTGGCGTACTCCAGCAGCACCGGCCCGAGCATCCAGAGGCCGAACGAGAACAGCGGCGGCCGCGCGCCGATCTTCTTCAGTTCGCTTTGCAGCACGCGGTTCTCATCCGCGCTCAAACCGCCGCCGCCGTACTCCGCGGGCCATACCGGCGCGGTCCAGCCTTTCGCGCCCATGCGCTCCAGCCAGAGTTTTGCATCCGGGCTCGCGAACTTGTGGTTCCGGCCACCCCACACCGCGTCGTCCTCGCCTGTCATCGGCGTGCGCATCGAAGGTGGGCAATTCTCTTCCAGCCAAGCTCTCGTCTCGGTCCGGAATGCTTCCAGGTCTTGTGTCATCGCGCGTTTCCTCAACGCGCGGCTTAGCACCATACAGCGCTGTACGTCACCATTGCCGTTCGGTCAGCTAAGGCTGCGGCGTTGCGTCCAGCCCTTCCGGCTGGCCCACGACGACGAAGGTAAAGTCATCTGGGTCGAACAGCCGCCGGATCACGCGGTTCACGTCATCGCGCGTCACCGCCCGGATCAGATCGTTGCGGCGATTGATGTAGTCGATGCTCCGCCCGGCTGCTTGGTAGCCGTGAACGACATTGGCGATCTTCACGTTGCTATCAAGATCGAGCGCGAACGAGCCGGTGAGATAGGTAATCGCGTCGTTCACCTCGGCCTGCGTGGCGCCGTCTGCGTGCAGACGCGCCATCTCGGCGCGGATCACCTCGATCGCTTCACGCACATCGCCGTTCTCGGTCTGCGCCGAGCCACGCACGATCGCGAGGTGCTCACGGATCGAGGGTCCTGTGCCGATGCCGTAAACAAGGCCGCGTTGCTCGCGCACCTGATTCATCAGCCGCGACGAAAAGCTGCCGCCGCCCAAAATGTAGTTGGCGACTGCAAGCGGGATCCAATCCGGGTCTTCGTCCTGAATGCCGGGCCCCGCGAACAGCACCAAGCTTTGCGGCTGCGGCAGCGTCCGCACGATCAGCGGCGTCGGCGCCGCCAACGAAACTTCCGCCGGCTCAGGCGGCCGCGCGCCCTGTGGCAACGCGCCGAAAATCGTGTCGATTGCCTGTCCAGCGTCGGCGGCGCTGATGTCGCCAACCATGGTGATCTGCAGGGTCGCGCGATTGAACAGCGCGCCGCGCCGCTCGACCAGTGAGGCCCGGTTGATCGCCTCGATTCCCTCACGATTGGTGCGGCGCGCGTACGGGTGACTTGGGTAAAGCGCCTGATCGAGCGCCAAGTTAGCGAGATAGCTCGCATTGGTCTCGCGTGTGCGAAGGCTCACGAGCATCTGCCGCTTGATCCGCGCCAGCGGCTCGGCATCGAAGCGCGGCTCGTGCAGCGCCACGCGCGCCATTTCGAACGCCGCGTCGCGGTTTTCGCTGAGGGTCGTCAGGCTCATGCCAACGCCATCCCAACCGGCGCCAAAACTGAGCGACATGTTCAAATCTTGCAGCCGCTCCTTGAACGCGTTCGCGTTCATGGCGCCCGAACCTTCCGTCATCATGTCGGCCATCACGCTGGTGACGCCGATCACGTTTTCGGACTCGATTGCCGAGCCGCCGCGCCAATAGGCGCGCATCACGATCATCGGCACCGTGGCGTCGGAAACCAGCCACGCCTCGATGCCCCCTGGCGAGACGATGCGCTCGACATCAACACCATAACGCGAGGCTGCGCTTTCGGGCTGCGTTTGCGCGTAAGCCGGCGCGAACGAGACACAAGCCAGCGCGATGGCGAGAGCGAGGCGCTTCATTACTCCGCCTCCGGCAACAGCCAGCCCGTAACAGACGCGCTGAGGTCCAGCGTCTGACGCGCGATCGTCATGACATCCTCGCGCGTCACCGCCTCGATATCGGCCGGCCAATTCACGACATCATCGATGCTCTCGCCTTGAGCCAACGAAGCGCCATAGATGTTGGCTAGGCTTTCTTGGCTGTCGCGCGAATAGATGGCGTTCGCGGTGAGCATGTTCCTTGCGCGCATCAGTTCGGCTTCCGTCGGCCCGTCGCGCAAGTAGGCGGCGATCACCGCATCCGCCGCGGCCTCGACCTGCTCCAGCGTCACGCCCTCTACCGGCGTCGCCCATACCGAAACACTGCCGCCGCCCAAGCCGGACGAACTCGCGCTCGCGCCGGCGCTCACCGCGATGCGCTGCTCTTCCACCAGCGCGCGATAGAGGCGGCTGGTTTCCGAACCGCCGAGAATTTCCATCGCCACATCGAGCGAATGCGCCTGACGGCCAGTGTCGGTGCCGTAGCTGATCGCGCGATAGAGCCGGGAGAACGACGGCTGGCGCACCTTCACATCGCTATGCGTCACCCGCATCGGCCCAACATTCGGCGGATCGCTCACCCAAGTGCGGGCCGGCAAATTGCGCGTCGGCCGCAACCGCCCGTAGAAACGCTCCGCGAGCGGGCGCAGCTCCGCCGCGTCCACATCGCCCGCCACAACGAGGATGGCGTTATTGGGCGCATACCAGGTCCGGTAAAACTCGAGCGCGGTTTCGCGGTCGAGCGCATTGATCTCGTGCAGCCAACCGATCACCGGCGTGCCGTAAGGATGATGCGGCCACAGCATAGCGCGCATGCGCTCACCCAAGACGGCGCCTGGATTATTGTCGACGCGCTGGCGGCGCTCTTCGGCGATCACATCGCGCTCTGAAGCGAACGTCTCATCCGAGAATTGCAGATTGCGCATGCGATCTGCTTCCATGCGCATCACAAGCTCAAGCCGGTCGCGCGCGATGCGCTCGTAATAGGCGGTGAAATCCCAGTTCGTGAACGCGTTATCGTCACCGCCATTGCGGGCGATCGTGCGCGAAAACTCACCCGGCGCGATCTCGCGCGTGCCCTTGAACATCAGATGCTCAAAGAAATGCGCGATGCCCGAATGCCCGCGCGGTTCATCGGCCGCGCCAACGCGATACCAAAGCATGTGGGTGACGACCGGCGCGCGCCGGTCGGTGATCACGACGACCTGCAGGCCATTGCGGAGCGTAAAGGTTTCGGGCCGGACGAACTCGCGCGCGTGCGCTGAGGCTGTCAGCGCGAGCAACGCCAGACATGCTGCGATGAAACGCTGACCCACCCCGCCGAGCAAAGCGCTCAGGTGCCCGGCAGCTTGAAGCCGCCACGATCGCGCGAGATGATCACCTGACCGCCGCCAGTGGCGCGGCGGATGGATTCTTCCTCGGCGAGCCGCTGCTCTTCCTGCTCGGCATTGAGCGGCGCCGCCGCGGGCGCGCTTGAACCGCCGAACGAAAGCAGCCGATTTACGAAGCCCTCGTTGCGGCGCACGACGCCTTGCGCTTCGTAATCGATCTGTTCGCGGATGTTGTCGTCAGCAGTCGTGGCGCCAGCCGCCGATATAAAGGCGCGCTCACCTTGGCTCGCGGCCTGGCCGACGTTGTCGCCGAACAGCGCCGCACGCGCTTCGCTCGACGGATCGCTTTCACCCGGGCGCGCTTCACCCGGACGCGGCGGACGCAGATTGTAATCCGGCGGCAGCGTCAGCGGCGCATGCGTCATGACGCGGAATTCGTCCGGCGACGAGCGCGACGCGCCGACAGCGCGTGACAAGCTCGAGCAACCGCTGGCTGCTGTGGCCGCTACAAGAACCGCCACCAGTGCGATTGGTTTGGACAACGTCCGCCTCCCTCAAATCTCTCGGGCTCGGTTCTAGACGAGCCACGCCCGCCCCGCCAAGCCGGACTGCAGCAAAGATGCGTCGACCCGCAGTTTGACCGTTATGAGGCGAATCTCCCCCAAATATCAGCTGCCTGCGCCGCCGGCCCCGCCCTTGTCGCGGTTGAACCAGGCCTTGATCTGGCTCCATCCGGTGCCCTTTCCGGGCTCCTCGGCGAAGAACACCATGTCGATGGCCAGCAGGATCGCGCCGCAGGTGATCGCCGCATCGGCGACGTTGAATACCCACGGAAACCACAGGCCATTGAAATCGAGGAAATCGGCTACGGCGCCGAAACGAATCCGGTCGATCACGTTCCCCAGCGCGCCGCCAATGACCAACCCCAGCGCGATCGCCGTCGGCCTGCGCTCGGCCGAGCGCAACCACCACAGGAAGACGCCTGAAATTACAAAGGAAAGCGCGACCAGGCCCCAGCGGGCGAGATCCTCATCGGCCCGCAGCAAGCCAAAGCTGACCCCCCGGTTCCAGACCATTTGCAGGTCGAAGAACGCGGTCATTTCGATAAAACGGCAGTTGATGCCCGCCTCGAGGCACCCTGGCGGGCTGAACCGGCCCGGACCAAGGACCAGCCACTTCGTGAGCTGGTCGGCGACGAAAACGACGCCGGCGATGATGAGACCGAGACGGAGCATGCTCGGCTTATGGACGCCCGCGAGGGCGCCAATCAA
>CAYUOC010000146.1:0-9513 GCA_964446305.1 uncultured Terricaulis sp. | reverse complement strand
CGGTGGCGGTGGTGGCGGCGGTGGCGGCGTCATCGGCGGCGCGGGGGGCGCAGGCGGTGTCACGGGCGGCGACGGCGGCGGATCTTGCGGACGCGGCGGCGGACGCGGCGGTCCCGGTGGTGGCGCGGGCGGCGGCGGTTGCGGCGGCGGATTGCTGGCAGCGTCACGCAGCGTGCGGATACGCCGTTGGGCGCGGTCGCGATATTCGCCATCGCGTTGCGTCGCTAGATAATAGTCGTACGCATCAATCGTATCGCGGCGGACGGCGCGATCCCAGGCGGAGCGATCGTCAGCGCGAATTTGATAAATGCGGCGCTCGGCGTCGTCACGATGATAGCCGTTCGGAAACTCGCGCAGATAGCGTTCGTACTCGCGAATGTCGTCGCGGCGGCGGGCGCTGTCCCAGGCCCAATCGTCCTGGCGGCGATAGTCGTCGATGATACGGCGCGCATCGATGGCGTACGGCGAGCGCGGGTAAGCGCGCAGAAAATCCGCGTACCCGCCAATCGAATCGAGCCGGCGCGCGCGCACCCAGGCGCCTTCGTCGGTGTTCCACAAATAATCGAGCCGCGCGCGCGCCTCGCCGGAATTGGCGCCGTCGGGCCAAGCGTTGAGAAAGCCTTCGTAGGCTTCGATGCGATCGATGCGGGCGGCTTCCGCCCACGCTGCGCGCTCTTCCGCCGCCAGGCGCGGCGCCGCGAGAACCGCACGGCGTTCATCGGCCTCGCGCGCGTTCGCGCCCCAGCCGAACGTGCGGAGGTATTCTTCGTACGAATACTCGGTGTTGATTTGCCGCGCCCTGCCCCAGGCCTCGCGCTCGAGCACCATCAGCTCGGCGATGCGCTGACGAGCGGCCGCGGCGCGTGGGCCATCGGCATAGGCGCCGAGATAATTTTCGTAGGCGGCCGGAAAATCCTGCGACGACGCGGCGGTCCACGCTTGCGCTTCGAGCTCTTCCAGGGTCGGCGGAGGCGTAGCGCACGCCGCCAACAGCGCGGCGACCGAGGCCGCCGCCAACATCTTCAAACGCCAAAGCTTCGTCGCCATGCCCACTTCCCCGTATCGCACCGCTAGTAGTACCACCTTGACCTGAACGGCGGCGGAATCGAAGGGCCAAACGATGGGGGCAATAGCGATTGGTCCGGTGTTCTGGGCGCTCATGGCGCTCGCGGGCGCCGCTGCCGCAGCGTACGGGATCTATTTCCTGAACCGGCCCGCCAGTTTTGTGCGCGCCTTGGTCAAAACCGCGTTCATGGGGGCCGCGACCGGCGCACTGGTCAGCGTGGGCGCCCCCTTCCCGCTCGTGGCGGCCATCGTATGCTCTGCGTTCGGCGATTTTTTCTTGGCGTTCAAGACGAAGTGGACGCTGCCGCTTGGCATCCTTTCGTTTCTGCTCGCGCAGCTCACCTACGTCCTGATCTTCACGGCAATCTGGTTCTTCTCCGGCGACAACAGCCCGCTGCTGCCGCGCTACATCGCGATGGGCGCCGTGATCGCTACAGCCGTCGTCTTTCTGGTGTGGATGGCGCCCAAGCTTGGCTGGATGGCGCTTGGCGTCGTGCCGTACGCGATTGCGATCACAGGCATGGGCGTTGCCGCGATGTGGCTGCCGTGGGTTGGGTGGCCGGCGATGCTCGGCGCCGTGCTCTTTCTCATCAGCGACTTCGTGCTCGCAGCAGAGCTTTTCCGTTTACCGGCGGACGCTCCCGTGCGCCGCATCACTGCGCCGATCGTGTGGTGGACTTACGTTGCCGCGCAAGCCTTCATCATCTGGGGCGTCATCAATCTCATTCAGGCAGGGGGCTAATTCATGCGAACGATCGCCATCGCACTTCTGACAACACTCGCAGCCTGCGGCCAAAGCCCCGCGCCCTCGCCGCCGCCAAGCGGGCCGCAATACGAGAATCCTCAAGCAATCGTCGATCGCCTGCCGCTGATCGACGCCTGCCTCGCGCTGGCGCCCGAGCGGCGCATCGTCACCATCAATCCGGCGTCAGACATCACGCTGCGCCTCTCTGGCGAGGCCGGCGATCTCGATTGCGCCGTACCGGACGACGATCCCGATCCCGCCCGCGCAACTGTGCTGCCCGCGCTCAACGATCCGCCCGCGGACGCGATCCTGTTCGTCCGCGCGCCCGGAGAGAATCCCGGCGGCGAGTGCTACGCGGCGCCCGAAGTGCGCAACGAAGCGGGCGAATTGCTCGGGTGGACGCTCGATCCAGAGGGTTGCTAGTCGAGAGACGGCAAATCCAGCTTTTGCTCGCGAGCGCACTGGATCGCTTCGTCGTAGCCGGCATCAGCGTGGCGCATGACGCCGGTGCCCGGATCGTTCCAGAGCACGCGCGCGATGCGCTTCGACGCGGCTTCAGTGCCATCGCAAACGATGACAACGCCGCTGTGCTGCGAATAGCCCATGCCGACGCCGCCGCCATGGTGCAACGACACCCACGTCGCGCCGCCCGCGGTGTTGAGGAGCGCATTGAGCAGCGGCCAATCGCTGACGGCATCGCTACCATCGCGCATCTTTTCGGTTTCGCGATTGGGTGACGCGACGCTGCCGCTATCCAAGTGATCGCGGCCGATCACGAGCGGGCCGATCTCCCCCTTCGCGACCATCTCGTTGAAGGCAAGCCCGAGGCGATGGCGTTGGCCCAAGCCCACCCAGCAAATGCGCGCCGGCAAACCCTGGAACGCGATGCGCTCCTTCGCCATGTCGAGCCAGCGATGCAGATGCGCATCGTTGGGGATCAGCTCTTTCACCTTGGCGTCGGTCTTGGCGATGTCCTCGGGATTGCCGGTGAGCGCGGCCCAGCGGAACGGGCCGATGCCGCGGCAGAAAAGCGGGCGCACATAAGCCGGCACAAAACCCGGATACGCGAACGCATCGGCGACGCCGTTATCTTTCGCAACTTGGCGAATGTTGTTTCCGTAATCGACGGTCGGGATGCCCATGTTGTGGAAGTCGAGCATCGCCTTCACATGCACGGCGATTGAAGCGCACGCAGCTTCGCGCACAGCTTCCGGATTCTGCACACGCGTTTTGTTCCAACGTTCAACGGTCCAGCCTGCAGGCAGATAGCCGTTCACGGTGTCATGGGCGGAGGTTTGATCGGTAACTGCGTCCGGGCGGATGCCGCGCTTCACCATCTCAGGCAAAATCTCAGCCGCATTGCCCAGCAGGCCGACGGAGATCGCTTCGCCTTTCGCGCACGCTTCGTTGATCATCGCCATCGCCTGATCCAACGTCTCAGCGCGCTTATCGAGATAGCGCGTCTGCAGGCGCTTATCGATGCGATCGCTTTGGCACTCGATCGCGAGGCAGCATGCGCCCGCCATCACCGCCGCGAGCGGCTGCGCGCCACCCATGCCACCAAGGCCCGCGGTCAAAATCCACTTGCCCTTCCAGTCGCCGCCGAAATGTTTGCGGCCCATTTCGGCGAAGGTTTCGTACGTCCCCTGCACGATGCCCTGGGTGCCGATGTAAATCCACGAGCCGGCCGTCATCTGGCCGTACATCATCAGGCCTTTGCGATCGAGTTCGTCGAAATGCTCCCACGTCGCCCATTTCGGCACGAGGTTGGAGTTCGCCAGAAGCACGCGCGGCGCATCGGGATGCGTCTTGAACACGCCAACCGGCTTGCCGCTTTGCACCAGCAACGTTTCGTCGTCTTCCAAACGGCGCAGTGTTTCGACGATTCTGTCGTAGCTCTTCCAATCGCGTGCAGCGCGGCCGATGCCGCCGTACACCACCAATTCTTCCGGGTGCTCGGCGACGTCCGGATCGAGATTGTTCATCAGCATGCGGAGCGGCGCTTCAGTAAGCCAGCTCTTGCAGCTCAGCGTCGTGCCATGCGGCGCGCGAATAACGCGCGAGTCATCGCGACGGGGATCCATGTTTCCTCCAGGAATTTTGGTGGGTGTTAGCGCGACGGCAGGCGAAGGTCTATGCTGTCCGCCGATCATGAGCTTTGCGCCCACGAAAATCGGAGCGATGCCAGCCTGCTTTGCGGGGCTGCGTGAGGCCGCGCAAAGCGAAGGCTATGAGTTTGTGCGGCGACTGGGCGATCGCTGGGACGGCGAGCGGTATCGCGACGATGAGCTGGCGACAATCTGGGCCGCTATGGAAGGCGACGCGCTCATAGCGATCGGCGCTCAAACCTACGACGAATACGATCCCTCCCCCCAACACCGGCGCATCCGGCATTTTTATGTGCACCCGGACCATCGACGCAGCGGCGTTGGCCGCGCCGTGGCGATGCAGTTGATCGCGGATGCGCACGCCCTTGCGCCGTTGCTTCATCTGCGCGCGACGCATGCGCTTTCGACCGCGTTTTGGGACGGCGTCGGGTTCGCGCGCGTCGAAGGCCGCGAGGATCGGACGCACGTGTTGGTGCGGCCTTAGACCACGCGGCCCGCAAACACCCGTTCGCGCAACAGCGGCGCACCGAGCCAATAGCTGAGTTCTGCCGGCGATTTGACGTCCCAGATGGCGAGATCAGCGGCCTTGCCGACCTCAAGCGTGCCGGCTTCGTCCAGCAGCCCCAGCGCACGCGCGCCTTCGCGCGTGATCCCAGCCAGCGCTTCTTCCGGCGTGAGACGAAACAGCGTGCACGCCATGTTGAGCGCGGCGAGCGGCGATGTCATCGGCGATGTGCCCGGGTTGCAGTCGCTGGCGACAGCCATATGGACACCTGCCTTGCGCAGCGCATCAATCGGCGGAAGCTGTTTCTCGCGCAAAAAATAGAACGCGCCGGGCAACAGCACGGCCACGGTTCCGCTCTGCGCCATCGCGGCGATGCCGGCATCATCGAGATATTCCAGGTGATCGGCGCTGAGCGCCTTATGACGCGCCGCGAGCGCCGAGCCATGCTGATTGCTCAGCTGCTCGGCGTGGAGCTTCACATCGAGCCCCGCCATACGCGCGGCGGAGAAGGCGTAATCCGTTTCTTCCGCGGTGAAGCCGATGTTTTCGCAGAACGCATCCACGGCATCGGCCACTCCGGCGGCGGCCACAGCTGGGATCATCACGTCCGCGACGAGCTGAACGTAAGCCGCGCGATCGTCCTTGAACTCCGGCGGCAGTGCATGCAGGCCGAGAAACGTCCGCTTCACCCGGACGTTGCCGCGCTGCGCAAGATCACCTGCGGCTTCCAGCATCTTCAGTTCGGTTTCGAGATCGAGGCCGTAGCCGGATTTTATCTCGACCGTGGTGACGCCTTCCCGCGTCAGCCCAGCCAATCGGCGCGCCGCGCTGGCTGTGAGTTCATCTTTGCTCGCAGCGCGCGTCGCCGCGACGGTGGAGACAATGCCCCCGCCTGCCCGCGCAATCTCTTCATAGCTCGCGCCCTCTAAGCGCAGCTCAAACTCGCGCGCGCGATCGCCGCCGAACACCAGGTGCGTGTGGCAATCGACAAACCCAGGCGTGATCCACGCATTGTCACAGCGGCGAACCTCGCGCGCCAATTCATCCGGCGGCTTCGGCAAATCAGCCGCAAAGCCAACCCACACGATGCGGCCATCCTTCGCCGCCACCGCGCCACGCGGAATCGCGCCATACGGCTTGCCAGGCGCCATCGTGGCGAGGTTCGCGTCAACCCAAAGCGTGTCCCACATGGCTCCACCTAATAGTTGGCAGTTGGACAAAGCACCACCCATTCCCGGATGCGCGAAGCGCAGTCCGGGACCCATAACCCCAAATGCCAAACGTCCCAGCGCAACTGCCGCACATTCGTGTTTATGGGTCCCGGGCTCGATGCTTCGCATCGCCCCGGGAATGGGTGTGGGGTATAGGAACGTCCATGACTCAAGACTCAGATTGCCGCTCCTGGTTCTCCGCCGCCGATCTGCTGACGCAGGACACGTCCGCGCCCGTTGTGCTGCTCGGCGCGCCGATGGGCCTCGGCTCGATTACGCCCGGCCGCTGCGACGAGGCGCCAGCCACGGTGCGCGCCGCGATGAAGCGCATGAGCGTCTATGATCTGGAGACGGAGACCGATCTCTCTTCGCTACGCGTATTCGATGCTGGCGACGTGGATATTTCCAAACTGCAACCAGCAGAGTCGCTCGCGCCGATCGTCGCGACGCTTTCGCCGCTGACAAAGCAGCACGCGCTTACCATCGTGCTCGGCGGCAACAACGCCATTACCCGCCCCTGCGCACACGCGCTCGATCCGACGCTGAAGCGCGTCGGCGTGCTGACACTCGATGCGCATTTCGATCTGCGTGACACCGATTGCGGCCTCACCAATGGCAATCCGATTCAGGCGCTGCTGCAGGACGGGCTTCCCGGCGCGCACATCGCGCAGATCGGACTCCTCCCCTTCGCCAACACGAAGAAAGCGCACCAGAAGGCCAAGGACGCCGGCATCTATGTGGCGACGGCGGCGGCGTGCAAAGCGCAAGGCCTGGCGGCGATCGCCGCAAATGCGTTGGAAAGGTTGGCTTCGCGTTGCGATGTGATTCACGTCGACTTCGACATCGACGTCGTTGAGCGCCACGCCATGCCGGGCGCGCCTGGCGCACGCCCCGGCGGCGTCGCCGTGCAGGATTTCTTCGATGCGACGCGGCTAATCTGCGCCCACCCGAAAGTGCGCAGCGTCGATCTCACCGAATTCGATCCCTCCCTAGACGTCGCCGCCATCAGTGCTCTGACGGCGGCGCGTTGGGTCTGCGAAGTGTTAGCGGGTTTCCAGAGACGCTAGCTTCCGAGGAACGTGTTCACTTCGCTCATGAAGCGGTCGAACTGATCGATCATGATGAAGTGGTAGCTTTCCTCGATCTTGACAATCCGCGCACTCGGCACGCTGGCGTATGACATACGCATGAAGCCGTCATACTGCTCCGGCGTCAGCGGCATTTGCGGCGGGATCACATAAAGCACCGTGATCGGCGCCGTGATGTTCGTGAGCTCCGGGCGCAGATCGGTGGTGATGAGCTCGTGAAAAGCGTTCGCCGTGACGCCGACATCGCTCAAGCGCGCGTGTTCGATGATCTCGGGACGCGCCGTTTCGGTGCGCACCATGGTGTTGATCGTGGCCGTGGTCTGCTCAGACACGACGCCCTGCGGAGCAAGGCGCATCGCCCCGCGGATTTGATCCGCTATCGGGCGCACGCTGTCGGGCGTGGCGGCGGGACCGCCGAACATGTTGCCCATGAATGGAAACATATCGACGACCATTAGCTTGCCGACCGAGTCGGGGTGGCGCGCCGCCAGCATCATGCCAATGGAGCCACCCATCGAGTGGCCGATGACGGCGGGACGTTGCAGATTGTTTTCACGAATGTAGCGCGCGATCTCTTCTGCAACCGGCGCGGAGACGAGGCCTTCGCCATTGGCGCCAACAGGCGCGCCGGCAAAGCCATTCAGTTGCACGAGGTGGACGCGGTAATTGTCGTCGAGCGCATCGGCTGTTGTGTTCCAGACATCGCGCGATGAGCTGAGACCTGGAATCAAGATCACGTCGGCGCCGCTGCCGCGCGTGACGACGCTAATTCTGTTCGAGTTGAAGGCCTGATGAGGATTGGCCAACTCTGTCGGCGCTGTTGCACACGCCGCCAGCGCCAATAGCGCGCCGATCAGAAGTCCACGTCGTTTCATCTCGTTCTCCAAATCTCGGCTCAAATATCGCCCAAGCGCTCATGTCGCGCCTGACCGTCCCTTAACCGCCGCCGCCCTATTCGGCGGATGCACGCGGTGCAAATTTCGCAAACGGGATCAGCATGGGTACGCGGCGGCGATAGCTTGCATAGGCCTCGTCGCCAAGGTCGCGGCGCAGGAAACGCTCCTCGAGCTTGGCCCGCAGCGAAATTGCCGCGACAAGGACGAACGCGCCGGCAATCGCCTCCAGACGCCCGCCATCGATCGCAGTAGCGGCCGCCGCCAGCAGCAGCCCCGCATAAACGGGATGCCGCACAATGCCGTAGGGGCCAGTATCAACGATGCGGTGATCCTCGGTCGGCGCCGAAGTGCTCGACCATAGCGGCCCCAGATGCAGTCGCGCGGCCCATGTGAAGCCAAGGCCAAGCACAACTAGAAACGCCATCGCCCAGCCCACCTCGCGCGTCGTCGTCCACAACACGGCTTCGGGCAGCGGCCAGTACGATGCGAGGATCATCACGACGGCGGCGAGCGTCAGCACACGGCTGGGCGATTCCGCACCGAGATCATGATGTGACGCCGTGCGGGCGCTCCACCCCGCCGCAAGGATCCATGTAGTCAGCCAAACGATCCACGCCGCAGCAATGAACGCGCTGGGCGTCATTCCATCGTCACCACGAGCTTGCCGGTGGCGGTGCGATCCATCAGCGCGCGGATGGCTTTGCCGCCTTCGCGCAGCGGGTAGCGCGCGGAGATGCGCGGCTTCACCTTGCCTTCGGCGTAGAGCTTGAAGAGATCGCGGACGTTGCCTTTGTGCAATTCCGGTTCACGCGCGACGCTGGCGCCCCAGAACACGCCGACGATCGACGAACTCTTCAGCAGCGTGAGATTGAGCGGCGGCGTCGGGATGCCGGCTGGGAATCCGATCACAAGATAGCGGCCGTTCCAGTTCATGGCGCGCAACGCCGGCTCGCAATAATCACCGCCCACCGCGTCGTACACAACGTCGGCGCCGCCATTACAGGCCTTCTTGAACGCCTCCGCCAAGTCCTTGCTTTGCTGCTTCGACATGCCGGACGCGGGATAGATCACTGCTTCGTCAGCGCCGGCTGCTTTCGCGAACGCCGCCTTTTCTTCCGTCGAGACCGCCGCGATCACACGCGCCCCCATGGCCTTGCCGAGTTCGATCGCCGCAACGCCGACACCGCCAGCGGCGCCGAGAATGAGCAATTGCTCACCCGCCTTCAGCACGCCGCGATCCTTAAGCCCGTAATACGAGGTGCCGTAGGTGAGGATGAAGGCGCTCGCTTCATCGAACGGCATCGCATCCGGAATCGGCAGCACGCGCGCGGCTTGCGTCTTGACCTTCTCGGCCATACCGCCCCAGCCGAGCGAACCGATGACGCGCTGGCCAACTTTGACGTTCGTTACGCCGGCGCCAACGCTTTCGATCACGCCCGCAATCTCGCCGCCAGGCGCGAATGGCCGCTCGGGCTTGAATTGATACTTGTCTTCGATGATCAGCGCGTCGGGGAAGTTCACGCCCGCGGCCTTCACCGCGATCACCACTTCGCCCTCGCCCGCCACCGGGTCCGGCGCGTCGCCATATTCAAGAGCCTCTGGCGGGCCGACTTTGGTGCTGAGCAGCGCTTTCATGGTGTCTCCCAAAATGCGTTTGTTGGTGCGTTGCGCTTTCTTGTAGCGGCTTGGACGCCGAGGGTCCAAAATTAGCTCATGACCCGACGCGGCTATTTTCTGCGCCTCGCCCTTTCCGTCGTCATCGACCTGTTCGACTTGACGTTGGGGCGCATCCCGGTTTTCGGCAGCGTCACGGAAGGCGTCGGCACCGTTGTGCTCGTCGGCCTTTGGGGCCCGGCGGGCCTCGTGAACCTTTGGGAGCTGGCCGACTTTACCGA
>CAYUOC010000145.1:0-9560 GCA_964446305.1 uncultured Terricaulis sp. | reverse complement strand
ATCAACGGCTTGAGCCGGATTTAAGTTGGTAGCAGAGCCTCGTTGCAGGCGGTTATCCACAGGCTGCTACCAATTTGCTACCAAACTTGGGAGCCCAACAAAGCTGTGAATAAAATCGAGTGTCAGTCGTGATTGCCGACGTCGAGCTTGATGCGGTCGAAGGAAGGCAAGCGCTCCCCGCTGTGTAGCGCGACCTGACAAACCGACTTACGCAACAACTAGAACGGGGCGGGCGCAGTGTTAGGCGGACATCTTTTCACGCGGGACTACTTGCTGGAGGGCGTGAAGCGCGCGCCGCAATGGCGCGCATTGAACGACGGTGCCTTCGCCGATTTCGAAACCAACGCGCGCAAGGTTTTGGCCGGATTTCCTATCAACGGCCGACCAAACGAAGCCCAGACCGAAAAGGACCTCATCTATCCTGTGCTTGAGGCGCTTGGGTGGAGTGACGTCCAAGTTCAGGAGACGCTGTCGGCCAAGGGGCGCAAGCAGGTGCCCGATGCGCTGTTGTTCGCGAGCGCCGAACAGAAAACGCTGGCGGTGGCCGAGCCGCAGCCGTTCAAGCGGTACGCCTTCGGTTTGGCGATCATGGAAGCCAAGCGTTGGGCGCGTGCACTCGACCGCGCCGACAAGCGCGAAGCGCATGAAGAGGGAGTGCCATCGACGCAGATGCTTCAGTATCTGAGCCGCGTCGACATTCAAACCAGCGGCGTCGTGCGGCTTGGCATTCTAACCAACGGCGTTAAATGGCGCCTCTATTTCCAGGGCGCTCTCTCGGTTTCGGAGGAATATCTTGAGGTAGATCTCGCCAAAGCGCTTGGGTTGCCCGGCTATGAACTGGATCTCGTCGAGCGCGCCGATGAGCGGTTGACGCCAGCTCATGCGCTTAAGATTTTCTATTTGCTGTTCGGCAAGCAGGCATTCTTGCCGATCGACGGCAAGCGTACGTTCCACGACATCGCGCGCGACTCAGGAAAGGTTTGGGAAGAGCAGGTCACGCGCGACCTGTCGACACTTGTCTTTGGTGACCTCTTTCCCAAGCTGGTGAGCGCCGTCGCCAAGCATGACGCGCAACGCCCATCGCCGATGGACGCACAATATCTCGATGATGTGCGGCAGAGCGCGCTCATCTTGCTCTACCGGCTTTTGTTCGTCGTCTATGCCGAAGACCGCGACCTGCTTCCAGATGCGGAAGAACCGTACAAATCATATTCGCTGACGGCCATGCGCCTCGACATCGCCGAGCAACGCGCCCGCGCGCGTGTATTTTCGCAATCCGCCGCGACCTATTGGCCAAAACTGCTCGCTGTCTTCAAGGTGATCGCCGAAGGCGACGACTCACTGGGCGTCCCGCCTTACAATGGTGGTCTCTTCGCCAAAGAAAGTGCGCCCATCCTTGAGCGCATATCGCTTCCCGATGCGCTGATAGCCGATCTTATATTTGGCTTGTCGCATCGCATAGAGGATGGCGAGGCGCGCTATATCAACTATCGCGACCTATCGGTGCAGCAACTCGGCACCGTTTATGAGCGCACGCTCGAATATAGTCTGCGCGAGATAGACGGCGCTGTTGTTGTCGATGCCGACGACGCGGCGCGGCACAGCTCAGGCAGCTATTACACGCCAGACAGCCTTGTGATGCTGATCATCGAGAAGGCGGTCGGTCCTCTCGTTCAAGAGCGCTTGGAAGCCTTCAGGGCCAAGTCAGAAGAGCTCGCCAAGGACCCGCGTCCGATGGCGCGCCGCGAAGCTTTGCTGGTGGCGCTGGATCCTGCGTCAGAAATCCTCAAGCTCAAGATTTGTGACCCGGCGATGGGTTCGGGGCACTTTTTGGTGAGCCTTGTCGACTGGCTTGCTGACCGTGTGCTCGCCGCGATCCAGTTTGCGGAAGACTCGGCCGATTGGACGGAGCAGGTTTATCGCTCGCCGGTCCTCGACAACATTCAGGCGACACGTAATGAGATCAAGCACCAGGCTGGCCAGCGCGGCTGGTTTTATGAGCCTGAACATCTCGATGATCGCCACATCGTTCGCCGCACGATTCTGAAGCGCTGCATCTACGGTGTAGACAAGAACCCCATGGCGGTGGAGCTCGCGAAAGTGGCGTTGTGGCTCCACACATTCACTGTCGGCGCCCCGCTGTCTTTTCTAGATCACCACTTGCGCTGCGGGAATTCACTGCTGGGTGCCTGGGTTAGGCCGGCTATGGATAAGATGGCCGAGTGGGGCGGTCCGCTCCTGATGGAGGAGCCGCGCAAGCGCGCCGTGGGCGCTGCGTCCGCCATGCAGGCGATCGAGAAGCTCAGCGACGCCGACATCGCCGAGGTGACTCAATCCAAAAACTTGTTCGCCGGCGTCTCTTCCATGACCGCCGAGTTGACCGGGCTGATGGACATCATCCACGCCGCAGACCTCGTTGCTGCGCGCACCAAGGATGAGCGCGATGCGCTCGATGCATTCCTGCGTTCGACGTATGGCGATCCGGTCCTGCTTGCACATAGCAAGGCGAAACTCAGTCTTCCGGAGACCGACCCGAAAGACACGGGCAAGCTGGCGACCAAGGCGCGCACGCTCAATGCGCGCATTGAAACTAGCGTCGCGGCGATGCGCGAACACATTGCGCTGTCGCGTCCATTCCATTGGCAGGTCGCGTTTCCAGGAATCTGGCGGGATTGGGAAGGGGAAACCCTGCAAGGCGGCTTTGACGCCGTCATTGGAAATCCGCCTTACGTGCGCCAAGAGCTCATTCGCGATCAGAAGCCCGCTTTACAGAAGGCGTTTCCGGCGACTTATGCCGGCACGGCTGATCTCTACGTCTTTTTTTACGAACAAGGATTGAAGCTGCTGCGAAGCGGCGGGCGGATGTCCTACGTCGTGACCAACAAATGGCTGCGCGCCGGCTATGCCGAAAAGCTGCGCGATCACTTCGCGACGCAAGGTTGGATCGAATTCGTCGCCGACTTCGGCCACGCCAAGCACTTCTTCCCGGATGCCGACGTGTTTCCCTCCGTGGTCGTGGTTCGCAAACCAGAAGAGGGCGTCGCTCCTGAAACTTCGGATGTGTGTGTCATTCCGCGCGATGACGTTCCCCAGAAGGGACTCGACGCAGTGGTGGCCGCCACGACATACAAACTTCCGCGCGCGCATTTCAGCAAGGAAAGCTGGGTGCTGGAGCCGCCCGAAGTCGTGGCGCTCATGGAAAAAATTCGCCGCCACGGCGTACCATTGGTCGATTACGCGGGGTCCAAGCCCTATCGCGGCGTGCTCACCGGCTTCAATGAGGCCTTTCTCATCGACACGCCGACACGTGATCGATTGATCGCCGAAGATGTGCGTTCGGGAGAGATCATCAAGCCCTATGTGAGGGGTCAGGACATCGAGCGTTGGGCGCCGCACTGGGCAAACACGTGGATGATCTTCGCTCGGCGTGGGATTTCGATTGGCGACTACCCAGCGGTACTCCGTCATCTCACGAAGTACCGTTCCGCTTTACAACCGAAACCGGAAGGGTGGGTCTCTGGAGTGCTTGGAGAGCGTTGGGAGGGGCGCAAAGCAGGCGCCTACGCATGGTACGAACTTCAGGACGCAACCGACTATTGGCAAGAGTTTCAGCGTCCGAAGATTATGTATCAGGAAATTCAGTTTCACCCTGCCTATTGCTTCGATCGCACCGGGATTTTCGGGAACAACAAGACCTTCAGCTTACCGAGCGAACGCTCCGAGGCGGTGGGTTCGTTGAACGCGCCGATCAGCTGGTGGTACAATTGGCGGTTCTTGCCCCACATGAAAGACGAGGCGCTGTCGCCGATGGGCTTTGTCGCTGAGCAAATGCCCATTGCGCCTTTTTCGGATGCGGCAGCAGAGCGCGCTCGAAGGGTGGGCGATGAACTGAGCAAATTGTCAGTGCATGCCCGACAAGCCGCTCAGGATATTCTTGAGTGGCTGCGGCACACGCGGGGGATCGAAAAGCCGTCGATGTCACTGCGAAATTCGCCTGCATTGGATGCAGAGGCCTTCGTCAGTGCCGTAGTTGAAGTGCTTCCGAAGCGCCAGCGTTTGTCGGCGGCGGACATCGCCGATCTAAAGCGAGAGCACGCGGCGAGTATCGAGCCGGCGCGTCAGGCACGCGCCGAAATTTTCGCCCTCGAACGTGAACTATCCGACCTAGTAAACGCCACCTACGGGCTGACGCCTGAAGACGTTGCCCTGATGTGGCGCACGGCGCCGCCGCGGATGCCGTTCACGCCTGCGGGGCTGGTGGATCATGCGGCGTCGGATGAATCCACAGACGACGAAGACGCAGAATGAGCGCACCGCACGATGATGCGACCGGCAATCTTGCAATCAGCTATTCGTCCGACAAGGTCTTCCGCAACGAGCCAAGGAGCGCTTCTGCTTCAGCTAGTTTCTTCATAAATTCTGGATCGCCCTTAAGTTCGGCCAACGCCGTCCACGGCGTCGACTTCATGGCCTCGATGGCCGCATCGAGATCGCCAGCGAGACCCGCCTTCGGCTTGGCCACGTTCGGGCTCAAGCGCAGCATGGCGGAATCGAGGTCGCCGGCCGGGCTTAAAAAATGCTCGCGCGCGACCGGATCGGGCAGGATGGCTCGCAGCTTGCGCAAATCCTTGGAATTAGTGATGCGCCGCTCGGCCACCTTGCGCACCACCGCGTCGATCACCGGCGGCGTCACCAGTTTCTGGCTGATGCCCTTGAGTTCGCGCGCCCAAGTGATGGCGCCAGCCGGATCGCGTAGACCCGTGAACTTCTCGGAGAGGTCATACACCTCCACCAGCTTATCGAGTTCGCGGATGGTGACGCCCAAAATGTTGGCGGCGCTGGCGCGGCCGACGAGATCGACCAGCCTATAGGCCACCATTTCCTTTTCTTTGGCGTCCCATTCCTTGCGTTGGCGATGGATGTAAATCCAAACCCGAAGCCGCTCTTCGTCGCTCAGTGCCTTGTCAGTGACCTCAACGGGCACTTGGCGATATTGGTCGCGCCCTTGTTCGACAAGGGCGCGTGTGTTGGTCCATCTGCGTTCGCCATCGATAATGCGGAATTTATCGCGCTTGTCGGGATGGGGCTCCACCAAAAGCGGCTCGAATAAGCCTTCGTTTGCCTCGATCTGCAGCTGCAGCTCGGTGTCGATCTTGTCGCCTAAACGCGGCTGACGCTCATTCGGGAAGATGTCATCGATATCGACTTTGGTGCGGTAAGTGCGAAGCACCGTCTTGCCGAGACGGCGCTCCTGAATGCCGATGACGCGCGCGGGTTCGCCTGCTTGTTCGGGACGTGTCATCACACGGCCTCGGCGTCGCCACCGATGATGGTGCCGATGCTGAAGCGTAAATCGCCATTGGCCTTCAAGATCGCTCTGAGCAATTGGCCGCGCTTGGCCCACACTTTAGTGTGGCTCTTGGTTTCCTCTTCCTCAATCGTTTCGAGCTTGTCGATCAGCTCCTCGATGGACTCTAGCAGCTGCCGGCATTGGGCTGAGGTGATGAAGCTGTAGAGCTTCTCGGTCTTGGCCTCGCGTGCCTCGTTGCTCAGGCGCAGCGCGTGCGTCTGCACAATATGACCGCGCAAAAGCTCAGCCAGCACGATGACGCGGGCCGGGCAAGCGATGATCACCCCATCCTGCATGTGCAGCTCGCGCGCATCCTTGGGAAACTTGTTGGTAGAGAGGATGGCGTGATCGGCTTTCTCGGCGATTTGGTCGCTGCGCAGCTTAATGGCGAAATTGTTCTGCCAGGCGTTGCGGTTCTTCGAGTCGTAAACGATTTTGCCGCAGATTTTGCTGCTCTCGACAATCTCGTGGACAATGTCTGCGCCGGCGGCGCCTTTGTCGACGCGGCGGATATTGTCGTCCGGAAAGGCCTGCTTGAGCGCCTCGTAGAGTTTGATTTCGGCGCCTTCGCCCAATTCGGTCGATTTTTGATTGTCGAGCTTGCGCTGAAGCTCGTCGAGTTTCTGTTGCCACTTCTGGCGCTCGTCGAACTGCGCCTTGTCCTTCGCGAGAAGCGCTTCAGACTTGTCTTTCTCAAGCGCGTCGCGCGCCTCCCTGAGGCGCGCGGCGATCGTCTCTTCCTGCGCTTGCTTCACCGCTTCCGTTTGCTGTTCAGCGGCCTGCTTCGCGGCTTCTGCGGCGGTGACCTTGGCGTTTAGATCTTGCGCAAGCGACACCTTAGCCGCTTCCGCTGCAGCCGCTTTTTGATTGGCAGCCGTGATCGCCGCCTGCGCCGATTGGTTGGCGACTTCAACGCGTGCGTTGGCTGCTTGCTCGGCTTCAATCTTACCGGCGGCGCGGGCGTCGGCTTCGCGCTTGGCTGCGGCCTGCTTTTCTTTTTCAAGCGCTTCGGCGCCCGCGTGTTTGACGGCCTCTACTTCCACCTTCAACGCGGCGCTCGCTTCGCCCGCTTCTTTCGCGCGCGCCTCGGCAAGCGCCGCGCGTTGAGCGAGCGCTTCTTGCTCTTCCTTTCGCGTGGCTTCTGCCTGAGCGAGGCGTTCTTCCATAAGCGCACGCCCGCGCTGGGCCTCTTCTTCCCGGACCGCTGCTTCGCGGGCTTCGCTGGCTTCGCGATGCTGCTTCAGCGCAGCTTCGAGCTCGCCCTTAGCCTTGGCCTCGGCCTGCTGGCGCTCCTTGCTGTGCTGCTCGCGCAGCTTGGCCGTGGCTTCCTCGCCCTGTTCTCGCAGCCGGACCACGATCCGGCCTTGGACCTCCTCGCGCCGCTCCGGCGGGATTTCCTGCTCGCAGACCGGACACTGGTCGTCGAAATGAAGGTGTTGGTGAGTGGTGTTCTGCACGGCTGCGGCGGGCGAGGGGGACATTGCCTGGCTCCTAGGAAATACTAGGACCTAGTAAATCCTAGTGCGAACCGGAGTCAAGCCAACGCGTCCGAAATCGTAGAAGCCTCGGATTCAACAAGGAAAAAATAAGGCTGGGGGCGTGGGCAATGCTTCTTGGGGACTTCGGAGCAGGTCTCTCAGGTCTGCACCGGAGGCCAGATTCGAAAGGCGAGCGCGGCCAATTCATCGGCGCGGGCGAGGATGCTGGCGTCACTCCAAGTCTGGGATTTCAGGATCGCAGCGTTCATGTTGAGCAGGGAATCCTGCAGCCGTTCGCGCTTGGTCTCGAAGCCGTAATTGCTGGCCACGGTGTTGGCCGGCGGCGTCAGCAGGGTGAGATTACCGATGGTCTGGACGAGCGCGTCGCGCGCGGTGATGGCGCTGCGCATGTGTTCGTCCACGCCGGTGGTTTTATCGCGCGGGGCGCTACGCCCGTCGGCCAGCGGCCAGAATTCCGGCCATTCCTGCGGGCAGAGATGCTCTATGGTGAGCCCGTCTTGCAGCGTGCCGTTGATGTTGAAGGCGTTGCGGCTGGCGAACTCAAGTTCTTCGAGGATCAGTTTGAGCCGTGGCTGCGGGATGTATTTGTATTGCGGCAGCGTACGCATCGCCGTGCGGAGATCGGCGTCGGTTGGAAAGCGGCCGGTATCGATGTCCTTCTTGCCGCCGAAAAACGTTGCTAAGCTCGCTTCGGTGACGCCGTGCTGTTTTAAATGCCCGGCCAACTCGACGAAGATGTTGTTGTAATTCTTCGGCGTCAGATGGCAGAGCGCGCGACGGATGACGTAGCTGGCAATGCCGTCGTAAAGAGCCTGCTTGGTCTCTTCGCTGGCGTCCGAGGCATCGATCACCAGCACCGCCGGATATGCGGTTGAGACTTCGAACACCTGCAGCCGGCGGGCGAGACGCGCAAGCGCGTCGCCGCCGTCGGCGGTGACCAAGCGCTTATAGGTATCGATGTAGCGGGTGAGCACCTTAAGTTCGTCGGTGGCGTTGGCGAAGGCGCGGGCTTCGACGAAGCTTTTGTACTCGGAATAGAGCTCGCCCAGCGAGATGAGCTTGCCTTGCTCGGCCGCCAAAGTGTGGGCGAGATAGAAATCGATGCGGGGCTTAGTGATGCGGCCTTGCGTCTGCGCTTCCTTCCAGAACGGCGTCTCGAACGCCGACCAATGGCTCTCCATAAGCTTTTCTTCGTCCTCGCCGGCTCGGGCCACGCGGTGAAACACGTCGTTCCGGACGAGATCCATCGCCGCCAGCGGCTTGCCGCCGCTGTTCAAAGTCTGGAAGATCACCTGGGCGTCGTCATCCTTGGCCAGCGTAATCACGATCAGGCGGAAGTCCTCAAACAACACGGTTGAGATTGCCCGCAGGCGCTTCTCGACTTCGGGCGAGGTTTTGTCCTTGCCCTCGTCGGTGATGAACGCCTCGGCCTTTTCCCAGAAAAATTGGAACGCCAAAAGCGGCAGCGGCGCAGTAGCGCGGGCGCGGCCGTTCTTCTGGAAGTCGTCAGGATATTTCTTGATCAGGTCGGTCCAAGAGAGATCGAGAATGTCCTTGAAGATGGCGCGGTCATAGGTAGTGGGCTGTAGCTTGTAGCGGTCGACCTTCGGGTTCTCCATCGGCACGCCATCACCGTGGATCACCAAGTCGCGGAGTTGGGCTTCAATGGCGTCGAATTTGTAGGCGCGCGCCAGGCTGCGCAGCGCGGCAAAGCAGAGATGGAAGGTGGTAAGCCGCTGCTGGCCGTCGACCACGTCGAAATTCTGGATGCGACCAAACACCGGGTCGCTTTGCGGGATGAGCAACAGCGCGCCCATGTAATGCGAGAATTGCACCTTGCCGCTGGCAAGCCGCTCCTCGGTCTTGTCCTCGATCTGATCGAACAAGGCTTCCAACTGGTCTTTGACCGTCCACGAATACGTGCGCTGATAGATCGGGACGATGAAACGCTGCCGCTCGCTGACGATCTTACCCAAAGAAAGCGGTGCTGAATCCATCTGGTCCCCCGATGGCGCTCTATACCGAGCCGGCGTCGAGATCCCAAGCCGCCCCGATCGGATTGGGAGGACGCTAAACCGGGCTGCCCGCAAAGCCGCCCAGGAAGACGACCCGCCGTTTTTTGGCTACGCGCGTACGCGAGCTCTTGCCTAACAAGGTGGCGAAACGACCCGAATCTACTCTCTGCGGCCTTGCCCCGTGGTCGACGCCGCCGGCAGGCGCCGTCGACTTTTGAATCGGACGCCCCGCGGCCCGACGCCTTCCGGTCAGCCATCGTGCGCAGTGCGGGTCAAGGGGCGCGCGTAAGCGCGGCGCGAAGCGCTTGCCCTTGGCGCGCGCGAGCACGGTGGCATTCCGCAGCATTCCTGATTCTACACGTTGTCCGAAATCGGTCGCACCGACATTTCGCGCGGGGCGCGCAAACAGGATACAAGTTGAGACGGCTTTGCCGCACCGTACTTTTTGCGCAAGCCATTGCTCGCGCAACTCTTCTCGCGCGGTGCACCTTGGAAGTGCGGCAGATTGTGGCAAAGCCTAACGCATTTGACGCTCACGCGTTTTCGATGAGCATCGTTGACGTGTTGCGATCTCGCGGAATTCTCATCGCCACTGTGAGCAACTCGAATGGAGTTTGACATGGGCAATGGAACCGCGAAACTGGAGCGGCTGCTGCCACGCAAGGAAGCCGCGCAATTCCTCACTGATCTCGGGAT
>CAYUOC010000144.1:0-9682 GCA_964446305.1 uncultured Terricaulis sp. | reverse complement strand
AGCTTGGTCGGGTCGCTGTCGAGATCGACCATGTTGCCGGCCTCACGCGCCGCAACCGTGCCGGTTTGCATCGCAACACCGACATCCGCTTGAGCCAAGGCCGGCGCGTCATTGGTGCCATCGCCGCACATGGCGATGAGCCGGCCCTTGGCTTGCTCGCTGCGAATGAGTTCGAGTTTCTTCTCCGGCGTCGCTTGCGCGAGAAAATCATCGACGCCCGCTTCGGCGGCGATCGCCGCCGCCGTCAGCGGGTTGTCGCCCGTGATCATTACGGTCCGGATGCCCATTTGCCGGAGTTCCGCGAAGCGCTCCTTTACGCCGCCCTTCACAATGTCCTTGAGATAGACGACGCCGAGCGGACGCCCGTCACGCGCGACGGCGATCGGCGTGCCGCCTGCCTTGGCGATGCGCTCCGCAATCTGAGTCAGCAACGCAGGCGGTGTCCAAGTTGGACCATTCTCAGCCTTTAGATAGTCGATGACCGCGTCCACAGCGCCCTTGCGAATGCGTGAGCCGTTCCAATCGGCGCCGCTCATGCGCGTCTGTGCCGTGAACGGAATGAAGCGCGCCTTGTGTTGCGTCGGGTCACTGGGGCGTAGGTCGTACTTGTCCTTCGCCAGCACAACGATGGAGCGCCCCTCCGGCGTCTCGTCCGCCAAGCTCGCGAGTTGCGCCGCTTCAGCCAACTCCTGCTCTGTGACGCCAGTAACCGCGTGAAACTCCGTCGCCTGCCGGTTGCCGAGCGTGATCGTGCCGGTCTTGTCCAACAGCAGAACGTCCACATCGCCCGCCGCCTCCACGGCGCGGCCCGACATGGCGAGCACGTTGAAACGAACGAGCCGATTCATGCCGGCGACGCCAATCGCTGAAACGAGACCCGCAATCGTCGTCGGGATTAACGCGATAAGCAGCGCCACCAGCGCGACGCCGGAAACGCCGCCCGGAATGTACGCCGCAAACGGCGGGATGGCCCCAACAGCGACCACGAATACGAGCGACAACGCCGCGAGCAGAATGGCCAGGGCAATCTCGTTTGGCGTCTTGCGCCGGTCAGCACCCTCAACCAGTGCGATCATCTTATCCAAGAACGAAGACCCGCGCTCGGCCGTGATCCGCACCACAATGCGATCCGAGAGCACGCGCGTGCCGCCCGTCACTGCGGAACGGTCGCCGCCGGATTCACGGATCACCGGCGCGCTTTCGCCAGTGATGGCGCTTTCGTCCACCGTCGCTACACCGTCGATCACTTCGCCGTCGCCGGGAATGACATCACCTGGTTCGCAGAGCACGAGGTCACCAATCTTCAGATCGGGCGCAGGTACATTCTGGAACGTCGTCGCGCTCGCATCCTGCACGCGCTTGGCAACCGTCTCGGTTTGCGTCTTACGCAAGCTCGCCGCCTGCGCCTTGCCGCGCCCTTCAGCCAACGCCTCAGCGAAGTTCGCGAACAGCACGGTCAACCAAAGCCACAGTGCGATCTGGCCGGAGAACAGCGCATCGTCACCACTCGTCAGATCGCGCACCCAGAAGATCGTCGCCAGCAGCGCCGCAACGGCGGTGACAAAGATAACCGGATTGCGCGCGAGCCAGCGAGGATCGAGCTTCTTGAGCGCGTCTCCGACGGCGGGGCCGAGAATTGCCGCGGTAAAGACGGAAGGGTTTTGCTTCGGAGCCATGTCGCAATCTCTAGTAAAGGTCGCCGCGCAGCATCGCGAAGTGCTCCGCAATGGGGCCGAGCGTCAGAGCTGGGAAGAAGGTCAAACCGCCCATGATCACGATCACCGCGACGAGCAGGCCAATGAAGAGTGGGCCGCGTGTGGGGAACGTGCCGGCCGACGGCGGGATCTTCGGCTTCGCCGCAAGAGAACCCGCCACCGCCAGCATCGGCACGATCACCGCAAAGCGACCGAGCAGCATGGTGATGCCAAGCGTCAAATTCCAGAACGGCGTGTTAGCGGTCAGGCCAGCGAACGCCGAGCCGTTGTTCGCGCCGGCTGACGAGTACGCATAGAGAATCTCGCTGAAACCGTGCGGCCCCTCGTCCTGCGGGCCAGCCACGCCGCCCTCCATGACCGTGCGCCATTCTGGCATCGCGCTCGCGAGGGCCGTAAAGGCCAGGATCACGAATGGCACTATCAGCAAGCCGAGCATCGTCAGCTTCATGTCGCGCGCGTCGATCTTCTTGCCGAGATATTCGGGCGTACGGCCAACCATCAGACCTGCGATGAAGATGGCGAGGATGACGTAGAGCAGAATGCCATAGAGCCCTGCGCCGACGCCGCCGACGACAACTTCGCCGATCTGCATATTGAAGAGCGGCACAAGCCCGCCGAGTGGCATGAAGCTGTCGTGCATCGCATTCACGGCGCCGCACGACGCGGCCGTGGTGATCACCGCGAACAGAATCGAACCCGCGATGCCGAAGCGCGTCTCCTTACCTTCCATGTTGCCGCCGGTCGGGTCTAGGCCGATTGAGATCAGCGCCGGATTGCCCGCAGCTTCCGCCCAATAGGCAACGCCAACGCCGGTAAGGAAAAGAACACCCATCGCACCGAGGATCGCCCACCCTTGACGCTCATCGCCAACCATGCGTCCGAGCACGTTGGTCAGCGCCGCGCCGATCGCGAAAATCGACACCATCTGCACGAAGTTGGAGAGCGCCGTCGGATTTTCGAACGGATGCGCAGCGTTGACGTTGAAGAAGCCGCCGCCATTGGTGCCGAGCATTTTGATCGCAACCTGGCTCGCCACCGGCCCGAGCGCCAACGTCTGCTCGCCGCCTTCAAGTGTCGTGGCCATCGCACTCGCGGCAAAGGTCTGGGGGATTCCCTGCCAGACCAGGAACAGAGCAAACACGATCGAGATCGGCAGCAGAACGTAGAGATTGACGCGCGTGAGATCGACCCAGAAATTGCCCAGCGAACTCACGCTCGATCGCGCGAATGCGCGGATAAACGCCACCGCGAGCGCGATGCCCGTACCCGCGGACGCGAAGTTTTGAACCGTAAGGCCAGCCATTTGGCTGAAGTGACTGAGCGTCGTCTCGCCGCCATAGCTTTGCCAGTTGGTGTTGGTGACGAACGAAATCGCGGTGTTGAATGCGAGGTGATCGCTCATCGGGCCAAAGCCCTGCGGATTGAGCGGCAGCACGTGCTGCATGCGCAGAATGGCGTAGAGCAGCAGGAAGCCCGCCGCGTTAAACGCGAGCATGGCGAGCGCGTAGCCCTTCCAGCTCTGCTCTTGATCGGCCTTCACGCCGCCAAGCCAATAGAAGCCGCTCTCAACCGGCCGCAAAACCGGCGACAAGAACACACGCTCACCGGTAAACAGCCGCGTCATGTAACTGCCGATTGGTCGCACGATGAGCGCGACCGCGAGGACGAAGAGGCCGATCTGCAGCCAACCAATCAATGTCATCGCGCGCCTCAGAATTTCTCAGGGCGCAGCATCGCCGCGAGCAGATAGGCAAGCACAACAACGCCAGCGACGGCGCAGAGGGCGTAATCGATCCCCATCACGCTCTCCCGCATGCGAACACATAGCGGGCGAACACGGCGAAGCCGCCCAGCGCGACACTCAGAAACAAAAGATCACCCATCGACCGTCTCCGCTTGCCCCGGCGACCAGCCGAGCCACGTCAGGGTCCAGCCCACAGCCGAGGCCAAGGCGATCAGAAGGGCGATGCCGATCAAGCCGCCGATCAGCGACGACAGCGCACGCTTCCAAGCCAGGAGCGAACTCCAATACCCGCCCGAAGTGGCCCGGGCAGGCATAGGAATTCGATACGGGTCGGCACGATTTTGGCCCTTACGCGAGGCGCAGCCGCAAGCGTTCACCTTCCCGCAGCACGGGCAGCCACGATCGATGCGCTGAAAGGCGTTGGCGCAAAGACAGTGGAAGAGAGCATGAGCCGCCAACGCCGATGGCGTAGTTGGCCCCAAGCAGACGACACCAATTCGCGCGATTACTTCATCGGCCGCGTCAAATTCCTGCTGACGCCGAGCGCCCTTCCCGATCTCGAAGCCGACGCTGCTTATCTCTTCATGTATTCGCGGACGGACGTCCCGCGAGCCCCCTCATTCCCACTCAATCGTGCCCGGCGGTTTGCTGGTTACGTCGTAAACCACCCGGTTCACGCCGCGCACCTCGTTGATGATGCGCGTGGCGGCGCGGCCGAGGAAATCCATCGAGTATGGGAAGAAATCGGCCGTCATGCCGTCCGTGCTCGTCACGGCGCGCAAGGCGCAGACATATTCATATGTGCGCCCATCACCCATCACGCCCACCGTACGCACCGGCAGCAGCACCGCGAACGCTTGCCAGATTTTATCGTAGAGCCCCGCCTTGCGGATTTCATCGAGATAAACCGCATCGGCCTCGCGCAGAATATCCAGCTTCTCACGCGTGATTTCGCCCGGCACGCGGATGGCGAGGCCCGGCCCCGGGAACGGGTGACGCCCCACGAATGTCTCCGGCAAGCCAAGCTCGCGCCCCAGCGCACGCACTTCGTCCTTGAACAAATCGCGCAGCGGCTCGACCAGCTTCATGTTCATGCGCTCAGGCAAGCCGCCTACGTTGTGGTGCGATTTGATGGTGACGCTCGGGCCCCCGATCGCGCTGACGCTTTCGATCACATCCGGATAGAGCGTGCCTTGCGCTAGGAACGCCGCGCCGCCGACGGATTTGGCCTTCTCCTCGAACACGTCGATAAACAGCTTGCCGATGGTTTTGCGCTTCACCTCCGGGTCTGAAACGCCCTCCAGTTCGCCCAGAAAGCGCGCGCTTTCATCGGCATGGATCAGCGGGATGTTGTAATGATCGCGGAACAGCGAAACAACCTGCTCGCTCTCGCCTTTCCGCATCAGACCGTGATCCACGTACACGCACGTCAGTTGATCGCCGATCGCTTCGTGGATCAGCACCGCCGCCACGCTTGAATCCACGCCCCCCGAAAGCCCGCAGATCACCTTGCCATCGCCGACCTGCGCGCGGATGCGCGCGATGGCTTCATCCTTGAACGCCGCCATCGTCCAATCGCCTTTGAGGCCGGCGATGCGATGCGTGAAATTGCGCAGCAGCTTGCCGCCATCGGGCGTGTGCGCCACCTCGGGGTGAAACATCGTGGTGTAGAAGCGCCGCTTCTCGTCCACCGCGATCGCGAAGGGCGCGTTTTCGCTGGTGGCGATCACCTCAAAGCCGGGCGCGAGTTTTGTCACCCGGTCGCCATGGCTCATCCACACCGGATAACGCCCGCCGACAGCCCACAAACCTTCAAACAGCGGCGAGGCTTTTTTGATCTCAACATCCGCGCGCCCAAACTCGCGCGCATGCCCGCCTTCGACCACGCCGCCAAGCTGCACGCTCATGGTTTGCTGGCCATAGCAGATGGCCAGGATCGGCACGCCCAGCTCAAACGCCTCTTGCGGCGCGCGCGGGCTTGGATCGTCCAGCACGCTGGCGGGCCCGCCAGAGAAAATGATCGCCTTGGGCGCGACGCTCGTGAGCAGCGCGGCGTCGATCTTGTTGTAGGGATGAATCTCGCAATAGACGCCGGCCTCGCGCACGCGCCGCGCGATGAGCTGCGTCACCTGGGAGCCGAAATCGATGATCAGAACGCGCTCATGAACCTGAGCGCTTTGAGCGGGGTGGGCCATGGCCTGAAATGGAGTGCGCCGGGCGGAGCGTCAATTGCGCGGAATGCAAGCCGGGGCCTCTGGCGCGTAAAACGGCGCTGACCTGCGCCGATTTTTCCGCGCCATCCCCCTTGCCGCCCCATCAGCGTATCCTTATTTGCGAATCACTCGCAATAAGGATACGCTATGCGCCTCGCGCTCAAAACCGGCACTTATTCGCTGACCCATTTCGCGGTCGCGATCAGCGTCACCTTCCTGATCACCCAGGATTGGCGCGCGGCGCTGGCCGTCGGCCTGATTGAGCCGGTGGTGCAAACCTTCGCCTACGCCCTGCACGAACGCGCCTGGGGGCATTGGGACCGCCGCGCCAAATCGGCGGCTCACGGATCGTAATATTGATCCCCCAAGCTTGGATCGTACGGATCAAACGGGGCGAGCATATTCACGGCCGAGCAATAGCCGACCATGAGGCAGGCGAGCAGAATCAGGATGGTTTTCCACCAGCTCGGCGAATCCAGGCTATTGCGGAAGAACACGAGCATAATCGCGACTGCGGCGCAGACGGCGAGGATGATCGCCATCAGCACCTTCTGGATCAGCACCTTGCCGATGAAATCGAGCGAAGGGCCGAGCCGCGCGAGCACAGCATCGACGCCCCCGAGCACATCCTCCATCGTGAAGCCGAACATCGAGCCGGCCACGACGAGAACGAGCGCGACGAAGAAAAACAGCAGGAACACAAACATCAGCAAGCCGCCGAGGCGGTTGCCGACGCGCGCGCCCGCGCTCGGATCCTCGAACGGCGGGATGCGCCAGAACATCGAGGCGCGCCAAAGCCCGCTAAGAAACTGGCCGACGAACTTGAACATGCGCCATGTGACACACGCGACTACCGCCCCGTCAAGCCGAGCGCATGCAGCGGCGCGCCGATCTGGCCGGCCACCAGCGCGGCCAGGATCGGCGGCGCGGGCCAGACGCGCGCGAGCGGCGAAACGATCCAATCGCGCAGCCAGGCGATCGCGCGTCCATCCGATTGGTACGCCGGCGTAAACGCCCAGGAGGCCAATTGATAAAGGCGAATGTGCCAAAGCCGCAGGCGCGCATATTCTTCAAGCGCAATCGCCAGATCATCTTGCGCCGCAAGCGCATGCGCCAATGCGTAGGCGTCGAGCAGCGCCATGTTGGCGCCCTGCCCCAATTGCGGGCTGGTGCAATGCCAGCTATCGCCCACATGCACGCAATGGCGCGACAACGGCGCTCGGCGCGTGCGGTGCGCATAAGAGGCGAAGACGAGATCATCGTGGCGCTCGATCTGCCTCAGCAGCGGCGCAACGGCGGGCCAAAGCGCCAGCACCTCGCGTTTCCAATCCGCCAGATCGCGCGCGCGCCATGCGCCGTGATCAGCCTGTTTCAGGCTCCAGAAAAACGCGGCTTGGTTCGGCGCCTGCGGCCCAAGCCGCCCAATCGGCATGACGCCCACCATCTTGCGCGCGGCCTCATAACGCTGCTCCAGCGCCGCGTCGTCGAATGGCCCCTCCCATGTGAGGCTCGCCCACAGCGCGCCGAAGCGGAGCGGCGCGGGCGCCGGCCCCGCCAGCGGCGAGCGCGCGCCCAGTGCGTCGATCACCAGATCAAACCGCGCGCTTTCGCGCCCATCGGCGAAGCGCAAGCGCCCGTCATTTGCGCCCGCGATCACATGCCCGCTTTCAATCTCCGCGCCCGCCGCACGCGCGGCGTCGAACAGCACTTGAAACAACGCGCCGCGATGGACGCCCAGGCCGCACGGCACGGCGCGCCGCAGCGCATCATAGCGCACGTCCAGCACCACGCGTTCGCCGCTTTTGCCGAACAGGCGCGCAATCGGCGCGCCAAGCGCGCGCATGGCTTCGCCAGCGCCGATCGCATCAAGCACATGCAAGCCAACCGGCTGCAAAATGATGCCCGAGCCAACCGGCTTGGGCGCCTCCCATTGATCGAACACCACCACCCGCGCGCCATGCGCACGCAACAGCGTAGAGGCCGCAAGCCCGGCGACGCCGCATCCGGCAATGGCGATCTGATATGGTTTCATGCGCGTTATGCTTGACCCCTCATTCACAACACATCTGAACGAATCTCTAAACACGATGTGGCATGATGGCCCGATGACGCAGGCTATCGATCCGATCGCCGCACCCGTCGGGCAACAGGGGCATGAGCAACGCCAGCCCCAACGCCATGGGCTCGATTACGGCGCAGCGATGACGCACCGCGAAGCGGTGCAGGCGACGCTGCGCGTCAACCCCGCCGCCGTGACCGAGCGCATGCGTGAAACCCCGCGCGCGCAAGCGACCAGCGAGCGCCAAGCCACGCGCCAAGCGCGCCTGGCTGAAGAAGACGAAGCCGACGCCCGCCGTGAGGAGCCCGGCCAGCACGTCGATATCGAGGTTTAAGCCTTGCGCGCCAGCGCTGCGACGTAGAATCCATCGCATCCAGTCGTAAGCGGGGTCATCTGCAGGCCGAACGCGCGCTTATGCGCCGGGAAGGCCGCGTTCAACGCTACAGGCGCGAACTCAGGATAAGCCGCAAGGCATGCCGCGACCTGATCCTCATTCTCCTCCGGCAGCACCGAGCAGGTTACGTACACCAGCCGCCCGCCCGGCTTCACCAGCGGCGCGGCCAACGCCAGCGCTTCGCGCTGCTCTTCCAAACGCTTGACCAAGGCGTTGGGGCGCAGGCGCCATTTGGAATCCGGACTGCGCCGCCATGTGCCCGATCCGGTGCACGGCGCATCGACCAACACGACATCCATGCGCGCGCGCAAATCGCCCAGCGTATCCTTCGTGCGCATCGGCGCGCGAATTTGCGCATTGCGCACGCCCGCGCGCTCAAGCCGCTCCTTCAGCGGCGCGAGGCGGCGGCCGTCCACATCATGCGCGAAGATCTGCCCCTTGTTTTGCATTGCCGCCGCGAGCGCCAGCGTTTTGCCCCCGCCGCCCGCGCACACGTCCGCCACTTGCATCCCCGGCTGCGCTTCGCACATCAAGGCGGCAAGCTGGCTGCCTTCATCCTGCACCTCGAACCAGCCCTTGAGAAAACTCTGCTCGCTCGCCCAAGGAAAAGTGCGCCCCTGCGCCCACGGGATGCGCACGCCATCTGGCGCATACAGCGTCGCCTGTGGCGGCTCTTTCAATTTCGGGCTTTCGCCGAGCGCGGCAATCACCTTCTCGCGCGCGGCTTTCAGCGTATTAGCACGCAGATCAAGCGGCGCGGGCGCGGCGAGGCTCGCGCCCTCTTCCGCGCGCGCATCGCCGAAGGCGCGCGCGAAGCTTTCATCAAGCCATTCTGGGTAATCGCCGGCGATGTGCGCCGGCGCCGCGGCGATATTGTCGCCTGCTAGCGCCGTGCGCTCGGCATCGCTTGGAGACGGCGGGGCGTGCGGATCGCCCTCGCAGCTTTGCGCGATCGCGTCAGCGCTCCAGCCAAAGCCCCAGCGCAGCGCGCCCCACACCCAAGCGCGCGGCGCATCTTCGCCAAGGCGCCACGCGCTTGATTGCTTCCAGCGCAATGCGCCGAAGACGAGATCGCCGATCTCGGCGCGATCCTTAGAGCCCGCAAAGCGATGCGATTGCATCCACTCTTTCAGAAGATCTGCCGCGGGACGGCGCTGGCTTTCCAGCGCCGTCAGAATTTCAATGGCCGCCGCTTGGCGCGCGCCAGGTCGCATGGGAGGAACCCCTTAGAAAACTCGAAGCTGAAATTCAGCTCCCGAGCGGATAATTCGGCGCTTCGCGCGTGATCGCCACGTCATGCACGTGGCTTTCGCGCAAGCCGGCGCTCGAAATTTTCACGAACTTCGCCTTCGTGCGCATCTCTTTCAGATTGGCCGCGCCGACATAGCCCATCGAGGCGCGCAAACCGCCGATCAATTGATGGAGAATGTTCGCCACCGGCCCCTTGAACGGCACGCGCCCTTCAATGCCTTCCGGCACCAGCTTCATCTGATCGGTGACTTCCTTCTGGAAATACCGATCGGCCGAGCCGCGCGCCATCGCGCCCAGCGAACCCAT
>CAYUOC010000143.1:3347-9711 GCA_964446305.1 uncultured Terricaulis sp. | reverse complement strand
ATGCTCGCCACGCTCACCGCGTCGGCCTGCTTCATCTTCGTGAACTGGGGGATGTACGTCTATCTCGTGCTCAACGAGCGCGTGATCGAATCGGCGCTGGCATACTTCCTGGCGCCGCTGGTGAGCGTTGCGATCGGCGTGCTGTTTTTCAAAGAAGCGATCACCACCCCGCGCGTCATCGCGCTCGGTTTGGCGCTGGTTGGCGTCGTTGTGCAGGGATTCGCGCTCGGCGCGCCGCCATGGATGGCGCTCGGGCTTTGTGCGACGTGGTCCGTGTATGCCGTCATCCGCAAGCGCGCGCCCGTGCCGGCGGCTGTCGGCCTGTTGATCGAAAGCTTGGCGCTGGCCCCGGTCGCGGCTGGCCTGCTGTTCTGGGCCGCGAGCGAGGCGCCGCTCGGCTTCACCACCGATTGGACCACCGCGATCCTCCTCGCCATCGCTGGCCCCGTCACCGCAATTCCGCTGATGGCGTTCGCCTTCGGTGCGCGGCGCGTAAGCTTCACCACGCTCGGCCTGCTGCAATTTCTCGCGCCGACCTTGCAATTCCTAACCGGCCTCGCGTTCGGCGAAGCCTTCACGCCTTTGCGCGCAGCGAGTTTTGCGTTGATCTGGCTAGGTTTGGCCTTCTTCTCGTGGGACACCTTGCGCCGCGCAAAGGCCAATGAGTGATCTGACATATTACGCGATCGGCGACGTCCACGGCGAGCTGGAGAAGCTCGACGATTTGCTGCGCTTCATTCGCGAAGACACGGCGCGGCGCCAGACGCCGCACAAGGTCGTGTTTCTGGGCGACATGGTCGATCGCGGCCCCAATAGTCACGGCGTCGTCACGCGCATCATGGCGCTCACGCAATCAGGCGAAGCGTTGGCGCTGAAAGGCAATCACGAAGAGCTGATGCTGAACGCCTACCACAACCGCGAATCCGTTGGCATTTACTGGTGGGCCGAGAATGGCGGCGACGAAACGATCACTTCGTACATGCTCGCCAACGGTGCCGCCGATGACTTCCGCGACGCCATCGACGCCGCCCACATTGCCTGGATGAAAGCGCTGCCGACTATGATCCGCGACGAGGAGCGGGGCCTGGTCTTCGTGCACGGCGGCATCGATCCAAAAACCTTCCCGCTCTGCAGCGATGAAATTCGCATGTGGACGCGCTCGCAGAAGTTTTTCGATCCAGGCCGCTGGCCCGAACGCGCTGAGCTGGAGGGTGTGCTCGTCGTCCATGGCCACACGCCGACCCACGATTTCGAGCCGCACAGCAATCCACGCCGCATCAACGTCGATACCGGCGCCTGCTTCGGCGGCCCGCTTACAGCTGCGGTGCTGGCGCCGGGAGAGGCGCCGCGCTTCTTGCGCGCATGAAGGCCGCCGCGAGCACGAGCCAGGCGGCAAGCGGGCAGATCGGCAAAGCGATGTAACCGCCAATGGCAACCGTGAGGCCTGCGCCCCATGCAAAGATAGCGGCGGCATAGTCCAGCGGGCTGCGCGGCGCGCCGAGGAGAGCGGCGCCGATCAGCAATAGCGTGAAGTCGTAGAAAAACAGGTAGGGCGAAACCAATAGCGTCGCCGCGCACAGCGCCGCGCCGCTGATCGCGAGATCCTTGCTGCGAAAGAGCGAGCACGCGAGCAACACGCCCGCAAGCGCACTAAGCGCGTGCAGGCTGATGGCGACGGTGTGCGAAACGCCGAGGCCGAGCAAGTTGGCGTAAAGCGAGGCATAGGCCGGCGTTGTAATGCGCTGCTCACTGATCAAGCGCTGCGAGCCGGCGAGGCTTTCAAACCAGCGCACATAGGACTCGAACCCAAACACAAATCCCGCAAGCAATGCGAAAGCCGTCGCAGCAATTGCAGCAGAAGCAAACACGCGCCAACGCCCGGAAATCGCCAGCATCAGCGGCCACAGCACAGCTAAGTGCGGTTTGATCGCCAGCAGCGCAATCAAGGCGCCGGCCGCGCGCGGCCGCTTGTCGAGCCAGTGCAATGCAAGGCCAGAGATGCCGGCGATAAGCATGCCCGCTTGCACCGTGCCGATCTGATAAATCACAGCGGGCGCGGTCGCGGGAAACAGAAGCGCGCGCCCATCCGGCAGGAAGCGGCGGATGACGTAGCCAAAGAAGAGCGCGGTGCCGACGAGGAAGCCAATTGCCGCAAACGGATAGGGCGCGAGCGCCAAGACACACACGATCAGCAAAAACGTCGGCGGCGAGTTCCACGGCGCGTAGAAGCGCACATCGGGGGCGGTGGCTTGCTGATACGGCCAAAGCATCGCGCGCTCGTGGATCTCCGCGACGTGGCCATCAAGCGCGGCGCGGCCGGCGCTCCAGAACGCCATGAAGTCTCCGAAGAACGGTTGGCCGCTTGGCAGCGTCATGTTCTCGGCGCCGGAGGCGCGCCACAAGAAGTAGCCGAGCATCGACGCGGCGATCAGCACCGCGACAGCTTCGAACGACCAGCGCTTCAAAGGCATGCGTAAAGCGCTTCGATGAGCTTAAGCGAACGCGGATCGCCCATGATGTGATGCGATTGCTTGTTCATGACGTAACCCGCGGAAACGCCCGCGACGGGATCTCCAAAGCCGGCGCTGCCGCCATTGCCGGAATGGCCAAAGGCCTCAGGATTGGGGCCATAGAACAAGTTCGAATTGCCGATAATGCCGGCGCGCCAATCGACGTTGAACGGCAGCACGAGATCGTCGCCCTTCCAAACGCGGCGCGTCAGCGCGTCAAAGCCTTCCTGCGAAAGCACGCGCGCGCCGTTGATCATGCCGCCGGTGGCGTAAGCCTCGTACAACCGCGCAACCGCGAGTGCTGTACCGTGTCCATTCGCAGCCGGAATTTCGACCTTGCGCCAGATCGTCGAGCCGCGCGTTGGCGCAGCCCATTTGGTGAAGAACGCAGCTTTGCGCGGTGGCGTAATCTCGCCGAAATCGCCGCCGCGTGTCGGCTTTTTCATCTCGGACGCGCGCGCGTGATCGCTTTCCGGCGTGCCGATCTGAAAGTCGATGCCGAGCGGAACGCAAATTTCCTCGCGCAGAATTGTGCCGAGCGAGCGCCCATCCGCGCGTTGTGCGATGGCGCCGGCGATGTAGCCCCATGTCATCGGATGATAGCCGCTCGCCGTGCCAGGCGGCCAAATCGGCTCAAGCGCCGCGATCGCTTCCGCGCAAGCAGGTGGGTCGAGCCACAGATCAGGATCGATTGGTTGCAGGAAGCCTGGTACGCCGGCTTGATGCGCGAGCGTTTGGCGGATCGTCACGCGATCCTTGCCGTGAACGCCGAACGCGGGCCACAGCCCCGCAACCGGTGCGTCATAGTCCAGCGCGCCACGGTCAGCGAGCAGGGCCATGACCAGCGCGCTGATGCCCTTGCTGGTTGAATAGACGGGCACGATCGTGTCTTCGATCCACGGCCGCGTCTGCTCGCGATTGGCCCAGCCGCCCCAAAGATTGACGATCACTTCGCCGTCGCGGATTGCGGCAAAGCCCGCGCCCATTTCCTCAGCGAGCCCAACGTCGAATGCTTCGCGCACGCGCTCGAAACCCGGCGCGACATAGCCCTCCGCCATTACGCCATCTCCAAATGGCGCGCGCGCGGCCAAGTCACCGGTTCATCGAGCAATGCTTGCGCTTCCGGCAACAGCAAATCCTCACTGTCCGCCGCCATCGAACGAACGATGACGTCATAAACCGCGCCGGTCGCACCTTCGAGCGCGATAGCCGGCGCATCGCCACGCACGCGGCGTCCGACGAAGAGCGCGGAGAGCAGGTCTCCAGTTCCCTTCGGCGCGCGTGGCAGGCGCGCGGTCTCGCAAAACCAATCGCCGGTCGGTTGCGAGAGAAGATTGCCGAGGCCGAGTGCGGTGCGGATCGAGGAACACAAGACAGGCTTGCCGATGCGCTTGGCGGCGTCGCGCGCTGCGGCGAGGCTGTCGATCTCGCGGCTGGTCAGAAGGCCCAGTTCGAAGCTGTTCGGCGTCAGCCAATCCGCGTGCGGCCAGAGGCCGTTAAGCACGGCATCGGCGATCGCGTCGCTGACGAAGAGCTTGCCTTCGTCGCCCAATACCGGATCGCACACGAAGATCGCCTTGGGGTTCGCCTGCTTGATGCGCTGAATCGCATCGAGGATCACAGCGACTTGTTCGCCGTGGCCGAGATAGCCGGTGAGCACGGCGTCGATTTCCGCGAAGATGCCGTCAGCCGCCAAGCCTTCGAGCAAAGCCGCCAACGTCTCCGCCGGTATCGGCCCGCCGCCGGGCGGACCGTGATCGGGGCGGCGGCCAAGCAATGTCGTCGGCGCCTGCAGAACGCGCACGCCGAGGCGCTCCATCGCGAAGGCCGCGACAGAATTGCCGACACGGGCGCCGACAACCTGACTCTGGATCGACAGAACAGTCTTCACGCGGCTAAGAAACCTCCGCTGGCGATGTTCGCCTGGATCCCCGAGCAAGAGATGACAGCCAGACCGCGCCGTTCCTGCCTCTATATGCCAGGCGCCAATGCAAAGGCATTGGAAAAAGCAAAGACACTCGCGGCCGATGTGCTGTTGCTCGACCTAGAGGATTCCGTCGCGCCCGAAGCGAAGCTGGAGGCCCGCGCGCAGGTCGCGGCGGCGGTGAAGGGCGGCGGCTACGGCAGGCGCGAGGTGATCGTCCGCGTCAACGCGCTGACCACGCCATGGGGGCGGGATGATATCGTCGCCGCCGGCGGCGCGCGGCCGGATGGCATCCTGGCGCCGAAGGTTGAAAGCGGCGAGCAGGTGCGTGCGCTCGATGTCGAGATGACGAAGGCCGGGTTCAGCGCTGACGCCTCACTCTGGGTGATGATCGAAACGCCGCAGGCAATCCTCAACCTCGCCGAGATCGCCGCTGCTGCGAGCGGCACGCGGCTCTCGGTGTTCGTGATGGGGCTGAACGATCTCGCCAAGGAAACGCGGGCGCGGGCGGGCGCGTCGCGCGCCGCGTTTTTCGCGCCGATGTCGCTGGCGGTGACGGCGGCGCGGGCTGGTGGGCTGACGGTGGTCGACGGCGTTTATAACGACATTGCCGATGCTGCCGGCTTTGAAGCCGAGTGCCGCCAAGGTCTGGAGTTCGGCTTTGACGGCAAGACGCTGATCCACCCCAGCCAGATCGATGTCTGCAACGAGGTGTTCGCGCCGACCGCCGATGAAGTTGCCCGCGCCCGCGCCGTAATCGAAGCGTTCGCGCTGCCCGCGAATGCGGGGAAGGGCGTGATCAAAGTTGAAGGCCGGATGACGGAGCTGCTGCACCTCGAACAGGCGAAGCAAGTTGTTGCAGTGGTGGAAGCGATCGAAAGCCTCAAGGCATGACCAAATCCAATCCCGGCAATTTTTTCGAAGACTTCACGCCCGGCCAGCAGATCGCGCACGCGACGCCGCGGACGTTGAGCGAAGCAGACGCCGCGCTGAACATCGCGCTCACCGGCGCGCGCCACGCGCTATTCAGCGGCGATAGCTTCGCGCAGGATTGCGGGCTGCCGGGCGCGCCGATCGATCCGTTGCTCGTGTTTCACACCGTGTTCGGCAAAACCGTGCCGGATATCTCGCTCAACGCAGTGGCAAATCTCGGGTACGCCGAGGGACGCTTCCTGGCGCCGGTCTATGCGGGCGATACGCTTTCGGCCGTCTCGGAAGTGATCGGGCTGAAGGCCAATTCAAACGGCAAGACCGGCGTGGTCACCGTGCGCACGACGGGCTTCAACCAGGATGAAGAGCCGGTGCTCAGCTATGTGCGCTGGGTGATGGTCAACAAGCGGGACCCAAGCGCGGCGACAACAGATTCGCCGCCGGTGACGCCAAAGAACGTGGTGCCGGCGAATGAACTCATGTTGCCGCCGGGTCTGGATTTTTCCAATTACGATTGGACACTCGCCGGCTCGCCGCATGCGTTCGAGGATTACGAAGTCGGTGAGAAAATCGATCACGTCGACGGCATGACGGTGGAGGAGGCCGAGCATCAGCTGGCGACGCGCCTCTATCAGAACACGGCGAAGGTGCATTTCGATGCGCTGGCGCAGAAGGAGTCACGTTTCGGCAAGCGGCTCATCTATGGCGGCGTGACGATATCGCTGGCGCGCGCTTTCTCCTTCAATGGCCTCGCCAACGCGCAGCTGATGCTCGGTATCAATGGCGGGCGCCACGTGAACCCGCTCTTCGCTGGCGACACGCTCTACGCGTGGTCTGAAGTCCTGGCGAAGGAAGATCTGGGCGAAATCGGCGCGCTGCGTCTGCGTCTGGTCGCGGTGAAGAACCAGAACGCGGCGGCGTTCCCGTTGAAGAACGACGCGGGCGAATACGATCCCAATGTCGTGCTTGATTTCGACTATTGGGCCGCGATCCCGAAGCG
>CAYUOC010000143.1:0-3247 GCA_964446305.1 uncultured Terricaulis sp. | reverse complement strand
CGGCACGCGCGCCACATCTCATAGCTGTAGCGGCCAAAGCGCTCGTAGGGGGTGCGATACATGCCCATGTCCTCGCCGAGCGTTTCCGCGTAGAGCCCCCAGCCCTCGACATACGCCGTCTCGAACGCGTTGCGGCGGAAGTAGGGAAGTTCACCTAGTTCCTGCGCGCGCGCGATCTGCAAATGGTGGCCCGGCATCGCTTCGTGCAGCGTCAGCGCCGGAAGCTCGTAATACGGACGCTGATCGAGGCGCGTTGTGTTCACCCAATATGTGCCCGACTGGCCGAGCGCGGCGCTGCCTTGTGTGTAGTAAGCCGTCGTCGAACCCTCGGCTTGCTCCGGTGGGATCACGCGAATGCCGTAAGAAAGGCGCGGCAGCGTGCCGAACAAGCGCGGCAATTGCCCATCCGCACGCTTTGCGATTTCCGAAGCGCGATCGACGAACTCCTCAGGCGTGCGTGCGTAGAATTGCGGGTCGGTGCGCAAGAAGCGCTGGAATGCGGCGAAATCGCCGCGGAAGCCGCTGGCGCGGATCTCTTCCTCCATGGCGGCGCGAATGCGCGCGACCTCGGAGAGCCCAAGTTGGTGGATTTCCTCGGGCGTCATCTCGGTCGTCGTGTAAGAGCGCACGAGGTAGCGATAGAGGTCCTCGCCACCCGGCACGGAGCGCAGGCCGATGCCTGGGCGGGCAGCAGGCAGATATTCGCTCTCGATGAACGCCACGGTCTGACGATGCACGGGCAAGATGCGCTCGCGAATGATAGCGCGGGCGCGCTCGCGGTACTGTTCCTGCTGCGCCGCCGGAATGTTGCTCGGCATCGAGGCGAGCGGCGTCAGTAGCGTGTTCTCGAGCGTCTCCACCTGCGCGCGCGCCGTATCGAGCGCGCGATCGATGACGATGCGTGGCTGGGTGTAGCCTGTTTCAATTCCGCGCCGCGCGTTGACTTCGCTTTGCTGGTAGAGCGTCGGCAGCGCTTCCAGGCGCGAGAGCCAGGCTTCCGCATCATCAGCGGATTGGATCGGCGTGGTGTAGGCGAGATAGTCGCCATAGCTGAAATAGCCATCGCCGTTGCTGATCGGGGCGCGGCCGAAATCGAGATCGATGGCGCGGACGCTCTGATCAATGACGCGCAACAGATAGGCCCGGTTCAGCGCGTCCTCGCCGTTGAGGCCTCGCGTCGGCACCCGCTCAAGCCGCGCCCGGAGCGCAATGAGTTCGGCCCGCTGCGCCAGCTCCGCCTCGCGCGATGCGTCCGGCAGCCGCCGCAGCGCTGCGCGGTCGCCCTCGGAGGCGGAGGTCAGCGGATCGTAGCGCCGCGCCATTTCCTCATACGCGGCGATCACAGTCGCCAGCGCCCGGTTGCCGCGCTGTTGACTGAAGGCCGGCGTGCTGGCCGCAGCCAGCATGATAGCGGCGCAAACGGCGATAGTTCGGATCATCTGACGTCCCCCGGAAAGCGCCCAAACGCTAGCACGGGGCGCCGCTCTGTCCGTATCCAAATCGACCGTCCGTCGCGTCAATTCGTTTGATTGACTTGGGGGTCGCCGGGCCTATGTTCCGCCCGCAGATTCCGTTCCTATATCAAGCACAAGAGGTCCCTGATGGCCGGCGCGCCGAGCCCGCAAGACCGTCCTATCGCACCGCACGTCAGCATCTGGCGCTGGCATGTGACGATGGCGAGTTCGATCCTCCACCGCGTGACTGGCGTCGGCCTTTATGGTGCGGCGATCTGTATGGCGATTTGGCTGATGGCCGCTGCCGCCGGGCCCGAGGCATACGCGATCGTCGATACCGTGCTCTCGGCTTGGTACGGGCAGTTGGCGATGTATCTGGTTGTCGCCGCGCTCGCCTATCACCTCGCCAACGGCATCCGCCACTTGGTGTTCGACACCGGCGCCGGCCTCGTTCCCGCTGATGCGGACACGAGCGCATGGTTTGCCATCCTTTTCGCCTTCGCCGCCCCCATCGGGCTGTGGGCGCTGCTGAGCTTCGGGGGCTGACATGAGCAATTCCGAACGCAGCATGCGCACGCCACTTGGCCGGGTCCGCGCTCACGGCGCCTCCGGCGAGGGGACCGGGCATTTCATTGCGCAACGCGTGACATCGATCGCGCTTTGCATCTTGGCGCCTTGGTTCGTGGTCTCGGCGGCGCTTTCGATTGGCGACGCGAGCTATCTGGCGACCATCGATTGGGTGTCCGATCCGGTGAACGCGGTCGGCGTGATCCTGCTGATCGCCATCGGCCTCTATCACATGTCGCTCGGCATGCAGGAGGTGATCGTCGATTACATCCTGAAGCCATCGACGAAGATGATCCTTCTGTTCCTGAACGCCGCTTTCCCGCTTGTGCTTGCCGTCGGCGCGATCTTCGCCGTTCTGCTCGTGAATTTCGGAGTCTGATCCTTTGGCCGCTTACACTTGGATCGATCACACGTTTGACGTCGTCGTAGTCGGCGCCGGCGGCTCTGGATTGCGCGCGGCGCTGGGCGCGGCGCAAGCAGGTTTGAAGACGGCCTGCGTCACCAAAGTCTTCCCAACCCGCTCTCACACCGTCGCCGCGCAAGGCGGCATCTCGGCTGCGCTCGGCAATATGGGCGAAGATAAATGGCAGTGGCACATGTTCGACACCGTGAAGGGGTCGGACTGGTTAGGCGATCAGGACGCGATTGAGTATCTCACCCGCAACGCGCCGGCGGCTGTTTACGAACTCGAACACTGGGGCGTGCCGTTCTCGCGCACCGAGGAAGGCAAAATCTACCAGCGCGCCTTCGGCGGCATGACAAAGAATTTCGGCGAAGCGCCGATCCAGCGCACCTGCGCGGCGGCGGACCGCACCGGTCACGCCATGCTGCACACGATGTACGGCCAATCGCTGCGCCACAGCGTCGATTTTTTCATCGAGTATTTCGCGCTCGATCTCATCATGGAAGATGGCGTCTGCCGCGGCGTGACAGCGTGGAAGCTCGATGACGGCACGCTGCATCGCTTCCGTTCGCAAACCGTCGTGCTCGCCACCGGCGGCTACGGCCGTGCGTATCTCTCATGCACGAGCGCGCACACCTGCACCGGTGACGGCGGCGCCATGGTGCTGCGCGCCGGTTTGCCGTTGCAGGACATGGAATTCGTGCAATTCCACCCGACGGGCATTTTTCCAGCCGGCTGCCTCATCACCGAAGGCGCGCGCGGCGAGGGCGGTTATCTCACCAACTCAAACGGCGAACGCTTCATGGAGCGCTACGCGCCGACC
>CAYUOC010000142.1:0-9715 GCA_964446305.1 uncultured Terricaulis sp. | reverse complement strand
ATCTCCGGCGTGATGATGCCGCGGCGGGCGTATTCAAGCTGGGTGACGGTGGCGCCGGCTTTGGCGCGGAGGACGTGCGGCTGTTTCGGGAAGGGCGGGGTTAGTTTTTCGGCGGAGACGTTGCCGTTGTCCTCCGGCTTCACGGCGCGGCCGTCGATCTCTTCGACATCGCCGCGCGCTTTCACCCACGCGGCGCGCGTGCGGGCGAGGCCTGAGTTAATGTCGATCGTGACATTGGGATCGGTGTAGACGCCGGACGGGTCATAGATGGTGACGGGCGGTTCGTTGGCGGTGGGATGCACGGCGACTTCGCGGAACGGCACGCGCAGATCGGGATGCGCGCAGCCGTGTGCATAGACTTTGCGCGAGCCGATGAGCGGGCCGGTGGTGACGCTTGGTGCAAACGCGTCGCGGTTTTCGGGCTTATTCATAAAGCGCTCCTCCCTCCGCCGGTGCTAACCGGTTCAGGTTCGACGGGTCAGAGCGGGATGCTCAATCTCAGCCGCGAAAGCGGCCCCCCGGGATATGGCGCAGGCTTACGCCCGCGCGCATTGCGCTTCAAGCTTCTGGCGCTCTAGTTTTGTCGTTGATCGCGGAACTCTTGGCCGTCGACGAGCGCGAGTGTCATGGCGATAACCCGGCCGCGCCCGTCGCGTTCGAAGTGGACGCGTTGCAGTGGGGCGGCGCCGGCGACAGCGAAGAGATCGCGTTCGATGGGCAGCAGGACGAGCGCCGGACGGCGGTCGCGGCGGAGCACGAGGCGGTTGTTGTCGATGGCGATACTGCGCGCGCCGTAGCTGCCGGCATAGTCACGGAGGTTGCGGGGGTAGGCAGCGGATTCGGCGTTGAGTGAATCGAGCGCCCATTGTGCTTCGCGGCCCGCTAATTCGTTCGCGGGTGCGCGGAGCGCGGCTTGAAGCGCGAGCGCGCGAGCGCGCGTGAGTGCATCCGCCACGGGCGCGGCGACGTCCGGCTGCACGCCGGCGCCTTCCCAGTTGCGGCCGGTGATTGGATTGACCGGGGTGCCGAACGAAACAAACACGGCGAGATTGTCACCGACTGGGACGAGACCGCCGGGATTGGCGCCGCCGGCTGATGGCTCGCCCACGATGGTCGCACGGCCGGCGGCCTGCAGTGTATAGGCGACGCTTTCGCATGCCGAGCCGGTGCGACCGCTGATCACGACGAAGAGCGGCGTTTCGAGGCGGCGTCCGCTTGCCGGTTGTTCGGGCGGTGTTTCTTGTTGTTCGCCGCGGCGTGAATGGAAGGTGTTGTAGACATTGGCGCCTTCGGGAAAGAAGTGGCCGAGGATATAGCCGACCATTGTGGGCGAGCCGCCGGCGCAATCGCGCAGGTCGAGGATGAGTGCTTGCGAGCCGCGCACCATCGTGAAGGCGGCATCGAGTGCGTACTTGGCCTCGAAATGGTCAGGGTCGAAGTCGGCAAGCAGACGGAAATCGACGACGCCAACGCCGCCTGGAAACATGGTGACGCTTGGGATTCCGTAGGCGGCGCGCGCGTCGTTGCCGAAGCCGCCTGGGGGTCGTGCGGGGGCGTTGGGCTGCGGCGGCCGATACTCGACGCGGAAGTGGCCGTCGTGAGGATGAAGTGTTGCGGTTAGCGCGGTGGCGAGATCGCCGGCGTTGGAGAGATCGTACCGGCCGGCGGCAGCAGCGGCACGGACTTCAGCGGCGATCTCTCGTGCGCGTTGCTCATCGAAGAAATTCTCCTCGACCGCCGCCGCGACGCGCTCCGCCACTGCGCGACCTTCCATCTCTTGCGCTGAAGCAAGGGTGGTCAGCGCCGAGAAGGCGGCGGCTGCCGTCAAGATTGCACGCATCGATACGTCCCCCGTTGCTTAAAGCGGAGGTTATCCCTTGGCTTTGTTGCACACTTATTTCAGCTTGATGTCGACGAATAGCGCCTGCGTCACGAGGACTTGGCGAGCCAGCCAACGAACGTCAGCCACGCGCCGAGAATGAGCGAGATCGCGCCGGCGACGAGCGCCCCGGGGCCGAGATTGAGGAACGTGTGCACGAGGCCGGTGAGGAGGCTTGGCGCGAAGAGCAGCGTGATGCCGCGTACGATGGTGAGCACCGCGAGTAGCGAGATGGCGATAGCCGGCGCGCTCGACCAATGGTGGTGCGCGGCGATGAGGACGAGGCCGCAGATCAGCGTGAACACGCCGGTGATGAAGGTGAGCGGACCATCGCCCAGGATGCCGGGGATGAGCAGCGTCATGTCGTTGAAGCGCGCGAGGACGACGGCGCCGACGATGACTAAGAGCGGCCCGACAATGCGGGCGCAGAAACGGGTGGTAGCGGCTTGGGATTCGGTCATGACCGACCTCTAACGCACGGATTGGGTATTCGGTTCGCCCCATTTGAACCCTCTTTCGGGGCGATGCCTAGTGCCGCAGGGCGAGTGGCATTGCGCCGGATCGGGCGCATGCGCATGTTGCCGGTCTCAGGAGACGTGCATGGGAACGCCGGCGGATTACACCATTCTTGTGCTTCTGGTGGCGTTGGGCGTGGCGCTGTGGACCGTGCTGGATCGCCTCGCTCAGTTGCAGCGTGACGTTGATGCGCTGAAGCGGCGCGCGAGCCTACAGGATGAGCCGCCGCGCGATGGCGGCTGAGCCTGCTTATCGGGAGTTCGCGCCGCGGCTGGCGTTGCGTGACTTCGTGCATTGCGTGTGGACGTTCGAAGCGCCGTTCGATGAGGCGCCGCAGCCGATTGCCCCGGATGGGCGGTGCGAGCTGATTGTTCAGTGTGGGGCGCCGTATCGTGAAAGCGACGGGACGTTGCAGCCGCGCGTGTTGTTCGCAGGGCAAGTTACGCAGCCGCTGACCTTGTTCGCGACCGGGCCGGTTGCGGTGGTTGGCGTTCGGCTTCGGCCGGAGGCGGCGCGCGCCTTTCTTGGGCGCCGCGCTGATGCAGTGACGGATCAGCGTGTCGCGTTGAGCGATTTGCCGGATATTGCGTCGGGCGGGGGCTTGGACGCTGTCGCTGAGCGCGCGCAGGATGCGGTTGAAGCGCGTGTGCGTAAGCGCGCGGTGGATCAGAGTGTCGCTGCGGCGGTTACGGCGATGATGCGCGGCGAAGCGAGCGCGCCGCCTGACGGGCTTTCAGAGCGGCAATGGCAGCGCCGGTTTAAGGCCGAAGTGGGCGTCTCGCCGCGCCAGTTTCAAAGCGTGCTGCGATTTCGGCGTGTGTTCGATGAGATCGATAAGCCGGGACCTGCGGGCTGGGTCGAGGCGGCGCTGGCGGCTGGCTATTTCGATCAGCCGCAGATGGCGCGTGACTTCCGGCGTTTTCTCGGAATGTCATCGCGGCAATGGGCGGCGCAACGCGTTGGCTTGGCGAAGGCGCTGACGGCGGCGCCGGAAACTTACAAGAAGAGCTAGCGCGGGCGGGCTAAAGCTGCGGGGTGTTTGTGATCTGGAGGGTAGATGCGCGTCGCTGTTCTGAGTTTGCTGATGGCTTTGGGCGCATGCGGCGCGACGGCGCAAAATCCGGATCGCGCGATGCCGGACTGGATGAGCGGGTACTGGCTGGCGTGCGAGGGCGGCGAGACGGCTGAGAATTGGATGGGCGCGGGGCGCGATACGCTGCTTGGCACGAACCTGAACGGCGGCGGCTACGAATTCTTGCGCATAGCCGCCAATGAGAGTGGGCGGATCGTGTACTACTCCATGCCGGGCGGGCGCTCGCCGGCGACGGAGTTCGCGCTTACCAGCAACGCCGATCAGCGCGCGGTGTTCGAGAACCCGGACCACGATTTCCCGAAGCGCATCATTTACGAGCGCGACGGCGATGTGATGACCGCGCGTATCGATGGCGGTGAGGGCGCGGAACAGGCCATGGAGTGGCGCTTTCAACGCGCGGAGTTGGACGCGCGCTGCCCAGGTTAGGGTTTGACGTCCGACGGATCGGGCGCGATGAGCCGCATCGTGTCTTGTGCGAACTCGATACCGTCCTTGTCGAAGGCGAGATAGATGCGGCGCAGATACTCGCGCTGAACCGACCATTGCTTGCCGGGAATGGTGCGCATGCGGGCCTTGAGCAGCACGCCTTCTTCCGAGACGCGATCGACGCCGGCAATCTCGATGGGCGAGATGATGCGATCGGCGAGTGCGGATTCGGTGCGCACTTCGTCGCCGATCTGCTTCATGAGCTCCAGCGCCTTGGTGATGTTGCTGTTGTGCTCAATCGTCAGATCGAACACGGCATAGGAGAAATCCTTGCTCATGTTATGAATGACCTGCGCTTCGCTGTACGGGTAAATGTGCAGCGTACCGTTGAAGGCGCGCAGCTTGATGGTCCGTAGCGACATGGTTTCAACGGTGCCGCTAAATTCGCCAATCCTGACGACGTCGCCGACGGAGACGGAATCTTCCATGATCAGGAAGAGACCGGTGAGGAAGTCCTTCACGATGGTCTGCGCGCCGAAGCCGACGGCCAGGCCGACGATGCCGGCGCCGGCCAAGAGCGGTCCGATTTCCACGCCAACTTCCGAAAGCGTCATCATCGCGCCGATGATGACGACGAACGTGGTGGCGAGGCCTGAAAGCACAGGTCCGAGCGTGCGGATTTGCGCGGCGCGCCGCGGGTTGCGCGCGTGCTTGGCGACGCGATCGAAGGCGCGGCGGATGCCGAGCTGCCCAAGTTCGATGGCGGCGAGCGCGAGCACCAGGATGATGGCGATGCGGCCGAGAACGGAGAAGACGGCGTAGATCGGGCTGTCGCGGAGGGTGCTGAAGTCGAAGCCCCAGAGCCGCATGATGATAATGATGGCGCCCGCGAAGATGGTGATGCGCGCGACGCGCATGGTCCAGCGGCCGATATTGACACGGCGGCGCGGCGCGCCTTCTTCCTTCGGCGCGATGCGTTCGGTCAATGCCTTCAGAATGACATGCAGACCCCAAACGACGATCGCGGCGCCGAGCAACACCAGCACGGAAAGGCCGGCGCGCAATAAGGCTTGCTCAGGATCGAGCGCGAGCACGCCGGCGATGAAGTCTTCGATGTTCCGCGCCAGCGTATGCAGACTCTGATCGGCGGGCGGGGACGTGGGAGGCGTTGTGATCATGCGGGAGCAATATGAGGCGAATGCGCTGGGATTTCGAGGCTGATCAGGCGCCGGGCTTGGCGAAAGCGAGCGTGAGCCAGCCGAGGATGAGCGTGATTCCCCCGACAGGCGCGAGCATCACGATCGCGCGACTGTGAGTAATCGCCAGCGTGTAAAGAGTTCCCGAGAACAGCGCCGCACCGGCCAGGATCATGACACCGGCGATGAGATTGAGGCGGCCGCTGCGATTGGCGATCGCCAAGCCTGCCGCCGCCGCGCCGAGTTGCAGGAACGCGCCGAGCTGGATGCGCTCCAGATCATCCGGCGCCGGCTGCAGCGCGTGCGCGGCGAGTACGAGCATGACGAGAGCGGCGACGCCGGAAAGCGCGGCAAAAACATTGAGCAAACGCATAAGCGCTCCTAGATGAGGCATTCTCGACAATCCAGGCACGGCGTCCAGGTGGCGCGCATGGGAGCGGCAACATGCAGCAGAAACGCGAAATCGGACGCAGCGGAATCAAGATCGCGCCCCTGGTGCTGGGCGGCAATGTTTTCGGCTGGACCGCCGACGAGAAGACATCTTTCGCGATCCTTGATGCATTCGTGGCGCAGGGCGGCGAGGCGATCGATACGGCGGACGTCTATTCGGCCTGGGTACCTGGCCATGAAGGCGGCGAGAGCGAGCGCGTCATTGGCGCTTGGCTGAAGCAGAGCGGCAAGCGCAATCAGGTCGTGATCGGCACCAAGGTTGGCATGTGGCCGAAGCGACTCGGCATCAAGCGGCAGAACATCATCGATGCTTGTGAGGACTCTCTGAAGCGGCTCGGCACGGAGACGATTGATCTCTATTGGCTGCACCGCGATGACGAAGCGACGAACGCAGAAGAATACACCGCCGCGCTCGATGACTTGCTAAAAGCGGGCAAGATCCGCTCGTTCGGCGCATCGAACTTTAAGCCAGAACGTTTTGCTGAAGGCATCGCGGAAGCCAAGAAGCGTGGCGTGCGTTTCGATGCGCAGCAACCGGAGTACAATCTCATGAACCGCGCTATCGAAGCTGAACTCGTGCCGCTTTGTGAGCGTGAGGGTGTTTCGATCCTGCCGTACTACGGTTTGGCCAGCGGCTATCTCACCGGCAAATATCGCAGTGAAGCGGACAAGGCGAAGAGTCCGCGCGGCGGGCGCATGGATAAATACATGGCGGGCAACGGGCCGACCGTGCTTGCGGCGCTGGATGAGGTAGGCGCGGTGCACAAGGCAACGCCGGCGCAAGTGGCGTTGGCCTGGATCATGGCCAAGTTGCCCACCGGCGCGCCGATCGCCAGCGCGACGAACGTGACGCAATTGAGCGAATTGATGGGCGCGCTGAACGTTTCGCTGAGTGCCGCGGACGTTGCCGCGCTCGATCGCGCCAGCGCTTAGCTACCAGCCGCCGCCACCACCACCGCCACCGCCGCCGCCGGACGAACCGCCGCCGCCGGAGCCGGAGGAGCTTGAGCTTTGTGGCAGGGAGCTCGAAACGCCGGAGCTCATGTTCGCCACCATAGCGCCAGTGAGCGCGCCGAGTGATTGCGAGCGAGACATGTTGGTCCAGCCGGGGCGATAGGCGGCGGCTTCTTGCGGCAACAAGTTTTCGAAGTGCTTGGTCCAAGGTTCTTCGACGCCGAGTGCGACGGCGTAGGGCAGGAATCGCTCGTAGCGCTCCTTGGTCATGGGCGGCGGTTGTTCGAGGCCGACATCGACGGCGTTAAGCTGGAGCTTCTCGGCCTTGTCCATATAGAGACGAAACCCTTCGATTTCGGTGCGAATGGCTTGGCCCTTCTGCGTTGGCGCCGGCATCAGGTAGAGAAAAAGAGCGTTGAGCAGCAGTAGTACGACGATCGCGATCGTGTGCCAGAGTGTCCATTGCACGATCTGCGTCGCGGCGATGCCGATGAGTACGAGCGTGAGCGCGATGGCGCCGAGGGTGTAGCCCAAATTCCATCGGAAGTAGGCGCTGCCGTAGCGCCGGCCGAGCGTTGCGTTGAAGGCATTGTAGGCGGCGGTGAAGCCGGCGTCGTACTTGGCGCCGAGTGATTTGGTGCGGCCGCTGGCGAAAATCGCATTCTCCAACGTCAGGTCTTCTTGGGCGAGGCCATCGCGGCTGGCGCCTTCAGTGCGGCGGGTCAGCACTGTGTTCTGCTTGTCGGCGGCGTCGATGCGGAGACGATCGCGCACGGCGAGGTTCATCAGCGTGGCGATGAGGGCGCGATGGCCGGCGACGCCGCGATAGTAGATGTGATGCACTGCGGCGGGCGAATATCCGGCCGGCGGCTCATAGCGCGGAAACACCGGAGCTTTCACCGGGTCGCGGCCCACCTTGTTGAAGCTCTGCGTCAGGAATGCAGCGATGCCGGCGAGGCCAAGCGCAAGGATAGCGAGTGCGCCATAACGCTGCCACCAGCGGCCGAATTCGTCGGCGGCGGAGGGCGGATCGATGAGGCCTTTCTCGAAACCGACAGCGATCGTGAAGCCTTCGCCGGCTGAGAGCGGGCGGGTGGTGACGAAGCTGTGCAGGTTGTCCTGCTGGCGATGTTCGTAATCAGCGCCGGCCTGTCCGAGGGCGCCGGTGTAGCCGCGCGTGCCGGTGATGCGGGCGCCTGGCGGCAGCTCGACGATGGCGCGTGCGCGCTGGATCGGGAACGCCCAGTAATTGCCGGTCGCGTTCCAATAGATCTCGTCGTAGCCCTCGAAATAGCGAACCTGATTGGCGACCTCGTAGCGGATCACATAACGGTGCTGGCCGTTGGGTAAATACACATCGGGATCGCCGATACGGATGCGATAGGCGTTGTCGTCGGTGCTCGTCTCATATGACTCTCTCTGGCCGTCGCGCTGGACCTCGAGCACATCGTAATCGTAGGCGAAGTTGGCGCCGTCGAGCTCATAGAGACGCGGCAGATCGCGGAAAATGCCGCGTTGGATCTGATTGCCCTCGGAGACCACGTCGATGGTTTCGGTGACGACGATGTCGCCATCGGTTTGTACATCGATGCGCACGTCGAACATGGTGATCTGTTCGAGTGCTAGCGCCGGTGTGGCGACGAAGAGCGCAGCGAACGCGATGAAGCAGAGGCGAAGCGGCTTCATTGCGGGTTGAGCCCGATGGTCGGGACGGCCCGATCCGCGGCGGCGGTGATTTCGAAGAAGGCGCGCTTGCCGATGCCGAAGAGCGCGGCGACGAGGTTGGAGGGGAAGCTCTCCACCGCCGTGTTCAGTTCGCGCACGGCGCCATTATAGAAACGGCGCGCCATCTCGATCTTGTTTTCGGTGTCTGAAAGTTCGTTCTGCAGATCGAGGAAGTTCTGGTTTGCCTTGAGATCGGGATAGGCTTCGCCGAGAGCGATCAGGCGGCCCACGGGCTTTGACAGCGCGCTCTCTGCTTCGCCGCGCGCAGCGGCGTTGTCGCCAGCGGCGAGGGCGGCGTTGCGCTTCTCGGCGACGTCCTCGAACAATTGACGCTCGTGCGCGGCGTAGGCCTGCACAGTGGTCACCAATTGCGGAATGAGATCGGCGCGGCGTTTCAGCTGTACGTCGATATCGGCCCAACCATTATTGACCATCTGCCGCTTGGCGATGAACTGGTTGAAGAGAACGATGACAACGATCGCAATAAGCGCGACGGCGGCGAAAATGTAGAGGCTAGTCATAGCCCCAAGTATCACGCACTCGCGCGGTTCGCCACCAAGTCATCGACGACGGAAGGATCCGCCAATGTTGAGGTGTCGCCGAGATTGCTGAGATCGTTCTCCGCGATCTTGCGCAGGATGCGGCGCATGATTTTGCCGCTGCGTGTCTTTGGCAGGCCAGGCGCCCATTGGATAATGTCGGGCGTGGCTGTCGGGCCGATTTCGTGACGAACCATTTGCACCAGTTCGCGCTTGAGGTCGTCGCTCGGTTCCACGCCTTGCTTCAAGGTGACGTAGCAATAGATGCCTTGCCCTTTGATGTCGTGCGGATAGCCGACGACGGCGGCTTCGGCGACTTTCGTATCGGCGACGAGGGCGCTTTCGATTTCAGCGGTGCCGATGCGGTGGCCGCTGACATTCAGCACGTCATCGACGCGGCCGGTGATCCAGTAATAGCCGTCCTCATCGCGGCGGCAGCCGTCGCCGGTGAAGTACATGCCGGGATAGGTGCGGAAGTAAGTGTCGAAGAAGCGCTGGTGATCGCCATAGACGGTGCGCATTTGGCCCGGCCAGGAATCGAGCAGCACGAGATTGCCGCTGGCGGCGCCTTCGAGAAAGCGGCCGTGTTCGTCGACCAGCGCCGGCTTGATGCCAAAGAATGGACGCGTGGCGCTGCCGGGTTTCATCGCCGTGGCGCCAGGGAGGTTGGTGATGAGCGCGGCGCCGGTTTCGGTTTGCCACCAGGTGTCGACGACAGGGCAGCGCGAGTCGCCGACCGTGCGATAATACCAAAGCCAGGCTTCCGGATTGATCGGTTCGCCGACGGTGCCGATGAGGCGAAGGCTTGCGCGCGATGTGCGCTTCACCGGCTCTTCGCCGTCGCGCATGAGGGCGCGAATGGCTGTGGGGGCGGTGTAGAAGATGTTGACCTTGTGCTTGTCGATCACTTCCCAGAAGCGCGAGACGCTTGGGTAGT
>CAYUOC010000141.1:0-9742 GCA_964446305.1 uncultured Terricaulis sp. | reverse complement strand
AAACACACGCTGACAGCCAAGGCGCACGCGCACATGGCCTCCTGGCTGCGCTCAGCCGAGGCGATGCTGCGGCGTTTGTTGCTGATCGAGGCGAGCGCCTATCCCAAACCCAACACGCGCCCTCTCCTCCACACGCGCCGGCCACGCACGCGGAAGCTGATGACGTTCAGCCCCGATGCGCCGGAAGCCTGGCGCGTGCGGTTTCGGTGCTTTTCTTCCCCCGCCCTTCGACAAGCTCAGGGCTCGCGCGAGCTTGCACAATCGAGTGGCCTGAGCCTGTCGAAGGCCACGCGGCGCAAGCGTCGCTCCCGCGAGGAACGCTGGTGCGCCGAATATCTTGCGCCGCCGCCAAAATTCCGCTCGGCCTGGCCGCTGGCGGAGCGTTACGAAGCGCTCATCCGCGTCTTCAACGATCCAGGCCCTTACGCCCGCCGCTTGAGCAAGCGCCTCCACGCGACGCCGCATCGCCTACGCGAAGTGCTGCGCGCGCCGCCGGAAGCGCCCGGTCGTGTCGATCATTTCGAGGAGTGTCGCGAGTGCGCCGAACGAAGTTGGCGCCCGCATTTCAGCTCAGCCTGAGCCTACTCAGCTTTAGCTTTTTTCTTGGACGCTGCGCGCTTTTCAGTCGCTGCGCGGCGCGTCTCGGCTTGCGCTGCGGTTTTCGCGGCGCGGCGTTCTTCCAAAGCTGCGCCAAGCAGCGGCAGCAGCTCTTCAGCTTGCTGCCGCTGTTGGACAGAACCGGAGTCCTTCAAACGAAGCGCGTTCGTGTGAAGGCTCTCCAACTCTTTGTCGGAGAGATCAGGGATGCGATCGCTGATCCCCATGGCCTTTAGGCCGCCTTCAGGTTGATCGCGGAATCGCGGCCTTGGCGATCCTTCTCGAGATCGAAGCTGACCTTCTGGCCCTCGTTGAGGCCAGCCATGCCAGAGCGCTCAACCGCGGAAATGTGCACGAACACATCCTTGCCGCCGCCTTCTTGCGCGATGAAGCCGAAGCCCTTGGTGGTGTTGAAAAACTTTACGGTACCGACAGCCATTTGCCGTCTCCTAGTCAGAATTGCCAGCGTGGACCTTCCACGGCAGGCGCCGATTTTTCGAAGAGAACAGCAAACATCCGGCGCGAGCGCGAGGGATCAGAGCGTGACGCGACGAGGATCGATTGCCTGCATGTAGGCGCTTTGCGGCCGAAAGTCCAATCACGCGGCGCAGCATGGCAAATGCGGCGTTCACGATCCTTACTGACGAGTTCGCAAGAAATCCGCGCCAAAGTTCCGATGGGGGTGGTTTTGACGACGGCAGACTTGCGTCTTGTTCACTGCAGCCCAGAAAGCCAAAGCTCGCGCGCGTCAGCGCACCAAATTCGCGGCAGCCGAGAACGATAATATCGTTCACCTGCCGCTAGAGCTGACCGCCGGCGATGTCGTCCGCGAGGACGATGCCGACGAAGCGCCGTTCACGCCGCCCCCTGTCGATGACATTTTCGGCCTCGGCGAATGCGAAGACGAAGAAACCATCTTCGTCACCGAAACGCCGGCGCCGGTGGCGGAAGCTGAAAGCGAAGTAGCGGCCGAAGACGACGTCCCCTTCGATCCGCCCGAGTTCGACGAAGAACCCGTCTTCACCGCGCCAGTCAGCGCCCAGGTAGAACCCGTAGCAGCGCCTAAGCCGCTCCCGCCAAAACCAACGCCGCCGCCTTCGCGCGAACCGGAACGCGGCCGACCCTTGCCAGCGATCTCCGTGCACATGAGCTGGGATCGCCCCGAGGCTGAAACTTTGCTGCGCGAACTCGCCGCCGATCCGCGCCTCGCGCGCGCCGAGATCGCGCTTCGCCGCGGCGGCCTCGATAGCGCCATACACAACAGCGCCGATCTGTTCGTGCTCGATTCCGATCTCGATGGCCCCGCCATGCTCGCCGCCCTCGATCGCCTCCGCGCTGCAAGCCCCAGCGCCTGCATCGTCATGCTCGGCGCGGTCAATGACATCACGCTCCTGCGCGAACTCGCGGCACGCGGCGTCAGCGACTATATCGTGCTCCCAGCCAAAGCGGCCGATGTCGCGCGCTCGCTCTGCGCACTTTTTGCGGACGTCGCGCCGGCGCAAGTGATTGCCGTCATCGGCGCGCGCGGCGGCATCGGCGCGTCGACCGTGGCGCGAAACGTGGCCTGGTCGATCGCCGAACGGCAGGGCCGCAAAACGACGCTCGTCGATCTCGATCTTTCGTTCGGCTCTGTCGCCGCCAGCTTTCAGCGCGAGCCGCAGCTCTCCGTCACCGATGTCATCCAGGCCGAGGATGCGGAGGCAGCCCTTACCCAAGCGCTTAGCCCGGCAACTGAACGGCTTCGTTTGCTGGCCGCGCCGGCGAAAACCGCCAGCCTTGAGCTCGAACTGATGGAATTCGATGCGCTGCTCGCCAACGCGCGCCGGACCGCGTCTCATGTCGTGCTCGACTTGCCGCATGCATGGGAGCCGTGGGTGCGGGCCGCGCTGCGCGAGGCAGACGAGGTTGTCGTGGTGGCGGGCCCCGACCTCGCCAGTCTGCGCAACGCCGACAACATGCTGAAACTGCTGCGCTCGGAACGGGACAAGTCGAGCGCGCCGACAATCGTGCTTTCGATGACTGGCCTGCCGAAGCGGCCGGAGATTCCGCTGAAGGATTTTTCGCAAGCCCTCTGCGCCTCACCGGCGATAACTTTCGCGTTCGAGCCGGAGTTGTTTGCGACCGCGGAGGCCGATGCGAAGACGATTTACGAGGCGATGCCTGACTCCAAAGCAGCGCTTCAACTCGATGCGCTCGCGACCATACTGACCGGTTACGAAGCCGACGTGCACCCAGCCCCACGCGCGCGCACGGCTCTTGCGCAAGCGCCAGCGGCGGCGCACGAGCTTCCGGTGCTTGAACTCGTAACGCCTGCGCCGCCGGCGACTCCGGCTCGCGCAACGCGACAGCCGCGCATCGCGCGCTCGGGGTTCATCGCACTGCAAGAGCCGCTCGCGCCGCAGAAAACCAAACCCACCGGCCTCGTGCGCATGCTCGCCGCGATGGCGGCGCTCGTGGCGCTTGGTGTTTGGTTTGTGGAGCATCAACGCGGGCCGGACGCCATCCCGGCGCCGCCGACAACGTTCAGCGCCTAGTTATTCGACTTCCCAATCGATCTCACCGCGCACTTCCGCCGGCACATTCTCACAAAGGGCCGCGGACAGCTGCGCTTGGGTTTTGTTGCGCGGCGCACGCAGCACGAAGGTGACGCGGTTTTTCGTGAAGGAACGATCCTCGCTGATCACGGTGCAGCCGAGTTGCGCGAGATTCGTGCGGTACGCCTCGGACGCTTCCTTGAGTTTGCCCTTCGGCACTTCATGAACTTCAAGTTCGCAGACCGGGTGCCCATCGAAGGCGTAGATAAGCAGCCATGAGAAAGCCGTCGCCATCACGGCGAAATGCGGCAAGTTGAGGCCGGCGATCAGGCCGATGAGCGTGACCATGATGAGGCGGCCAGTATCGCGCGTCGTTGCAGCGTCGGTGCGGAAACGCATGAGGCCGCCAAGTCCGAAAATCACGAAGCCGACGACCATGCCGTATTCGAGCACGATCTCGCCCACCACCGCGCCGACAAGCGCGTACATGATAAGCACCTTAGGCAGCTCGGCCTCCGCACGCGTATCAACGGTGCGAACGGTGGTCGGGTGAAACGCGATCACGGCGCCGAGGAAGATCGCCAGAACGAGCGAGATAAATGAGACCGTGAGCGCTTCGGTATCCAGGAAGCCGGCCCAGCCGACGGACGGCAGCTCCCGCGTCATATCGCTAAACATCGTCACCGCCCCCGCGAATCGTTTTTCTGATCAGGCGCTTGGGCGAAGCCAAAGCCAACCCCGCACACCGTCTAGATGAACAGAACCTGAGCCGAAAAGGCCATTTCTGGGCAAAGTGAACCCTTTTTTCGGCCATGCGTTTGCGGCACATGACCCCCATGAATAGACGCTTTGCCCTTCTCGGCCTCTCCGCCCTTGTGCTTGCTCCGGCAGCGTATGCGCAGCAGACCCCCGTCGTGCTCGATGGCGCGGCGCGCGCTGAAGGGTTGGCGCTCGCGAACCGCTCCCTCAACACGGTCCAACGCCTGCAGGGCCGCTTCGTGCAGACATCGCCTGGCGGCGGCCGCGCCAGCGGCATGTTCTATCTGCAGCGGCCGGGACGGCTGCGCTTCGAATACGATCCGCCCGCGACCATGCTCATCGTTTCCGATGGCAGCGTTGTCGCCATGCGCGACACCGAACTGCGCACAACCGAGCGCACGCCGCTGCGCTCAACGCCGCTCAACATCATTTTGGGCGAGACAATCAATCTGGAGCGCGACGCCCGCGTCTTGCGCGTTTCACGCGCTGGCCCATGGCTGATGGTCACGGCCCGCGATCGCCGCGGCCAAACCGATGGCCAGATTACGCTGCAATTCCACGGCCCCGATGCACAGCTGCGCTCCTGGGATGTGATTGACGCGACCGGCGCCCGCACGCGGATTACGCTGTCCGACATTACCCAGCCCGCGAGCTTCGACCGCAGCCTGTTCAGGCTCGAAGACGTTCTCTCGCCGCGCCGCCGCTAACTGAATTAAGGCAAAGCAAGGCAAGTAATTTAGTTAGCAAATCCTTGATTTTTTCGCCCTTGTGGCGTATATGCAACTCAAGCCGCTGCACATCCCCCTGGATGGCGTCGTCCCCCCCGCTGACGGATCCAGCGCGGCGGCCCCTGCCGGACTCCCCTGCCGGCGAGAAAGCGCCCCCCTCAAAGGCGCAACATCGAGGCCCGGTCGCTGAATGCGATCGGGCCTCTTTGAATATCTGGGCGCGAGACGCCAAACACGGGACCGATGCTGAGAATCGCGACCTGGAACATCAACTCCGTGCGCCTGCGCATTGGCATGGTTTGCCGCTTCCTCGCGGAGGCGAAGCCTGACGTGTTGTGCCTGCAGGAGATCAAATGCCGTGACGGCGAGTTTCCGTCGAAGGCCTTCAAGGAGGCCGGCTACAAGCACATGCACGTCGTCGGCCAGAAAGGCTGGCATGGGGTCGCTATCGTTTCACGCGTGAAGCTGGAGCCGGTCGAAGCGCCGGCGATCTGCCCGAAGAAAGAGGCGCGGATCGCGGCAGCGTTGATCGATGGCGTTGAGGTGCACAATCTTTATGTGCCGGCGGGCGCGGATGTGCCGGAGCTGACGAACCCAAAGTTCGTCCATAAGCTCAACGTGCTCGACAGAATGAAGACGCTTTACAAGAAGCGCAAAGGCAAGACGCCGACGGTGCTGGTGGGCGATCTCAACGTCGCGCCGGGTGAGTTCGACGTTTGGAGCCACAAGCAATTGCTCAACGTCGTCTCGCACACGCCGGGCGAAACCGATCGCTTGAACGCCGTGCGCGATCTTGGCGGGTTCGTCGATCTCGCGCGCACGCACAAGCCTGACCCGGAGAAGCTCTTCACCTGGTGGAGCTATCGCAGCCCCGACTGGACAAAGAATAATCGCGGCCGCCGGCTCGATCACATTTGGGCGACGAGCGACGTGGCTGTGACCTCACAGGCTTCGGCCTTTCATATTCATGTGCCTTGCCGTTCGTGGGAGCGGCCGAGCGACCATGTTCCCGTGGTCGCGGGGCTCAAACTTTAGAGCTTTCGTCGCGAGCCGGATTGAGACGCGGGATTGCGCCGCTAAAGTGCGCAGCAAGCAATACGGGGATCGATCATGAGCATTTCACGACGCGCCGTTCTCGGCGCCGGTGCAGCAGGCGCTGCGGTTCTTTCGGGCTGCGCTTCGAGTGGCGCACCCGCCGCCGCTGCGGCGGCGACGCCGATCGAACAGCTGAACGCGGTCCTCGACACCTCGGTTGCGAACGCGTTCCGCCGCTCGCCCGAGCGCTGCACGAGCTTGGGGCTGACGGAGGAGCGCGCGGGCTATCGCTTTATCGATAAGGTAAGCGACCCGTCGAAGGCGGCGGGCCGAGAGGCGCGGGCGCAACTGCAGCAATCGCTAGCAGCGCTGCGCGCCGTGAACCGCGAAGCGCTCGAACCGCGCGACCGCGTGACGTACGATGTTGTCGAGACGTCGTGGGTGAATAGCCTCGACAGCAGCGCGTTCGAGTTCGGCGGCGGCGCGGGGTCGCCGTATCAGGTGACGCAGCTCACGGGCGCCTATCGTTCGATGCCGAACTTCCTGAACGAGCAACATCCGCTGCGGACGGTGGATGAGGCGGATGGGTATTTGGCGCGCGTCGATGGCTTTGCCGGCCAGCTCGATGCGGAAACGCAGATCATCGCTGAGGATGCAGCCGCTGGTGTGATTCCGCCGGATTTCGCGATCGATAAGGCCATTCTGCAGCTCGGCCGTTTTGCGGAAGGCCAGCCCAACCAGAACATTCTCGTGCAGTCACTGGTGCGGCGCTTGCCCGACGCCGCGGCGATCCCGGAAGCGTCGCGCGCTGGATATATCAGCCGTGCTGAAGCTTCGGTGCGCGAGCACGTGATCCCCGCCGTGCAACGCCAGATCGCGGCGCTACAAAGCGTGCGGCCGCGCGCTGTCCATGACGCCGGCATCTGGCGCTTGCCGCAAGGCGCGGAGATGTACGCCGTGGCGCTGCGCTCGCGGACGACGACAAACATGTCGCCGGATGAAATCCACAATGTCGGCCTCGAGCTGATCGCGCAGTTCAATGCGGAGATGGACACGATCCTGCGCGCCGAAGGGCTGACACGCGGCTCGGTCGCGCAGCGGGTTCAGGAGATTTCGCGCCGGCCGGATCAGCTTTATCCAAACACGGACGCCGGCCGCGAGCAGATCCTGGCGGACTTGAACCAGCAGACGCGTGAGATCGAGGCGCTGATGCCGCGTGCGTTCAACACGCTGGCGCAGGCGCAATTGGTGATCAATCGCGTGCCGCCGTTTACGGAAGCGGGCGCGCCGGGCGGCTATTATCAACGCGCGGCGCTCGATGGCTCACGGCCGGGCGCGTACTTCATCAATCTGCGCGACACGCACGAATGGCCTCGCTTCACGCTGCCGACGCTGAACTACCATGAGGGCGTGCCGGGCCATCACTGGCAAATCTCGATCCAGCAAGAGTCGGGCTCGATCCCCTTCATTCGCAGCGCGATGCTGGGTTTCAGCGCGTTCAGCGAGGGCTGGGGCTTGTACGCCGAGCAACTCGCGGACGAGTTAGGCATCTATCAGAACAATCGCCTGGGCCGATTGGGCTATCTGCAATCGGCGACGTTCCGCGCTTCGCGGCTCGTCTGCGACACGGGCCTCCACCACAAGCGTTGGACGCGTGAGCAGGCGATCCAATCGATGATGGAAGCGACGGGCGATCTGGAATCTTCGGTAACGACCGAGATCGAGCGCTATTGCGTGAACCCTGGCCAAGCCTGCGCGTACATGATCGGCCGCCAAGCTATCAACAGCATCCGGCAACAGAGTACAGCTGCGCTTGGGGCGCGTTTCGATCTCAAGGCGTTCCACGACACGATGCTGGCGAACGGCGCCGTGCCGCTCTCGGTGCTTGAGCGCGTGCTCGCGGATTGGACGGCGGCGCAGGGTTAACTACCGCCGTCGTTTCAAGATCATTCCATCAACTGCGCAAAGCTGTCCCGCAAATCGCATTGCCACCGGTGTCATTCGCTTGTGAGCGGGTACGTCACAGTGGTCCCGCGAACACGTTTGACATAAACAGCCGACCCTAGACTTTGGGATGAAACGCTACTGGAGCGTCGCGGAAAATGCGGCGCCTGGAGGGATTCCGTGACTGCACAAATCGCCGGCCTGCACCCAGCCCCGACGAACCACAAGAAACTGATCGCCTGGGTCGAGGAGATCGCCGCGCTGACGAAGCCGGATCGCGTCTATTGGTGCGATGGCTCTGAGCTTGAGTGGCATCGCTTGACGAAGGAGCTCGTCGCGGCGGGCACGCTGAAGCAGCTCAATCCGGAAGCGCGTCCGAACTCGTTTTACGCCGCCTCCGATCCGAAGGACGTCGCCCGCGTCGAGAAGCAGACTTACATCTGCCCGGAAGACAAAGCCGACGCAGGCCCGACCAATAATTGGATGGCCCCGGCTGAGATGCGCGCCAAGCTGAGCACGCTGTTCGATGGCTGCATGCGCGGGCGCACGATGTACGTCGTTCCGTTCTGCATGGGGCCGCTCGGCTCGCGGATTTCGCAGCTCGGCGTTGAGATCACGGATTCGGGCTACGTCGCCGCGTCGATGCGGATCATGACGCGCATGGGCAAGGGCGCGCTGGACCAGTTGGGCGAAGACGGCTTCTTTGTACCGGCGGTCCACACGCTGGGCGCGCCGCTTCAGCCTGGCGAAAAGGATGTCGCCTGGCCGTGCAACGAAGAAAAGTGGATCGTGCATTTCCCGGAAACGCGGGAAATCTGGAGCTACGGCTCGGGGTACGGCGGCAACGCGCTGCTGGGTAAGAAGTGCTTCGCGCTGCGGATCGCTTCGGTGATGGCGCGCGATGAGGGTTGGCTCGCCGAGCACATGCTCATCTTGAAGCTGACGAACCCGAAGGGCGACGTGAAGTATGTCGCCGCCGCGTTCCCCTCTGCCTGCGGCAAGACCAACCTCGCCATGTTGCAACCGACGATCCCGGGCTGGAAAGCCGAGACGATCGGCGATGACATTTGCTGGATGCGTTTCGGTGAAGACGGCCGCCTCTACGCCATCAATCCGGAAGCGGGCTTCTTCGGCGTGGCGCCGGGCACCGGTGCGAAGACCAACAAGTCGGCGCTCGATACGCTGCACTCCAACACCGTGTTCACCAACGTCGCGCTCACCAAGGACGGCGATGTCTGGTGGGAAGGTCTGACGAAAGAGCCGCCGGCTGGTCTCACCGATTGGCAAGGCAATGCCTGGCTGCCGGATTCGAAATTCCCGGCCGCGCACCCGAACTCACGCTTCGCCGTGCCCGCCGGCCAGTGCCCGGTGATCGCGGCTGAGTGGGAAGATCCGGCTGGCGTGCCGATCGATGCCATTCTGTTTGGCGGCCGCCGCGCTTCGGCGGTGCCGCTGGTGACGGAAGCGTTCGATTGGTCGCACGGCGTGTTCCTGGCATCGAACGTCGCCTCGGAAGGCACGGCCGCCGCGGAGAACAAGGTTGGCGAGCTGCGCTACGATCCGTTCGCGATGCTGCCCTTCTGCGGCTACAACATGGGCGATTACTTCGCGCACTGGCTGAAGGTCGGCGAGCGCGAGGGCGCTCAGCTGCCGAAGATCTTCTTCGTGAACTGGTTCCGCAAAGACCAGGACGGCAAGTTCATCTGGCCGGGCTTCGGCGACAACAGCCGCGTTCTGAAGTGGATCAGCGATCGTTTGGACGACACGGCTGAAGCGCGTGAGACCGCAATTGGTCTTGTTCCTGCGAAGGGCGCGCTCGATACGAGCGGGCTCACGATCAGCGATGAAGCGATGCATATGCTTACGAACGTCGATCTCGACGTCTGGGGCGAAGAGGCTGACCTCATCCCGGCGCACTACGAAAAGTTCGGCGATCGCCTCCCGCAACGTTTGTGGGATGAGTACGCCGCTTTGATCGAACGCCTCGGCGAAGCGCGTTCAGGCAAGCCGATGAAGGCAGCTGCCGCGCGCGCCGCCAGTGGCCCGCGTCAGGTTTCGGATCGCCCGGCGGCTTCGTAACCCCGGCCAACATTTGAACTTAGTGAGCGGCCGCTGGCGAAAAGCCGGCGGCCGCTTTCACATGGC
>CAYUOC010000140.1:6134-9948 GCA_964446305.1 uncultured Terricaulis sp. | reverse complement strand
ATCCCCGAACCCGGCCAACGCTTCGCCTTCCACGGCTATCGGTTTCAGGTGCTGAGACGGCAGCGCAACCAGCTCACGGCGCTTAGGGTCGAGCGTGAGGTGGAGGAGGGAATGGAGGGGGGCTAGCTTGCTATTTTGATGTGTCGTTCCGAGAGTCTAAGGTGCTGCCATGAAGAGAATCTACGTCGACGCGGTGACCCTCAAGAATTATCGAGGTTTTGCGCATCTTTCTCTCGATGGGTTCAAGCGAATAAACATCCTAGGTGGTCTCAACGCCGGCGGAAAATCGAGTTTGCTCGAAGGGATATTCTGGGGGATGGACGCCAGGAATCCAGCAAACTTCACACGAGTCTCTCAGTGGCGAGGGTTGCCCGCGACAATCTCAACTAGCGTGGACTATGTGTTTCACAATGGCGAAAAGGATGAGGTGGCGGTGGTTGAAATGACCACCCGCGACGGAATCAGAAAAATGGAGACCACATATGGCGAACTAAGCCCAATTCCCGGCGCAACGCCGCTTGGGGCTGTGGGTGACTCTACGGCGCGGCCAAAGGGAATTTCGCAAGTGCTTACTTTCGGCGGACGGCGCTTGGGGCAGCGAAACGTAATGGACGCGATGCAGCCCGGCAGTTTCAATGTTAGCGAACAGTTCGACGACAATACCTCCGTACCGGACGCTGTCATGCTGAGTCGGCGAACCCTCGACAACGCTAGTGACGTCGCAACACGTTTTACAAAGGCCGCGCAGGCGCGTCACAAGCGTCGCATCCTGCAACTAGCAGATACGCTCGTTCCCAGTATTGCGGACCTTGAATTACTTCAGGTGGGCGAGCAGGCGTTTCTTCATGCTGAGCTAAAGTCTGGTGCCTTGATTCCGCTCTCGTTCGCGGGTGACGGCGCTGCGACCGCCGTGGGTTTGGGTCTCGCCATCATGCATTGCCAGGATGGTGTCGTGTTGGTGGATGAATTCGAGGGAACGGTCCACTTCTCAAAATTGCTTGGGATATGGCGAGAGCTTGGCAAGCTCGCGAGTGAGTTCAATTGCCAATTGTTCGTTGCTACTCATTCGAGAGAATGTATCGCCGCCGCGATCAAGGGACTTGAGGCAATCGGGCGCCTCTCAGACCTGAATTATATTCGCCTTGATCGAATTAACGACGCAACTGTCGCCACCTCATATACCCCCGATCAGCTTTCCACTGCCTTCAAGGAGGAGTGGGAGGTCCGATAGATGCATAGCAAAGGGAAGTATTTCGACGGACCATCTGGCGCTCAAGATCGACGCATCTTGTTTCTTGTTGAAGGTGCTGATGACGCATTCTTCTTGGATACGCTTCTGTCAGAAGCATCCGCGAGTGCCAGTGAGGTTGGCATAAAGTTCATTCAAGGTAAGACAGGTTTCGCCTTAAACATCGCGGATCTAATAAAGACGCGGGAATGGGTTACTGGCTCGGTTCAGCGGTTTGCCGTCATCCTTGATGCAGATGAGAGTCCGATTGACGCAGAGCAAGCCATCGGAACTGCCCTGGCAGCACTGTCGCTTCCGACTCCAAAGCACGGCGAGGTACTGGAGTTCGACGTCAACCGGCGGGTCGGGCTGTTTGTCGTTCCCTCATCCGCTGAAACAGGTCATCTTGAGAAGCTGTTGTTGTCTACCGTGAATGGCTCAGACCTGTTCACTGCAGCGACGGATTTTGTAGCAAATCACGACGCAGCGCGACCGGAAAACGCCAGGTTGAAGAGAGTGATGCAAGCTTACCTGTCATGCGTGCCTCCGAGTGTTCGAGGAGGCGGACGTGCCTTCAGACTCGGCGAATTTGATCACGGAAGCTCGCACTTGGATGGCATACGGACTTTTGTTAAATTGATGCTTGCTCCTTAGGCAGGTGCGTTGCCCTGGCATGAGGTCGCGCTCAGTCACCGGAGCCAGCGGCCATGGGTTCATTGCAGAAAGCCATTTCACTCGGCGCGGACGGCGTCATCGTGCGGTGCGGGACGTGTCTCAATCGCCGCGTGTTCAGAGCGCGCGAAGCGCTGAAGCTCTTCGGCGCGAGCGTGTCGACGTCCGCCATCCACAAATTCTGTCGCTGCAAATGCGGCGCGCGCGCCACGCACTCCGTCGCCAACTGGCCCATGCGCGCCCGCGGCGGCAGCGAGCCGCTGCCGATCGTGCCGAAAGAGTGGGGGCGGTTGCCTTGAACATTACCCTTCTCCCGCCCATGCGGGAGAAGGTGGCCCGGAGGGCCGGATGAGGGTGGGTCGGTCAGAAGAGGCTCACCTTCAAACTCGCCCCCTCATCCGTCGGCTTCGCCGACACCTTCTCCCCCTCGCGGGGGAGAAGAGCTAAGCTCAGCCCGTGCGTAACCCGCAATCAATCAAACGCGCACGCGCGATGCGCAAAGATCCGACGAGTCCGGAGGAGCGGCTCTGGTCAATGCTACGCGCCCGCCGCTATCGCGAGGCGAAATTCCGTCGCCAGCACCCAATCGGAAAATACGTCGTCGATTTCGCCTGCGTCGAGATCAAGCTCGTCATCGAAGTCGATGGCCCATCGCACGATGATCCAGAGCAAGCAAAATTTGACGCCGAACGCACCAACGATCTGGAACGCTGGGGCTGGCGCGTCGCGCGCGTGCCTAACGCAATCGTCTACGACAAGGGCGATGGCCTCTACGATTTCCTGGATCGTGCGTTGAAGGGCGAAGATTGAATCCCTTCTCCCGCATGGGCGGGAGAAGGTGGTCGCGAAGCGACCGGATGAGGGTGGGTCCGAAAGGTGAGCCTCACCTTCCAACTCGCCCCCTCAACCGGCCCTCCGGGCCACCTTCTCCCCCTCGCGGGGGAGAAGGGAAAAGCCTGAGAAAAATAAATCCCAAAAAATCTATCCCCACCCCCTTCCACCAGCCGTATCATGCATTCATCGCTCCGCTTGATGGCCAGTCGGCCTTAGTTCGAACCGATGCGCGAGCGTGGTGATTGAGCGTGATCTTGCCGAAGCTCCCTCGGAGCCAAGTGAGAGAAGCCCGCGAGAAACTTAAAATCGCGGGAGCGTGACCGGGGATGTTGTCGAACCCGACACCCGCACGCCGCCGGCGCACCGTGCCAAGGGAGTGAAAAACCTTCCCGTGACGGGCCGGCGTCAAACAATCACGGGGACGCGAGCTCTCGCGTCGTTCCGCGCCGTTCACGCGGCGCACTTGCCTGGCGCGAAAGCTCGCGTCCCCGGCCACTTTTTGTCCGGCGTTCGCCAACAAGGATGACGCACGCCTATCGCCATGGAGCGCGCCCGCATGAAACCGTTGTACGAAGATATTCTGAACGCCGTCGCGCAAGCGCGCCGCGCTATTCGCCGTGGTGATGTCGCCGCCGCTGAGCGATGGCTGCGCGTCGCGCAACGCGCCGATGAGGTCGTGACCGTCGTTGCGCGCCGCCTGCGCAGCGTCGAGTTCGTGCGCCGCGCGCCGGGGTCGAACTAGGCCGCGACCGGAGCGGGCGGCGCCGGCGGGGTTTTCGCGCCGATCACCACGAACGCCAGCGCCCCGATGCAGAACAACACCGCGCCAATCATCAGCCCGATATCGTAGGAGCCGGTGGCGTCGTGGATTTGCCCGAACGAGACGAGCGCGATCGCCGTCGAAAGCGCGCCGGCCATGGCGATGACGCCATAGATCGCGCCATAATGCTTCAGCCCGAAACTGCGGCTGATGAAGTAGGCGAAGAGATCGACCTCCGCCCCTTGCTGCGCGCCAATCATCCCCACCGCCAGCGCCGCCAGCGCAAATGACGGCTCAGGCAGCATCAGCAAAATGATGCC
>CAYUOC010000140.1:0-6034 GCA_964446305.1 uncultured Terricaulis sp. | reverse complement strand
GCGTGCTCGTCGACATCATCGGAAGCCTGCGCCGCCGCTTCCTTGGCGCGCCCTATGAAGGCCAGCGCCAGCGGCAGCCCAATCAGCGCCGTCAGCGCCGCCAATGTGAAGAAGCCGGCGCGCCAGCCATATTCGCCAATCACATACCCAAGCAGCGGCGGCGCAATCATCGCTGCGATCGAAGTGCACGCCGTCGCAAACCCAAGCGCCAAGCCGCGCTGGCGCGCAAACGTCGCGATCACCGGCCGCGTGTACACCATCGCCGAGGTGCCGCCGCCAAAGACGCCGCCGGCCACCATCAGCAGCAGATACACCGCAAACGCCCCCGGTTGCAGCGCCGTCAGCGCGTACACCGAAGCAAGCCCCAGCGCGCACGCAATGGCAACGCGGCGAAAGCCGATCCGGTCCACAAACCGCCCAATGATCGGAAGTGCAATGGCGCCGGTCACGAACGACACCATGCCGCCAATGCCAAGATCCCCCCGCGACCAACCGAACTCTTCCGCGATAGGCGTGATGAAAATACTGGCGACGTAGAGGTAGAGCGAAACGCCGGTGCCCATGCCAAGGCCCGCGCCAAGCACGACACGCCAGCCATCCCGCCATTCGGCAGTGTTCGCGGCGTTTTGGGAAGGAGTATCGGTTGCTGTCACACGCGCGCCTTAGCTGAATGTCGTCAGCTAGCAGGCGTGCATTGTGGGGCCTACGTCAAGCGCCGTGCGGTGTTTGAGTGATGTTGACACGCGTCAGCGATGACGGGCGTCAGGCTTCACGCAGCGGCGACGCGTGCGCTCACCGGTTTGCGCGCGACGCCGGCTTCCAGCGTGAACGTATCGCAACCTTCCGGCAGCGTTTCGCCCGCGCCCAAGAGCAGCACGCCGCCAGGCGTCAGCGCGTCGGCGATGCGGCGCAGCACATCGATGCGCGTTTCCTGGTCGAAGGAGGGCAGGACGTGCGCGAGAATGATGATGTCGAACTGGCCAAGCTGCCCCGGGTGCTTCATCAGGTTTTGCTGCTCAAACCGCACGCCCGCGCGCATGCGATCGGAAATGCGCCAGAGATCGCCGGCCTTTTCGAAGTAGGCGATCAGCTTGCGGATCGGCAAACCACGCTGCACCTCAAACTGCGTATAAAGGCCAGCGCGTGCTTTATCGAGCAGGCGCTCGGAGAGATCTGTCGCCACGATTTCGACGGCAGGGCTCGCGCCTTCGTTGCGCAATTCATCGACGATCATCGCCAGCGAATACGCTTCCTGCCCAGTCGCGCACGCGGCCGACCAAATCCGCACGCGCTCATGTCCGCGCTGCTTCAGTGCAGCTGGCAGCAACGTGGTACGGAGCTTTTCAAACTGCGAACGATCACGAAAAAACCGCGTGTCGCTCTGCGCGAGATTGTCCGCGATGGCGTTCCAGAGTGCGCCGTCCGGACGGATTCGCGCGGCCCCGATCAGTTCTGGCACGCTGGCAAAGCCCTCCCGGCGTGCGAGCGGCTGCAAGCGAATAGAAATGGCGCCGGCCATGTCCTTGGTCAGCACCGCGCCTGAGCGCGTCTTCACTTCACGGGCAACCAGCGCGATCTCGGCGTCGTTCAGCATCAGATGAGGCCTGCCTCGGCGAACTTGGAATGGAGGATGTCGCCATCGAACGGCTTCATCATGTATTCGTCGGCGCCGGCTTTCAGCGCTTCTGAAATACGCTCGACGTCGTTCTCAGTGGTGCAGAACACGACCGTCGGCTTGTCACCGCCTGGTTCCTGGCGGAGCTGGCGCAGGAAATCGATGCCGCTCATTACCGGCATGGTCCAATCGAGCAGAATGGCGTCCGGCATCCGCCGCCGCACAGCCTGCAGCGCTTCCAAGCCGTCGGCGGCCTCTTCGATCTCGAAGCGCATATCTTCGAGAATACGGCGCGCGACTTTGCGGATTACGCGGCTGTCGTCGACGACAAGGCAGCGTCTCATGAGCATGCTCCCGAATTTGCCGGGAACTGTTGGGATGCTCCGGTTAACGGAGCCTTTAGGCTTGTGGCGAACCTAGAGCTTGAACGCCGCCGAACGCGCGATCAGCTCGATCTTGCCTTCTGGATCGCCCGGCGTTTCGCGGGCGGAGAGTTCAACCCCGCCTTGGCGTGCAAGCAGGCCGGTCAGCGTCGGCTGGATGGTGTGCCCGGTCAGCTCTTCGCCCTGGCCGCTCAGCGCTTGCAGCGTCGCTTCCTTCAGCTTCGCGCGCGGGCCGGTGGCGGTGACGATAACTTCGCCGCCTTCGTCTTGTTGCGATGCCGTAATTTCAACCTTGCCGCCGCGCGGAAGGCATTCGTTGGCGATGAGCAACAAATTGACGATCACGCGAACGGCCGGGCGTGGCATGGCCACGTTCGGCGCCGACCAAACCAGATCAGCCTTCAGCACGCTGTAGAGCTTTTCCGCGACCGCCTTGCCTTCCTCGATCGTGCTATCGCCTTCGGCCATCGCGCCGGCCATGGCGAAGCGGAAGAATTCTAGCTTGGCCCATGCTTTGCCGACGCCGTGATCAAGCAGATTCAGCGCATCCGGATCGGGTTTTCCGTCGCCGTCCTTGATCATCTCAAGGCCTTGAATGATCGCGCTCATCGGCTCGACCATGTCGTGGCAAATGCGGGAAGCGACAAGCGCGGTCAGCTTCGTGTTCTCGATCATTGCGCGCTCCGAAGAAGGGGAAGCGGCCAACATAAATGATTCGAGCCTGTGGAGGGGGTTCAAAGCCGCGCGAAAGGGCGCCACATGGGAGCTTCTCGTTAAAAAGGTTGCGTTGATGGCGGCTGAGGCTGTGGCGGATGGTGGATTGGGCCTCGAGCATGCCGTGGCGCTGCTCGGTACCGCGGTAGTGGCCGCCCCCTTATTCCGGCGCTTGGGGCTCGGCTCGGTGCTGGGTTACCTCGCGGCGGGCCTGGTCATTGGACCGTTCGGCCTTGGCCTTTTTCGAGACCCCGAGAACATTCTCCACGTCGCCGAACTGGGCGTCGTCATGTTCCTCTTCATAATCGGCCTCGAGATGCGCCCGGCAAAGCTCTGGGCGCTCCGCAAGGAAATCTTCGGCCTCGGCGCCGCGCAGGTGATCCTCTGCATCATTCTGCTCTCTACGGTGGGCATCGCCGCAGGCTTGCCGTGGGCGGCTGCCACGATCGGCGCCGCGGGGTTCGTGCTCTCATCAACTGCCGTCATCATGAAAATGATGGACGATGCAGGCGAAACGTCGAGCGAAGCGGGCCAGCGCAATGTCTCTATTCTTCTTTTCGAAGATCTCATGATCGTGCCGCTGCTTGCCGGCGTTGCGGTGATCGCGGGGCTCACGGTCGGCGTTCAGGAAAACGCGCCGCCGCTCTGGCAGAGCGTCGCGATTGGCGCAGGCGCGGTGGCGATTGTGTTTCTTGCCGGCCGCTATGTGCTCAATCCCTTCTTCGGGATTCTCGCGCGCTCTGGCGCGCGTGAGGTGATGACGGCCGCGGCGCTGCTGGTTGTTCTTGGCACCGCTCTGCTCATGGACATTAGCGGGCTTTCAATGGCCATGGGCGCCTTCCTTGCGGGTGTGCTGCTCTCCGACTCCGTTTTCCGGCATCAGCTCGAGGCCGATGTCGAGCCCTTCCGCGGCATCCTGTTGGCGCTTTTCTTCATCAGCGTTGGCATGTCACTGAATTTGGCGCTGGTGATGTCGGAGTGGCAGATGATCGCCGCTGGTGTCGCCGCCTTCATGCTGGTGAAGGGGATCGGCATCTATTTCGTCGCGCGCGCGTTCAAGGCGGATCACCGCGAATCCATTCGCAGGGCTGCGTTGTTTGCGCAGGGCGGCGAGTTCGCCTTCGTGCTTTATGCGGCTGCTCTCTCCAGCGGCGTGATGGACGAGCGCATCTCCGCGATCATGACCGCGATCGTGATCATCTCCATGGCGCTGACGCCGCTCGTTGTGATCGCGCTCAATCGGCTTATGCCGGCGCCGAAGGTGTCGCTTGATGGGGTTGAGCAGGCGCATGATCTGAGCGGGCAGGTGCTGTTCATCGGCTTCGGCCGTTTTGCTCAGGTTGTCAGCCAGTCGTTGCTGGCGCGCGGCGTCAACATCTCGCTGATCGAGACCGACGTTGAGATGATTCAGGCCGCAGCCAATTTCGGTTTCAAGGTCTATTACGGCGACGGCACCCGCCTCGACGTGCTTCACGCTTCGGGCGCTCACACGGCGGAGGCAATTCTCGTGTGCGTCGACAAGCCGGAGGTCACGGACCGCATTGTGGCTTTGGTAAAGTCGGAGTTCCCGCACGCAAAGGTCTTCGCGCGGGCGTTTGACCGTGGCCACTCCATGCGGCTGGTGAAGGCGGGCGTCGATTATCAGCTGCGCGAATTGTTCGAATCTTCGCTGACCTTCAGCGGCGCGGTGCTGCGTGAGCTGGGCTTCACCGATTTCGAAATCGCCGAGACAATCGAGGATGTGCGCGAGCGCGACGCCGAGCGGTTCGAGATGCAGCTCGCTGGCGGCATAGAGGCTGGCCGCGGTCTCTGGCGCAACAACACGACAACGCCGCAACCGACGCCGTTCACGGTGCCGCGCGAAGAAGGCAGGGCGCTGAACAAGGAAGCGGAAGACATTATCGGCGAGGCCGAGGAGGCGTGACGCGGCGGCGCCCGTTCGCGTCGCTGGTTTTGCTGCTAAGGTCGGCGTCGAGGAGACGCCGATGAAGCCCGAATTCCGCATGATCGAGACGAACGGGATCAAGGTCCGCGCCGCGATCCAGGGCGAGGGGCCGCTGGTCGTTATGGTCCACGGCTTTCCTGAGAGCTGGTACTCGTGGCGCCATCAAATGGCGCCGTTGGCGGCTGCCGGCTTCACCGCATGCGCTATTGATGTGCGCGGCTATGGCGGCTCGGATAAGCCGCACGCGGTTGAAGCCTACGCGATGAAGGAAATCGCCGCCGATGTCGCAGGCGTGATCGACTCGCTTTCGCCCGGAAAGCCGGCGGTGCTGATCGGCCATGATTGGGGCGCGCCGATTGTTTGGCACACGGCGGTGCTGCATCCCAAGCAAGTGCGCGCTGTCGCTGGCTTGAGCGTGCCGTGGTTCGGCCTGCCGCCGATGTCGCTCGATACGCTGATCAAGGCGATGTACGTCGATCAGGGCAAGTTTTTCTATCAAGCCTATTTCAAGGACGAAGGCGTCGCGGAAGGCGCGTTTGAAGCGGATGTGCGCGGCGGCCTGCGCAAGCTCTACTACGCCGGCAGCGGCGACTCCGTCGGCTATTGGGGCGCGCCAGAGAAGAAGCACGGCGACGCGCTGCTCGATGGTTTGCCCGATCCGCAGCCGTTCCCGGCTTGGATGAGCGAAGAAGACATCGACTATTTCGTGCAAGAATTTACGGCGTCTGGGTTCCGTGGGCCGCTGAACCGGTATCGCAATCATACGCGCGATTTCGAATACATGAGCACGATCCCGGATCGCGTGATCCATCAGCCGTCACTGTTCATCGTCGGTGAGCAGGATCTGGTGCTGAAGATGTTTGGCGGCAGCGCCGAGGCGGCGTTTGAGCGGATGGAGGCGAACACGTCCGATCATCGCGGCTCGCACATGATCCCGCGCATCGGCCACTGGACCCAGCAGGAAGCGCCCAAGGAAACCACGGGGCTCATCATCGATTGGCTGGCGACGCTCTGACGATAGAAAAGGCCGATTGAAAATTGGCCTCATATCTATGGGTGATTGCGTTGCCGGGCGCGGCGGGCGAGCCCATATCGGCTGCTGGAGGAGCTACCCATGCCGACCACTCGTAACGATCTGCCCGACAACACGCGCAAGGCCATGATCGCGCTTTTAAACGCGCGCCTGGCGGATGCTGTCGATTTGCGGCTTTCGATCAAGGAGGCGCACTGGAACGTGAAGGGGCCAGCCTTCATCGCGCTGCACGAGCTGTTCGATCAGGTCCAGGCACGCGTCGACGCTTTCACCGACGACATCGCCGAGCGCGCGGTCGCGCTCGCTGGTTTCGCCGAGGGCACGCTGCAATCGGCGGCGAAGAA
>CAYUOC010000139.1:0-9967 GCA_964446305.1 uncultured Terricaulis sp. | reverse complement strand
CTGGATCGCGCCGTGCAATTGGCCCGCCGATGGAATGCGGCCCTGTTGGTGTTGCACGCACTTGAGACAGAACCCGCGACGACGCCTTCCTCGATCTACGAGGACATCCCTTCTTGGCGAAGGCCCCCTGATCCGGCAATCGCCGTCGAGAACCAGATCCGCCGCGACATGCGCGAAGAGGTCGCCGACCTCCGTATCATCGTCGCCGAAGGAGATCCCGCCCAACTCGCGCTTGCTGTCGCAGAGCGCGAACGCTGCGATTTGATCGTATTGGGCGCTGCGCGTGAGCGGGCGCTCGGCAGGGTCGCGCTCGGACGCACCGTGGAACACTTGATGAGGCGCGCGCCGGTGTCGGTCCTGGTGGTAAAGACGCGTCCGTCTGGCCCTTATAACCATGTCCTGACCGGCGTCGATTTCACCGAAGAATCCCGCCACGGCCTGAGCGTCGCCGCGGCCATGTTCCCCGACGCGGTCCATGCCGTCATGCACGCCTTCGATCTGCCCTATCGCTCACTCACAGGAGGATCGCAGCTCAGCCGAGAATTCTCCGCGATGGAAATGGAGGAGATCCGTTCGTTCGTAGCAGACACTGACATGCCTGAACCGGCTCGACCTCATGTCGTGACCTTGATTGAGCATGGCGCGCCCGAAATCATGATCCGCAACTACGTTGTAGAGCGCAATGCCGATCTCGTCGTTATCGGAACGCTGGGACGGGGCATCCTGTTTCACCTGCTCATTGGCGGTCACGCGCCGAAGATCGTCGACGCCACGCCGAGCGACATCCTGGTGGTCCGGGCGCCGCCAAACTGACGGCGCAAGGCAGCTGTCCGCGGCTTGGCGCGGACAGCGCTCTTGACTGCTCATCGCCTCAGAGATGCGCCTCGACCAGCCAAAGGTCCTTATCAATTTGACGAGAGACGCCGGTGAAGAGATCGGCCGTGCCCTTGTCGCCGGCTTCGTCAGCCGCGTCTATGGCGCCTCGGACCAATTTGCCGAACGCGGCGAGCCGGTCGGCCACAGCGGCGGAGTGCCCGCCGTGATCCAACATCTCCGTGGGATAAGCCTTGAGCTGCGTGCCTAACGCGACAGCCTGGGTGGCGCCATTAGCATAACCGCCAAGCGCGACTGCGCGTTCGGCAATGTCGTCGACGAAGACGGCGACACGCGCTTGGATCTGATCGAACAGCTGATGCAGAGCGACGAAGTTCGCTCCTTTGATGTTCCAGTGCGCCTGTTTCAAGCCCAACCGCAGATCGATTGCATCGACCAGGCGTGCATTCAAGAGCGCGATCATGGCTTTTCGGGTGTTGTCGGGAAGGTCATTACGCGTCGCTGACATGCTGGGCTCCTTGCGTCTGAGTTGATAAATCCGCGGCGCGCGCCGAGGGGTTGGCGTCCGCCCAGTCAGCGCGATGACGGTCCGTTCGCTGACCATCCGGCTGGGCGACGAACCTCGGTCCGCCGCCCTCGCCTTCCCATCGCGCGATGGCTCGATCATAAGTGCTCATCACAACGCCTCACCGATAGACGATACCGCCGTCGATCATCGGCGTCTGACCCGTCATGTAGTCGGAGTCAGGCCCAGACAGGTACGCCACGAACGCGGCGACATCCTCGGGCGTCGATGCACGGCCCAAAGCAATCCCCTCCACGTATTGCTTGTAGGTGGCGCCAACCTTCGCGCCGGTGATCTCCGCAAAGCGCCGGTCAATCTCCACCCACATGTCGGTGCCGACGATGCCAGGGGCGTAGGCGTTCACGGTGATGCCCGCGCTCGCATACTCCTTGGCCGCCGCCTGCGTCAGGGCCCGCACGGCGAACTTGGTCGCCGAATAGACGCCAAGCATGGCAAAGCCATCATGGCCTGCAATCGAAGCGGCATTGATGATCTTGCCCTTGTGCTTGCGCTGTTTGAACTTCGCTGCAGCCGCCTGGATGCCCCAGAGCACGCCGCCGACATTGATCTTCATGATCTTGTCGAGTTCGTCCTGGGTCACGTCCGCGATCGGCTGCACTTGGGCGATGCCCGCATTGTTCACCATGATGTCGAACCCGCCCAAGACCTTCTCGGCGTTTTCGATGGCGGCATAGACATCGTCGCGTTTGGACACGTCGGCTTTGAACGTCGTCGCCTTGCGGCCAAGGTCGCGCACCTCGCTGGCGACGTCGGTCATCTTGGCCTCGTTCATATCGACGATGGCGATGTCGGCGCCATCTTTGGCGAGGCGCAATGCGATCGCGCGGCCAATGCCTTGGCCTGCGCCGGTCACCAGGGCGGCTTTGTCTTCAATCTTTTTCATCATGGTCTCCTTCATTGGGTTGCGCTGCTCAGCGCGGCATGGACGTCCAGGGTGCGCGCCGAATAGACGAGCGCTGCGCCCGCATTGATGGCTATGGCGACGCTGAGCGCCTCGGCGATCTCTTCCCGGCTGGCGCCGTGCTTGATCGCGGCATCGACATGGGTGGCGATGCAGCCATCGCAGCGCGCCGTTACCGCGACAGCGAGCGCGATCAATTCGCGGGTCTTCGCGCCCAGGATATCGGTGCGCTGGCCTGCCTGGCTCAGGGCCACATAGCTCTTGACCGCATCGGGACTGAGCCGGCCAAGCTCTTTGACGCCATCGCCAAGCTGGCGGCGATAATCGGCCCAATCCAGCATCATGATCTCTCCTCTTCGTGTTGCTTGAGAATGATGTGGGTCGCTTAAGCGACGCGATCATCGCCGCATCCCCGGCTGGTCTGTTCGCCCAGGGCGGACAATCGCGCGGCAAGCGTCACGACCCTCGCCTCAAGAGGCGAAGATCTGCGCTGCCTGTTTCAGCACCGCGACCGCAAACGGCGCAAAAATCGCGCTTGCGGCGAGCAAAGCCACGATAGCGGGCTTATCCCAGGTAAGATTGCGCCTGGTCATACCCGTTTTGGCGCGCGTCAGCACGCGCGCTTCGTCGCGTCCGTAGGTCGAGGGAAACCGGTCAAAAGATGACATGAAACTTGATCCTTCTTGCGCAGCAGCTCTCGGCGGGCGCGGGTCACGCGCGGCCAGCTGCTCGTTGTGATGAAAAAGTGCAGGTTGCTGTTTGCCCTCAGGCTGGCGTCAGCCAACCGAGGGCAAGCTAGAGCGGCGTTCTAAAAACGCGGCGCGCTCGCGCGGAATGTGCGCCTTGGGACATCGCCCGTGATGTCGGCGCGCGCCAGTTGGTATTCAAGCGCGCGCGCCTTGAGCGTGCGGTTAGGTCGCTATCCATCACGGAAAGAGACCGCGCAGACGCCGTGCTTCAAGGATGCGCTGACAGGCAAGCACGTAGGCTGCCGTGCGCAGGTCGACATTCTGTTGCTTGTGCAGCGACCACACCGATTGAAAGGCAGCTTCGAGCACGTGCCGCAACCGGTGTACGATCTGGCCTTCGTCCCACATGAGCGAACTCGCATCCGTCGCCCACTCGAAATAGGAGACGATGACGCCGCCGGAATTGGCCAAGACGTCGGGCACAACCGGAATGTTTCTGCGCTTGAACACATCATCACCCGCCGGCGTCGTCGGCCCGTTGGCGCCTTCGACAACGAACCTGGTGTTGATGCGCGCGGCCACTTTCGCGTCGATCTGCCCTTCGAGCGCGGCCGGCACAAGGATGTCTGTTTCAACATCCCAGAACGCGTCCATCTCAAGCGCCTCGGCGCCTGGAAAGTCTCCGAGCTTGCCGCCCGCGCGGATGTGCGCCTGGAGGCGCGCCGGATCGAGACCGCCGCTCGCATAGATTGCGCCGGTTATGTCTTGCACAGCGACGACACGCGCGCCTGCCTCAGAGAAGAACCGCGCGGCGCCGGCGCCGACATTGCCGAAGCCCTGGATGGCGACACGCGCGCCCTTGAGGTCGAGCCCCAGATGATCGGCGGTCTCGGCCGCACAAATGAAGACGCCGCGGCCGGTCGCATCAGCGCGCGCGGGCGAACCGCCGAGACTAATAGGCTTGCCGGTCACGACATTGGTGCGCAGCGCGCCCTGGCGCGAGGCGTAGGTATCCATCATCCAGGCCATGATCTGAGGATTGGTGTTGACGTCGGGCGCAGGAATGTCCTGAAGCGGGCCGATCAGCGGAGTGATCTCGGCTGTGTAGCGGCGCGTCAGGCGCTCCAATTCGCCGATCGAGAGCTTGCTTGGATCGACACGAACGCCGCCCTTGCCGCCGCCGAACGGCACGTTCACCAAAGCGGTCTTGATCGTCATCCAGGCGCTCAACGCCATGACTTCAGCAAGCGTGACGTCAGGATGGAAACGCACTCCGCCTTTAGCGGGCCCGCGGCTGGTATTGTGATGCACCCGGTAGCCTTCGAAGTGCGCGATTCCCCCATCGTCCATCTGCACGGGCACATCGACGATGAGCGCGCGGCGCGGACGCCGCAATGTATCGACCCATGGCGACCATTCGCTCAGATAGGGCTCAACGCGCGCCACCTGCTCCAAGAACATCTCCCAGGACGCGATGTTCTGCTTTGGCTCGATGTAGCTCGGAAGTGCGGGAGTCATGGTGAAATCTCTTTCCTGGAAAACGAAGCGCGTCTGACGCGCCCTCGCGGCGCCCGCCGCACCCGCCTTGAGCGGGCCCGGCAAGCGCCGTGTTGATGTATGTAACCGGCGGTCCCGTGTGGTCGGTTGCGGCCGCAAACCCGCTTCAGCGCGCGGCGCGGACGTTTTCCACGACGACCTTGTGCGTTCTATCGTCGGGACCGACCCATTCGATGGTTTGACCCTGCGAGAGACCAAGCAGCATCGCGCCAACCGGCGTCAGCACCGAGATGCGCCGCTCACTAATGTCGGCGCGGTGTGGATCGACGAGTTCGAACTCGCGGTAGGACGATCCGTCATACTCGAAGGTCGCCACACTGCCGACGCCAACGACGTGCTCAGGCAAAGCCTTCACCGTCTTCGCGCGAGACAGCTCAACGAAGAGGTCGACTGCACCGGGGGCACGGTCGAGCGCAGCGAGCGCCAAGCTTGTGAGCCGCTCGTGCTCGTCTTCAGCGATGACGATGGGCGGACGTTTGTAATCTTTCTTGGACATGTGCGTGCTCGCCGCGCGCCCTTTGGGCTGCGCGTGTTTGTGTTGATTTGAAGCGAATGGATTGGATGCAAAGCGACCCCTAGCCGAGGCAGGGCCGGCTAGGGGCTATTGGCGCGAGAGATCGCGTCCAGCAAAGCGCGCAACGAAGTGCGCCGCGAAGAGAATGCCCAATTGCATGCCATGAGAGATGGGCCCCTCCTGCATCGAAGTCAACACGACGCGTGTTTTCGCCGCCAACCGCGATGGAAGGTCGCATCGCTCTTCGCTTGTTGATCGATCGGCCCGATCTGATGAGCATAATGACAAACACATCTCAACCGACTTATCCGCAAAGAACAGCCGACACGATTTCGATCCGCCAGCGTTCGGGCATTTGGCGCGTTGCGGTGAACGGCAATTTCTACGGCGATTATACGCGCCGCTATTGGGCGATCGAAGCGGCGTTCGAGAAAGCGGACGCGATCGCCGCAAAGGGCGGCGCCGCGACCGTCACGGTCGCGATGGATGGCGCCCAAGACGCCCTGCTCTACGACACGCGCGCACCCGCGCCGCGGCAAGCGCGCGACAAACCCAAGCGAGCGCAATGGCCGAAAACGCGCCGCTGGCCGCCTCTGGTCGGTGAGAGCTTCGCCAAACGGCTGCTTGAACGGCAAACCGAGAAGACGAGCAATTCAGAGGCTTGGCCCTTGTTTATCCGCGCCTAACGGATAATGCTCCAAATATGGATCGGCTTCAGGCGATCGAGATTTTCGTCAAAGTCGCGGAGCTGAAGAGCTTCAGCGCCGCCGCCGACACCCTCAACCTTTCGCGCACCTTGGTGAGCGAGCGGGTCAAGGATTTGGAAGAGGCGCTGGGCGTGCGCCTCCTCCAGCGCACCACGCGGCGCGTCTCGCTGACCGAACCCGGCGCAGCCTTTCTGGAGCGGGTGCGTTTGGGGCTGGCCGCGCTCGACGAAGCTGCGGCCGAAGCATCTAGCCTTTCAGCTGAGCCGCGCGGGACGCTGCGCGTCAACGCGCCGATGAGTTTCGGCTTTCACCATGTTGCGCCGGTGACTGGCAAGTTCATGCTGCAGCATCCGGCGGTGCGTATTGAACTGGCGCTGACGGACCGGTTGATCGATCTCATCGAAGACAATGTCGATGTCGCCATTCGTATCGGCGAGCTCAGCGATTCCAGTCTTATCGCTAAAAAGCTGGCGACCTGCCGCATGATCTTGTGTGCGGCCCCCGCTTATTTGAAGCGGCGCGGGGCGCCAAAGCATCCGCGCGAATTGGATGAACACACCCAGCTCTTCTATACCTATTGGCTGCAGAACGATGAATGGCGTTTTACACGCCGCGGTGAGCACTTCGTGGTTCGCGCCGGCGATGCAGCGCTTCGCTGCAACAATGGCGACGCGATCGCGCAGGCCGCGGCGCAAGGCGCGGGCATTGCGCTTCAGCCAAACTTCATCGCCGGACCGCTGATTAAGCAAGGCCGTCTTGTCGAAGTCATGCCGGCCTGGCGGGCGGCGGAATTCGGCATCTATGCGATCTATCCCGAGAGCCAATTCGTGCCGGCGAAATCGCGCGCCTTCATCGATTATCTCGCCAAAGCCTACGCAAAACCGCCATGGGATTGATTATCCTCTTTCGGCGAACAGTCTGTCCGCGATCCCGTTGATTATCAGCCTCGAGGCGGACGCTATCTTTCTCTCATCAGCTCACGGCATGGCCGCGCGGCATGAGAGGAGGAAAGATCATGCAAAAACTAAGTGGCTATACGCCTTACGCACTCACCGCGCTTCGTGTCGTGGCTGCGCTCATCTTTATCGAACACGGGACGCAAAAGCTCGTCGGCTTTCCAGCGCCGCCAGAGGGCGGATTGCCTGAAGCGGGCTCGCTTCTGTGGGTTGGCGCGTGGCTTGAACTGGTCGGCGGCGCCTTCCTGTTGTTCGGTCTCTTCACGCGCCCGGTCGCTTTCATCATCGCCGGCGAGATGGCGGTCGCCTATTGGATGTTCCACGCTCCGGCCAGTTTCTATCCGGTACTGAACGGCGGCGACGCCGCGATCCTCTACACGTTCGTGTTCCTGCTGTTCGTGTTCACGGGACCAGGCGCATTGAGCCTCGACGGGCTCAACCGCACCGCCGAACAGGAAGGCGGCCAAGAAGCGCCCGCGTCGCTCCGGGTCAAAGAAGACGATGCTCTGATCTATCGTCTCCTGGCCCGTCCGTAAGGCCGCCGAAGAGGCGGGTTCCCACTCGGGGACCGCCTCTTCACTTTTCTCTTGTCGGCAAAACTTTGGCCGACGCCCGCAAAAGCGCTATGCTTCAACCGGGCACACGAAGCCCGCTTAGGCGCCCCGTACACTTGAGGCTTGCCAACGCATTCGCGCGGCGCGTTCGTCGTAGCCGGCGTTTTGGCCAACGAGTCTGGCGCCTCACACTGCTTCACGTCCAGGCTGTCATATCGGGGGATTCAGTACGAGAGCGCCGCGAGAGGCGCTCGTCACGGAGTGCAATCGATGACCACCCACCACGTCGGCTATTTTGTTGGAAGCCTCTCCAGCACCTCGATCAACCGTAAACTGGCGCAGGCCCTCATCAAGGTCGCGCCGCCGCAACTCCAATTCACCGAGATTTCGTTCCGCGACTTGCCGCTTTACAGTCCTGATTACGACGCGGACTACCCGCCGGTTGCGCGCGCCTTTAAGGACGCGATCGCCAAGTCAGACGCCATTCTCTTCGTAACGCCGGAATACAATCGCTCGATCCCCGGCGCGCTCAAAAACGCCATCGATTGGGCGAGCCGTCCTTATGGCCAGAATGCTTTTGCGCGCAAACCTTCGGGCGTCATCGGCGCTTCGCCCGGTTCGATCGGCACGGCTGTCGGTCAGCAAAGCCTGCGCGCCGTGCTTGGCTTCTGCAACGCGCCGCAAATGACGAGCCCGGAAGCCTACATACAGTTCAAGCCTGACCTGATCGACGACCAAGGCAATGTGAGTGTTGACGCCACCCGCGAATTCTTACGCAACTACATGAGCGAGTATGCGCTCTTCGTGCAGCGCGTGCTGACTGTCCTGCCCCGCGAAGGCTAGCGCGCATCAGATATTGGTTTGCTCAGGCGGCACGCCTGCGGGCAGAGAGGCTGCCGCGGCGCCATGACTATGCGCGACCGTGCAATCTCCGGCAGCGTAGCAAGTCATCGAAATCGACCCCATCGCATAGCCTTTCGCAAAGGCGCTGGCGCGTCCTTCGCCTGCCGCCGCCAGCGCCGCCACGTAGAGCAAGGGAATGAAGTGATCGGGCGTCGGCACGGCGGCGTCAAAGTCCGCGTGCTCGGCGAGTTTGAGCACATCAGCGGGCGCGGCCTGCATCTGAGCGACCATAGCATCATCGAAACGCTCGGCCCAATCGAAAGCAGCTTCTGGCTTGTCCCACTGAACGCGTTTTAGATTGTGCACGACATTGCCGCTGCCGATGATCATGACGCCGCGTTCGCGCAATGTCGCGAGCTTTGCGGCGAGTTCGAGATGATACGCAAGCGGCTTCAGCGCATTGATGGAAAGCTGCACCACCGGAACATCGGCTTGCGGATAGATATGCGCGAGCACGCTCCAGGCGCCGTGATCGAGGCCCCATTGATCGCGGTCCAGTCCGACCCAATGCGGCTTCACCACATCCGCCACTTCCTCAGCGAGGTCAGGCGCGCCCGGCGCTGGGTAGTCGAAGTCGAACAGCGCTTGGGGAAACCCGTAGAAGTCGTGAATGGTGCGCGGCTTCGCCATCGCCGTGACCGCGGTTGCCCCGAAAAACCAATGCGCCGACACCATGAGCACGGCGCGCGGCTTGGCATAGAGGTTGCCGATGTCGCGCCAGGCCTGCGTGAAGCGATTGGCTTCAAGCGTGTTCATCGGATTGCCGTGCCCGATGAAGATCGCGGGGCTCAGGGTCATTGACGCCTCCGTCATGGGGTGCGCCCCGTACTCAGCACCAACAAGACGACTGCTGCAATCTATCAATTCCCGCTGTCGCACGCGCTCCAATAAAGATCCGCGTCAGGCCGTCGAGCAGATTTCGGAAGACGCCGCCGCTCAGGCCGACGCGAAGCGCTCTAAGGCCAACCTGAGCTCCGGCGGACGCCATCAGCGCCTCAATATTCGCTGGGCAGAAAGATCACATTGTTCTGAAGCCATAGCGTTATCTCAGACAGCGGGAAGTCGGTGAACGCGATGACCTGCCGCGCGACCAAAGCATGATCGCCGTCCTCGCAGCTCAGCACAGCACTTCGATCGTGCGCCACCTTCAGCGTCCAAACCTGGAATTCCTGACTGCGAACGCGGGCGTCGTGCTGGTGTGAAACGATGGCGTCGAGCAGCCAATAGGCGCCGCCGGCCTCGGCCACATACTGGGCTCCGTCCGTATAGGTGATCGAAGGATACAGCGGATGGCGATACCAGCATTCACTCCCGGTGAATTGCGCCAGATCGCTGGCGCGGAGCGTCGGTGAAGACATGTGCTGTCTCCTTGAAAAGAGTTGAATCGAAGAATGGAGCGACGCCGCCTCCGCCAGAACGGAAGCGGCGTCTCGCGATTAAGCAGCGGCCGAGGTCTCGGTCTTGCCGAGTGATTTGACCGCGCCTTCGCCGGGATCGACGGCGACAAACACCTTGCCGGTCCAACGGCCGGTGCCCTTGTCCTTCCAGCGGTCGTGGCGGAGCTTGCCGCTCACTTCAGCGATGACGCCCTTCTTCATGGCTTTCGCAGTGACGGAGGCCTTGCCGTCATTGATTTCGACGGTGAAGCGATCGGTGCGGTTCTCGTCTTTGACTTCAAGCCAGAGCGAGACGATTTCGATCGTGCCGCCCTTTTGCTCGAAGGAACGGATCTTGGGATCGTCGACGAGCGTGCCGGTGATGGTGAC
>CAYUOC010000138.1:0-9971 GCA_964446305.1 uncultured Terricaulis sp. | reverse complement strand
AGCACCAGACTACGAATCTGGGGGTCAGGAGTTCGAATCTCTTCGGGCGCGCCATCTTTTCAAGCAGTTAGCTTTTCGGGCGCTGCATCCTTTCTTGGGAAATTCGCGTTTTTCCCAAGAATCCGCTGCGCCGTTGTTCGCTTCAGCCGGCCGATCAGCAGAGCCACACGCTCGCTTTACGAGGGGCAATGCGAAATACGACTTTTGGGCAATTGCACAGGTCGAGCGAATCTCGGCCTGTCGTGCGCATGTTTGTTCATCGACCAGCGATGCCACGCGAGGAAGCTGTTGCGCCGATCGACTTATTTGGCATGGCGCTCTCGCTCGCCGACACTGGCGCCTTTCGCAATGGACAAATGGTCGAGGCCGCAGTCCTGATCGCGTGGCCGGAATTAGCGATAGCGTGGGACGATCTTGCGGATGAAGACATGCGCCGCTGCATTGAGGCGCGCTGTCGCCGTGCAATCACGGACAGTGTGCGTGGGCATTGAGGCGCCGCATTGATGAAGCTCGCCTGCCAAGTGCGCCATTAGCTGACCGCATGGTGGCAAAAGCGGCGGCGTCGCTCCAGTGTGGCCATTGACGCCTTGCCCGCACAAGCGGCGTGATCTCGCCGCGAACGGAAGTCTCGCGCCTCCGTTGCACGTCGGCCCTTGCTTGCACGCCTATGCGCTCGGCGCTATTTGGCTCATCGAATGGGGCGCCCTTGGCGACAACGCTTGCCGCGGCGCCTGCGCCAACCTTAGCGCCAGGGCGCGCGCTGCAACGAAACCCAATGCTTTGCCAAAGCCACGCGCGACATTACCCGGAATTCTTGCGTCTCGCGCGAACGCAGCGCAGATTCACTCGACTTGCTGAGGGGTCGCTCAGAGGCGACGAGCGGCAGTGGGCGGACGCCTCCGTCTCGGCGGAGTTACGCCCTCTCGCTGTCGAGATGAGCCATTTGATCAGGCGCGTAGCGCGCCCCCGCGACGGCGTCGAGCGGGATCGCGCTTTCGATGCGCGCGATCTCTTCGCCGCTGAGCGTCGCGGCAAGCGCATCAAGCGCTTCATGGAGGCGTTCGCGCTTTCGCGCGCCGATTAGCGGAACGATGTCTGCGCCCCGGGACGCAACCCAAGCGATCGCCAATTGCGCGACCGTGATGCGCTTCGCTTCGGCGACCCCCTTCAACGTCCGCACCAGCGCAAGATTGCGCTCGAGGTTCTCTCCCTGAAATCGCGGCAGCGCGGCGCGGAAACCGCCGGCGCTGCCGCCCGCCAAGGCGCTCTCGCTGATGAGGCCGCGCGAGAGCACGCCATAAGCCGTCATACCGATGCCGAGTTCGCGCAGCACTGGTATGATCGCGCGCTCGGGACCGCGCGAGAGGATCGAATACTCGATCTGCAGATCGCAGATCGGATGGACAGAATAGGCCCTGCGGATCGCGTCTGGCCCCGCTTCGGAGAGGCCGATGTGGCGCACATAGCCCTCCTTCACCAGATCGGCGATGGCGCCGATCGTGTCTTCGATCGGCACGTCGGCGGCGACGCGGCACGGGCGGTAGATGTCGACATAGTCGGCGCCAAGCCGTTTGAGCGAGTATGCGAGCGACGCCTTCACCGCCGCGGGGCGCATGTCGAGGCCGAGCACGCCGCCATTAGGGTGGCGCAGAAGGCCGAACTTCACGCTCAAGACGGCTTGGTCGCGCTTGGCGCCCTTCAACGCCTCGCGGATCAGCAATTCGTTGTGGCCCGACCCGTAGAAGTCGCCGGTGTCGAGCAAGGTGACCCCCGCCTCCAGCGCGGCATGGATGGTAGCGATGCTCTCACTCTTGTCGGCCGGCCCATAGAAGTCCGACATGCCCATGCAGCCGAGGCCAATTGCCGAGACGTGCGGTCCGCTCGCGCCGAGTTGCTTCGTCTTCATGGCGGGTTCCTCTCTTCGCTCGTCCGGCCTATTTTGGCGCGCGCGATGCGCCTGGGAAGTACGCACCGTTCGGCGCGTCGATAACCTTGAGGTGACTATTGGCAGAGAGTGCTCTTGAAGCGTCCAAGGAGGCGAAGGTCCGCGACATCCTCGCCCGCGTCGCCGATAGATGGACATTGTTTGTGCTCGAAGCCTTCGAGCCGGGCGAAGTGGTCCGCTTCACCCGCATACGGGAACGCATCGGCGGAGTGAGCCAGAAGATGCTGACCAAGACCTTGCGGCAGTTGGAGCGCGACGGCCTGGTGACACGCCACGTGCATGCGACCGTGCCGCCGCGCGTTGATTACCGACTGACGCCGCTCGGCGAAAGCCTTGGCGCCGCGTTATGTCCGATCTGGCTTTGGGTTGAGGAACATATGCCGGAGGTCGAACGCGCCAGGCGCGCCTTCGACCGGGCCGCCGCAAAGAGATGAGAAGCGTCATTTCCTCAGCAGCTTAAAGGCTTGCATCCAATTGTCGTCGCGTGCGGCCGACAGCACCCAGACCATGCACAGGGCCTCAAGAAAGCGCGACGCTTCGATGCCACCGAGATCGTGGACCTTGTCCCAGCCGAAATCCTTAACGATGGCGCTGACCTTCTCTTTGGCGTCCGCGTCGTCTCCGGCGATGAACATGTCTGGCGGGCCGCCCGGGAGTTCGGGGCGAAACATCAGTGCATTCCCCACCGTATTGAAGGCTTTCACCACCTTCGCGCCGGCAAGCAGCCTCTGCACCTGTTCGCCGCCGGAATCCTCGCCGTCGATCGCAAGTCGCGGCGGCATGCCCCTGGAAAAATCCAGCGGATTGGTTGTGTCGATGACGATCTTGCCGCGCAGGTTCTCAACGCCGGCGGCCCGCAGCGCATCCTCATTGGCAACACCTAAGGTGGCCAGAACCACGATCTCGCCGAACGCGGCGGCGTCAGAAAAGAGGCCCGCCGAGGCGCGCGGTCCCATTGATTTCGCCCACGCCAGCGCTTTGTCGTTTCCCGCGCTCCGCGAGCCCATCTTCACGTCATGGCCAAGTGCGACAAAGCCTGTCCCCAACGCTCTGCCGACATCGCCTGTACCGAGCACGCCGATCTTCATGACACCCTCCAAACACTTCAGATGGCGATCAGCGCACGGCCCACAAGCGTTTCCAAGCTCTCATCGGCGTAAGCCGTAAGAGCGAGCGCCACTTCATCATGCGCTTGGCTCATGGCGGTCACGCGCGCAGAGCAGGTGATTGTGGCGTTCACGGACGTGATCGCGATAAAGCGTGCGCACCAAGAGCGAAGCTTGTCTTGGGCCGTGAACCCGAGAATGTATTGTCCCATGTACGCCATCGACAGCATGCCGTGGGCGAACACGTCCGGCTGTCCCGCCGCTCGCGCGACATCGATGTCGATGTGCATCGGATTGTGATCGCCCGAGCCGCCCGCATAGAGCGCCAGCGTCGTGCGCGTGATCGGGCCGAAGCGGCGCGGCGGCAACTGGTCGCCCGGCTTCAGGGCGGCGAGATCAACGTCCATCAGCCACACAATTGCGCACAATGAGCGCGGTCGTTTGGCGCACGCAAAGCGCGCCATGCTGGTTGGTGGCGTCGGTCGTTGCTGTCACCACCTCCAATGCGCCGTCCTTCTTTTGCGTAATGGCGGCGATTGCGGTGGCGAGCGTGATGACATCGCCAGCGTAGATCGGGGCGAGATGCTCGAACGCCTGTTCGCCGTGCAAGAGCCGAGCGACATCGACGCCCATCTCGTCGAGGTACGAGTATGGCTGGCCGGCTAGGTTCGCCAGACAGAAGGCGAAGGTCGGCGGCGCCGGCAGCGCCGGATGTCCCGCCGCCTTCGCCGCAACTTCGTCGGTGTAAATCGCATTGGTCTCGCCAACCGATTCAGCGAGCAGCTTGAGCTGGCCTTTCTCGACCTCGACACGAGCGGGTGGGCACTTCCAGCCGATGAAGCGCGGGTCGATCACGTCTGTCGCGCCAAGAGAAACGCACGCAATGGACCCCACGCCTCAGGCTCAGTCAGAAACGGCGCGTGTCCGACACGGGGCACGCGTGCGACCACTAGATCACCCTTGCGCCTGCGCATCTCTTCGAGCGTGGACGTCATCAATACATCGGTGACCTCACCGCGGACGACCAAAGTTGGAATCGGCTTCAGTGCATCGAACAATGGCCAGAGATCGGCGATGTCGTTAGATCCCGGCGCGACCGTGCGGGCGATCGCGGGATCATAATCGAGCACGATGCGCCCGGGCGCTTCTTCGCGAAACAGCTTTCGGGCAAAGGCGATCCAGAACGCCTCGCTCTCTTCTTTGGGAAAGGCGACGCCATTGATCGCGCGGCAGAGAGCCGCGGCCTCGGGCCAACTCGCCGCAACCCGATCGGCGCCGACATAGCCTTGGATGCGCGCGAGGCCGGCCGGATCAATCTCCGGGCCGATGTCGTTGAGCACCGCGCCGGCGAGGCGTTGCGGCGCAAGCGACGCGGCAATCATGGTCATGAGGCCGCCCATCGAAGTGCCTACGAACACAGATCTCTCCACGCCTAAATGGTCGAGCAGCGCCAACATGTCGAGCGTGTAGACGGCGGGATTGTAGCGCTCTGGCTGTGGATCGGGATCAGAGCCGCCGCGCCCGCGCTGGGAGGCCGCGATCACGCGCCGGCCCAATGCCGCGATCAGCGGCGCCAATTCATCGAAGTCGCGCACATTGCGCGTCAGCCCATGCAGGCAGAGAACCGGCGGCCCGGTGACATCGCCAACCGGCGCATAATCGCGGTATTCGAGTCCGGGCCCGTCAGCGGTTGCGAAGCGCCCCTCTTTGAACTGACCTGCCATGAGCGGCTCCTTTGACGGCGTCGCCGCGCCTGGTTCGACCCAATCATGCTTGAGGCGCGGGGCGCTGACGAAAAAGAAAAGCGACGCGATGAGATAGAACACCGTGCCGCACAGGATCGAGTAACGCAGCGATTCATCGCCGTAGAGACCACGCATCGCATCCGACAGCGCGCCGATGGCGACATCTCCGAGCGCTAGCCCCATGAAGTTGTTGACGAGCAGGAAGACGGCGGTGGCGGAGGTGCGCATATTGGCCGGCACGATGTGCTGAAACGCTGAGATGACCGGGCCGATCCAGGCAAGGCCTAGCGCTGTCGGAATGAGCAACACGAAGAAGATGGTCGTCAGCGACGGCGACATCACGCCTATCGCGTAGAGCGGAACCGCAATCAGAAAAGCGACGGCGGGCACCATCGCATAGGCGCCCCGGCGCGCCTGCCCCAGCCGATCGGCGGCAAGACCGCCGAGAAAGAGCCCGATCACGCCGCCGACGAGAACGATGAGGCCGTAGAAATAGGACGCGTAGAGGAGAGGTCCCGCGCCGTCCGGGATCATCCAGCGCGGCAGGAAGTTCAAATAGCGCGGCAGATCCTCGCTATAGGAGCGCACCAGAAAAGCCGGGAGCCAAGCAAACAGGCCATAGCCCATGATCGAAGAGCTCGCCGCCCCGAGCGAGAGCGTCCAGAACGAGCGCTTGGACAAAAGCGTCGATACGACAGCGCGGATCGAGGCGGCCTTGCGCATTTGCGCCGGATCGTCGAAGCGGCCGCGCGTCGGCTCGCGCATGGTCAGAAGAAAGACCGGCGCCAAAACGAGGCCCGCCGCGCCGACAATCACGAAGGCCGCGCGCCAGTGCAGGATGGTCGCAATCACGCCGCCGAAGACAATGCCGACAGCCGCGCCAATCGGAATCCCGAACGAATAGATGGCCAGGGCGCGTGCGCGTTTATCCGCCGGATAATAGTCGGCGATGATCGAATAGGCCGGCGCGATCCCGCCGGCTTCGCCCACGCCAACCCACATGCGCGCGAAGAAGAGCTGCATCGCGTTGGCGGCGAGCCCGCAGAGCGCGGTCATGCCGCTCCAGATCGTCAGCGCGGCGGTGATGATCCAGACGCGGTTGGCTCTATCAGCCAGCCAGGCGATGGGCACGCCTAGGGTCGAATAGAAGAGCGCAAACGAGACCCCGCGCATGACGCCTATCATGGTGTCGGAGACGCCAAGCTCCTGCTGGATCGGGATGGCGAGAATGCCGATGATCTGGCGGTCGATGAAGTTGAGCGTGTAAACCACGATCAACATGAACAGCATGAAGGCGCGGTAGCCGGCGGTCTCGCGAGTCGCTGGGGCGTTCATGCGCGGCGATCGGCGGCTGCGGCCCAATAGGGCGCGCGCAATTCGCGCTTCAGCAATTTACCGTTGGCGTTGCGCGGCAGCGAGGCTCGCAGTTCGACCGCGGAGAGCCGTTGTTGTTTGCCAAGCTGCTTGTTGGCCCAGTCGCGCAACCCTTCGGCGCCGATGCGCGCGCCGCCGCGCAAGACTGCTAGCGCCAGCGGGGTTTCGCCCCAGCGGTCGCTCGGAACGCCGAACACGGCGCAATCGGCGACATCGGGGTGACGCACCAGCACGGCTTCGAGATCGGCGGGATAGATGTTCTGCCCGCCGGAGATGATCATGTCCTTCTTGCGGTCGGTGATGGTGAGATAGCCCGCTTCGTCCAGACGACCGATGTCGCCCGAGCGCAGCCAGCGCCGGCCTTCGGAATCGGTCCAGAATGCCTCGGCAGTGGCGTCGGGCCTTCGCCAATAGCCCTGCATGGCAAAGCGGCTGAGCGCGACGATTTCGCCCGGCGCCCCGTGCGGCAGCGGACGATTCTCGTCGTCGAGGATGAGCAGATCCTCACCAGGCAGCGGCTTTCCGACCGAGGCCATGCGGTTGTGCGCCTCCTCCGGCGCTAGCGTCGTGATGATCCCCTCGGTCGAGCCGTAAAGTTCGATCACACCGCAAAGGAATGTCTCGAACAGCGCCTCTTTCAGGTGCACTGGCAGCGGCGCCCCGCAGCACATCATTGCCTGCATCGGGGAGCGATCGTGCGCGTTGAACTCCGGGTGGTCCAAGAGGCGTTGAAACTGCACCGGGACCATCGAGGTGTGTGTGATGCGCTCGCGCTCGATGGTGTTGAGCACGTCAAGCGCATCGAAGCTTGGACGAACAACAATTGTCCCGCCCAGCAACAGCGTCGGCAGTAGGCCCGCCCAAGAGATGTTGGAGTAGAGTCCGGTCACGACCAGAAGCCGCGCGCCGCTGTGATAGCGCAAGGCGTGGGCAAGATCATGGGCCCAATCCACACGCGCGCCGTGTGTGTGAGCGATGCCCTTGGGCTGGCCAGTCGTCCCGGATGAATAGATGATATTGCAGAGATCATCGCGCTCAATTGCCATTGGCGCGTGCTCTGCCTGGCCATCACGCCACGACCCATAATCGCTCCAGCCCGGCGCCGGCGCCTGCGCGCCCGCCACAACACAAAGGCGCGCCTGCGTTCGCACTTCATCGTCAATGCGGGCACAATGATCCGCGCTCGTGAAGAGCGCACCGACGCCGGCGTCACGCAGCATCGCCGTGAGCGCCTCATCGGCGACGCTGGTGTTGAGCGGCGCGACAATTGCGCCCGCTTTCATCGCGCCGATCAGCACCTCGGCCATGGCCGCGCTATTGTTCATGACGACGCCGACGCGCGCGCCCTTGCCGCAGCCGACGGCGATCAGCCCGCTCGCGACCCGATCGGTGCGCGCGTTGAAGGTGCGCCAATCGAGCGTCTCTTCAGCGGTGATCAGCGCCGGCTGCTCTGCGCGCCAGCGGCCGTGCAAGCGGATAATGTCGGGGAGAAGCGGCTGTCGCATGGGCGTCCGTCACCAAAACGGGAACGCCGGCGCCAACAGCCTTGCGGGCGCGACGCCGGCTCCCCGGCCCCTCAGAAGCGAAGCTCGACGGAGGCGGTGACAGTGCGCGGATTGCCGTAGAAGGCGAGCACCGAATTGTCCGTCGCCGCACCCGGGAAGTTGTAGCCCGAGGTAATGTAGCGTTCGTCGGAAAGGTTGCGGCCATAAACCCCGACGCGCCAGCGATCGTTGTCGGAAGTCCAATAGACCGCCGCGTCGTAAAGCCAGAACGCCGGCTGATCCAAGAGCGGGATGGCGACTTCAAATTGCTGGGTGTCGCCACGATAGGCGGCCGAGCCGGTGAATGAGAGCTGGCCGGGCGTGGGTCCAATAGTCAGCGGTAGCGAATAGGTCAGACCGCCTGCGCCTGTCCAATCGGGCGTATTCTGCACATCGCGTTGGTTTGACACATCGACGCCGCCGACGATGAATTCGGTGTATTCAGCGTCGATATAGCCGAACGACAGCGCGCCCGAGAGATTGTCCGTGAACTGCGCCGTGCCTTCGAACTCGACCCCGGTCATTTCGGCGGCGCCCGCGTTTGTCACCGTGCCGACGAAGGTCACCGGCGGGCCCGGGATAATCAGCGAACCTGGAATCTGCACGTCGGTGTATTCGGCGAAGAAGACATCGCTGTTGATGCGCACGCGCCCGTCGAACAGCGAGAATTTCGCGCCGAGTTCGTAGGAATCGACGAACTCGGGCAGGAAGCCTTCGCGCACATCGGCGTTGGCGAAATTGCCGCGCGGGTCAAAGCCGCCGCCCTTGAAGCCTTGCGAATAGGACGCATAGAGATTGAGGTCAGGGTTGGGCTCCCAGGCCAAGATCACGCGCGGGGTGAATGCGTCGTCGGTGCGCGAGCCGCGGAACGTCGGGACCGGTTCAGTCGTGCCGATAACGCCGGGGCCGCCGAACGCTGGCGACGGACCTGGACCGAAGAACTGGCGCACTACACGCGAGGTACGCTCGTCCTCGGTGTAGCGCCCGCCCACTGTGAGGCTCAGCGTTTCGGTGAAATCCCAGGTTGCTTCACCGAACACCGCCCAGGTCTGAGTGTCGACGTCGCCGATGGTGAGTTGGGTGAGCCCCGGGAAATAGACGTCGAAGGCGTTATAGGCGTTGGCGTCGAGATAATAGGCGCCGGCGACCACGGTGAGGCGCTCGCCCTCGTAGATGGCCTGCAATTCCTGGCTGAACTGCTCATTGGTGTAGACGACGGGCGCGTCAAAACTGCGCGCGGCGGTGGAATCGAAATCGATCGGCGATTCCGACTTGTCATCTCGGTAAGCGGTGATCGATCGCAAAGTCCAGTTGGCACCGGGCGACCAATCGATGAGCACTTGTCCGCCCGTTGCCTCGACGCTGTTGTGCGTGACCGGACCGAGCAAGGTTATGCCGGCTTCAGTGTCATAATCGTCCGATAGAGGCGAACTGCCGCTGACGCCGCTCGCCAACAGGCGATAGCCCTGACGTGGCGAGGAATCGTCCTCGGTGTGGTCACCCGAGATGCGAACCAGCACGTCAGACGTGGGCTCCCACTCTGCCGATACGCGCGCTGCGAACACGTCCTTGTCGTAGTTCTCGTCGCCGGTGGTAAGGTTTTCGCCGAAGCCATCGCGGGTCAGCCCCGCGAGCGCGCCGCCGATGCGGAAGGTGTCGCTGAGCGGCAGCGATCCGGTCAGCACTACGTCCATTTGGTTGTAGCTGCCATAGGCAAAGCGTGCGCGCAGCGACGCATCGTCCGGATCGAGCCGGCGTGTCACGTATTTCACAGCGCCGCCGATGGTGTTGCGACCATAGAGCGTGCCTTGAGGTCCGCGCAGCACCTCGATGCGCTCGACGTCATAGACGTCGAGCACAGCGCCCTGCGGACGGTTCAGATAGACGTCGTCAAGATAGATGCCGACACCTTGCTCGAAGCCGGCGACCGGATCTTGTTGGCCGACGCCGCGGATGAAGGCGGTCAGCGTGGAATTTGTGGCGCGGGAATTCTCGAGTGTAACATTCGGCGTCGTCTGCGAGATCGCGGTCAGATCCTGAGCGCCGGCCGCATCGAGCTGGTCGCCCGAATAAGCCGACACCGCCACCGGGACATCCTGCAGCGATTCTTCGCGCCGCCGCGCTGTGACGACGATCTCTTCCTCGTTGGAGGCGCCCTCCTGAGCGAGCGCCACCCCGCCACTGAAGCTCAAGCTGCTCGCGCCCCCCTCGACGCTCAGCGCTTCCTCAACGCGCGATCAGAGTGGGCGTGGAGCTT
>CAYUOC010000137.1:0-10029 GCA_964446305.1 uncultured Terricaulis sp. | reverse complement strand
AACTGCGCGGACCGCAATTCCTGCACGTCATCACCAAGAAGGGCAAGGGTTACGGCCCCGCCGAAAACGCGGCCGACAAATATCACGGCGTCAGCAAATTCAACGTCGTCACCGGCGAGCAAGCCAAGGGCGGCCCCGCGCCCAGCTACACCAAGGTGTTCGCCCAGGCGCTCGTGCGCGAGGCGGAGAAGGACGATAAGATCGTCGCCATCACCGCCGCCATGCCCTCGGGCACCGGGCTTGATCATTTCGGCCAGAAATTCCCGAACCGCACCTTCGATGTGGGCATCGCCGAGCAGCACGCGGTGACCTTCGCCGCGGGCCTGGCCGCCGACGGCATGAAGCCGTTTGCGGCGATCTATTCCACCTTCCTGCAGCGCGGCTACGACCAGGTGGTGCACGATGTCGCCATCCAGCGCCTGCCCGTGCGCTTCGCGATGGACCGCGCCGGCCTTGTCGGCGCGGACGGCCCCACGCACGCGGGCAGCTTCGATGTCGGTTTCATGGGCGCGCTGCCGGGCATGGTGTTGATGGCCGCCGGCGACGCGACCGAGCTTTCGCGCATGGTCGCCACCGCCGCGTTGATCGACGACCGCCCCAGCGCCTTCCGCTACCCGCGCGGCGACGCCGAAGGCGCCTTGGGCCCCGACGCGCACCTGCCGCTCGAGATCGGGAAAGGCCGCATCCTGCGCGAGGGCGCGTCCGTGGCGCTGGTCAATTTCGGCGCGCGCCTGGGCGAAGCCGCCCGCGCCGCCGAAAAGCTTGCCGCCATGGGGCTCTCGACCACGCTCGCCGACGCGCGGTTCGCCAAGCCCCTGGATGAAGACCTGATGCGCCGCCTCGCGCGCGAGCACGAGGTGCTGCTGACGATCGAAGAGGGCGCCCAGGGCGGCTTCGGCGCGTTCGTGCTGCATTTCCTGGCGAAAGACGGCCTCTTGGATCGCGGTCTCAAAATCCGCACGCTCACCCTGCCGGACATCTTCCAGGATCAGGACAAGCCCGAGCTGATGTACGCCGAAGCCGGCCTCGACGCGGACGCCATCGTCAACGCAGCTTTGCTCGCGCTCGGGCGCGGCGTGAACGAAGCGCGCGCCTAGGCGCTTGAACTCAGCGCAAATCGTGTAATCCTTCGCGCCCCAACGCGACGGAGGATGCCCCATGGCCAAAGGTCAAGTGCGCTCGAACAAAGAGAAGCGCAAACCCAAGCAGAACAAGGACGACAAGAAGAAGAAATAGCGCCGTTCGGGGGTCGGGGCTCGGTTATCGGGTTTCGGAACGTCCGCGCGCGGCGCCTTCCCGATCCCCGATGCCCGATAACCGATCCCCGAGCCGCCCATGACCAGCATTGATGAAATCGCCCCGCGTGTTTTCCGCATCTCCACGCCCGTAGACACGCCCGAAGGCTTCGGCTTCTCCTTCAACCAATATCTCATCGCCGCCGAGGAGCCCGTGCTCTGGCACACCGGCCCGCGCGGCATGTTCGAGCTGACGCGCTCGGCAATCGCGCGCGTGCTCGATCCCGCCAAGCTGCGCTGGATCGGCTTTTCGCATTTCGAGAATGACGAGTGCGGCGCGATGAACGCCTTTCTGGCTATCGCGCCCAACGCCGCCCCGCTCTGCGGGCGCATCGCCGCGATGGTCAACGGCGACGCCGCCGACCGCCCCTCGCGCGCACTGGCCGACGGCGAAACGCTCGATGTCGGCGGCGCGCGCTTGCGCTGGATGGATACGCCGCACCTGCCGCACGGCTGGGACGCCGGCCTCGTTTATGACGAGCAGGGAGGCACGTTATTTTGCGGCGATCTCTTCACCCAAGGCGGCAAAGAGCACGCGCCGCTCACCGAAAGCGACATCCTCGGCCCCAGCGAAGCCTTCCGCGGCCCGCTCGACTATTTCGCCCACAGCGCCGACACGCGCGCGCAACTCGAACGGCTGGCTGCGCTGAATCCGCAAACGCTCGCGTGCATGCACGGCAGCGCCTGGCGGGGAGATGGCGCGGGGTTGCTGCGGGAGTTGGCGGGGAGAGTGGGTTAGTTGCTACTCAGCAGGGGTCCTCAGCAAGGACTTGGTTGCCTTCTCATGGCGAACGCGCGCAAGGCGCTCATCGGCGAGTTCTTGGATCAATTGTCCTTTGGTTTTTGACGAGTAGCCATCAATTTCGCCGAACAGCTCTTTGTACGCCGCAGCGATATTCGCCTTAGTCGTGCGCCGATCGGCTTTTAGCTTTTCTACGAAAGTGGCGAAGGCCTTATCATCGTAAAAGCGCTCGCGAAGTTGACCTACAAGCGTCGTCGCTTGCGGAGAGCTCGGGGAAAGTTCGGGGGTTGCCGGCTCGGGCGTACGTTGGCGAAACCAAGAGGCAATATCGAGTCCCATCGCGCCGCACACTTCCTCAACTGACTTCGAATCGTTGAGTCTGAGCGTCGCAATGAGCGCGTTAAGCGCGAGTGAATCCGCCTCGCTTAAAGCTGGCGTTTTGCCCGCGATTAGCGCTTCAAGCTTCCTGCGTAGTGAACGAACTTTCATCTAATTCAAGCGCTGTAGGATCGCCTCTCCCAATCTATCAAATATTCGTTTCGACTCTGCATCGCGCAAGTAGGCAACGCCCACGCCTGCTGCTTTTCGGATGCCAATCCTTTGAGGAATAGCGGCAGAGGACAGAAAAATCTCCGGCTCAGCCCATATTGGTGGCAGCGGAGGAGACTTAAGCTTGTCGGATAGCCGCTTAAGAGCTCGCCTTTCATGGTCTCTGAAGCCTGTATCTGTCTCGACCATCGACGGCACAATTCCTAAGAGCTTCAAGTCTGGGAACAACATTCCCCGGAGTCTTGAAAGTTGCAGCATGAAGTAGCCAGTGGCTTCGGCGGACATTTCATCAAGGCAGGTTGGCACCAGCAAGTGCGTGCTTGCACAAAGAGCGTTGATTGTTCCCGTTGAAAGGCGCGGTGGTGCATCGATAATGACGTAGTCGAAGCGCTTCTGAATTTCACGGTCGGTTAGAAGTCGCGAAAGATTGAATCGGAGGTCCGGACCTCCCCCCTGGACCCATTCTATCATCAAGTTGTTTTCCACCGTAGCGAACGCATAGTGCGCGCATGCGATGTTTACCTTTGAGAGAGACGGGCGCAGGTTTTCAGAACGACCGATGAGTTTGGCGCCTGACCAAGCACCGCCAATTAAACGATGCGAGATCATGCGGAGGTCGGAAATGCCTGCTTGCGCTAGCATCGTTTGGGAAAGGGAGCCCTGGTAGTCGAAATCAATGACAAGGACGTGCTTGTCCTTGCTCTGAAGAAATGCGGCCAAGTTTGAAGAGATTGTTGTTTTACCGACGCCGCCTTTCATGTTGGCTACAGTGATTATCGGAATCCCTGTCCTGATTGGTCCTACCGGCGAGACTGCGGCGCGCGTTTCCCAAACGGTTTTGTCGATCAGTGGTTCGTCCGTATCTTCGTCGGTGCCAACTACGCGAATGTTCTTTGGCTTGTTGCCATTCAACTGCCGGACCAAGACGAGCATTGTCAGAATGCCGATAGGCACGCCAAGCACCGCGCCGACGAGCACGGACCACTGCTGGATGATGGCGATGAATTCCGTCATGACGTTCCCCCACAGAAGGGGATATTAACGACCTGAAACAAAGCTCCAACCGAAAGTTGCGTTCGGTCTTATCCGCCATGCCCCACCCAAAATCCCAAATCTCATCAACGGCCCGCGGCCCGCGCGCACAAAATCTATCCCACACCTCCAAACCTGACCGATACTCCCTCCGTCGCCTCCCACGGAAGCATTTGGATCCATTGTCAGCCAAAGGGATGCGGCGTCGATTGAGCGTGAAGCTCTGCTGTCAGGCCCCAGCCCCGGCGTTGTCGCGGCGTCGGAAGAGGGGGCCGGGCGATGCCTGCGAGAGGCGCGAACTCTGCGGGCGCCGTTGCCGGATCGCAGCTTGAGTGAAGCCCGCGCAAAGCTAACAAGCGCGGGAGCAAACCTGGGATCGCCGCGACATCGGCGACCAGAACGCCGCCGGGCGAGTGAGCCAAGGGTGTGAAACACCGCCCCGTGCCGGCCCGGCGTCCGCAGATCGACAGGGGCGCGTGCAAGCGCGCACGTCCGCGTAAGCGGAAAGGACTAAATCACTGGCGTGCCTCGCACGCGCCCCGCTTCTTCTTGAAGCAAAAAGCAACCCCGCATCGGCGGCGTTTCCGTGCGCCAAGAAAAGCGGCCCCGCGTTTCCGCGGGGCCGTGTGAGCGAGCATAAGGGGGGCTTATGGGGCTCGCTCTCAGGTCTCGTCGTCGTTCTGCGGATCGACCGCGTGGCCCGCGTCGTCGATGCCTTGCGCGGCGTCGGCGCGGATTTGATCGCCGGCGTCGTCGAGAAATTCACCGGTGCGCTCGCCCGCGGTTTCGATGGCGTCGCCCGTGTTCGCGGCAAAGTCGGCGGCGGCTTGGTCAACCTCGCGGCCCGCTTGCTCGGCGGTCCAATCATTGTCGACCCAGGCGTACGCCACGATCGCGATGACGGCGGTGACGGCGATCAGCAAGGCGCTGCGCCCGCCGCTCGCAACGCTCGCCCCATGCGCGCGCGAAAACGCGCCCGCAATCAAGGAGAGCACGAAGAGCGCCACGAAAATCCAGAACAGCAGCACCGCAAGCCCGCTGAACGCGCTCGCAACGCCGCCAAAACCAAACACCGCCGCGATCAAGGCGGCGACAAAAAATGCAAACGCCCAGCCGAGCATGGTTTGTCTCCGTCGTTTCTGTGTGTTGCGGGAAAAACGCCGTACGGCGGCGCAAGTTCCCGCAATCGCCATTGTCTGGCGCGCGGGCGCGCCGATATAAGGGCGCGAGCAATGGGGACAAAAATGGTGCGTTACGCGGCGTTCGCGGCTTTGGCGCTGTTGGCGGCGTGCGCCAGCGGCGCGCGTTCGGATTTCGGTTTGAGCCTGCGCGAGAACGCCGTGCCTGTCGGCTTCCCCGACGTGCGCTTCGCCATCGAAGACGCGCACGCGGCGGCGATCTTGAGTGAAGGGCTTGCGCAGGGCCTGCCCCAAGGCGCGGACGGGCGCTTCGACATCGTCGCGCTGTCCGGCGGGGGCGCAAGCGGCGCGTTCGCCGCCGGCGTGATCAGCGGCTGGACCGAAACCGGAGAACGCCCCGATTTCGAAATCGTCACCGGCGTCTCCACCGGCGCGCTCGCTGCACCGTTCGTGTTTCTTGGCCCCGCCTACGATGATCGCCTGCGCGAAGCCTATACCGGCGGCTACGCGGCCAATCTGCTGCAGGGGCGGGGCGTTTCGGCGTTCTTCGGCTCTGGCGTCTTCCGCGCTGAGCCGCTGCGTGCATTGATCGAACGCTTCGTCGATGCGGATTTGTTGGCTGCGATCGCCGAAGAGCATCGCAAGGGCCGCATCCTTTTGGTGGCCACCACCAATCTCGATCAAGAGCGCGGCATGCTTTGGAATATGGGCGAGATCGCTGCTGTGGGCGGGCCCGATGCGCTGCGCCTCTTCCGCGACGTGCTGCAAGCCTCCGCCTCCATCCCCGGCGCGTTCCCGCCAGTGATGCTGCAAGCCCAGGCGCGCGGGGAAGACGGCGCGCCGACGGGCGAGCCGTTCGAGGAAATGCACGTCGATGGCGGCGTGCTCAATCCGTTCGTGGCGCTGCCGCAAATGTTGTGGACGTGGCGCGATCGCGGCCAGGTGTTGGAAGGCGGGCGCATCTGGGTGGTCGTGAACGGCAAGGCTGCGCCGGTGGCCATGCTGATGCGCGATGCGGCGCCCGACGTGCTGGGGCGTGCGCTCGACGCTTCGCTCAAAGCGAATTTGCGCGCCAACATCATGGCCAATCGCCTGTTCGCGGCGCGCAACGGCATGGAGTTTCGCGTCGCGGCGATCCCGCCTGATTTCGCCGGCGGCGACAGCCTCGATTTCAGCCCCGAGGCGATGCTGGATACGTACGACCTGGGCTTGGCGATGATGCGCGACGGCGAGGCGTGGTCGCATGGCTGGGAGGACGTGAACGGCGTGCCCGAAGACATCGCCCGCGCGCAAGCCGAGCGCGAAGCCGCCGCGGCGGCGCGCCGTTAGATCGGCATGCGCAGGATTTCCTGGTACGCTTGGATCACCTGATCGCGCACCGCGATCACGGTCTGCAATTGCGTCTCCGCCGCGGCGATCGCGGTGACGACGTCAACGATGTCGCCTTGCCCGCCCGCCACGGAGAGCGCTTGCGTCTCCGCGGCGCCGACATTGGCGCCGGCCTGGCGCACGGCCTCCTGCACCAGCGCGCCGAAATCCATCGCGTCGCCGCCCTCTGTGGGCTTGGCCGCCTGCGCCGCCGCCTGATACGCCCGCGCGGCCGAGACCGGATCAATCGCCATCTAATTATCTCCGCAGCAGATCGAGCGCGCGATTGGTCATCGAGCGCGCGGCTTCAATCATGTTCAAATTGGCTTCGTAAGCGCGCGTCGCGTCGCGCAGATCCATCATCTCGACCAGCGTATCGACATTGGGCAAGCGCACATAGCCGTCCGGATCGGCGGCAGGGTGGCTTGGGTTATATTCCTGGCGGAATGCGGTCATATCCATCGAAGCGCCGCGCACGCGCACGCCTTGCGCGCCGGTGGCCAATGTCGTCGTCTCCATCAGCGGAATGCGCCGGCGGAACGGTTCCTCATTGGGATTGGCGCCGGTCGAATTGGCGTTCGCCACGTTCTCTGCGGCGACACGCATGCGCGTGGTCTGCGTGCGCATGCCGGACGCGGCGGCGGAAATGGCGGCTTGAATGTCTGTCATGGCTTATCGTGCGTCCTCTATCGTCCCGGCGCGCGCGCGGCGAGGCGCACGAGTTCAAGGCCCTTCTGGTAAAGCGCGATGCCGGTCTCGAATTGCAGGCGCGTCTCGGCGGCGCGCGCCATCTGGTCTTCGAGCACGACGGCGTTGCCGTCGATCGTGGTCTCGCTGTCGTCCTGGGTGACGATCTTGGCGCTGTCCGCGCCGCCTGAAGGCGTCATGTGCATGGCGTTCGTGCGCGTCATGCTCAATCCTACACCCTCTGCGCCGCTGTAGGATTGCAGCGTGCGCTCAAACCCGCTCGTATCCAGATCGCGCGGCCTGTACCCGGGGGTCGAGGCGTTGGCGATGTTCTCCGCGATCAGCCGCTGGCGCTCGCTCAATTGATCGAGCCGCGTGCGCAGGAGGCCGAAGAAAGGGGTGTTGGCGAGGTCCATGGGGCCGCGACTCAAGGGCTGCAAACTTTGCCTAGTGCACCAGCGTATGGTTAAGCGGAACTTAACTCGCGCCCGCAATATTAACCGCTCGTTTACCAAACCGACCCAGCGAGGATCGCGGAACTCCAGAACGGAGATGGGGTCGTGGATTGGATCGATTGGGCGCGGGCGCTGTTTGCGCTCATCGCCACTTTGGCGCTGATCGTGGGCGCTGCGTACGTGGCGCGCCGCGTGGGCATGTTGCAGGCGGGCGCGCAAGGGCCGCGCCGCCTCAAGGTCAGCGAAAGCCTGATGCTCGATCCGCGCCGGCGCCTCGTCATCGTGCGCTGCGACGAGCGCGAACACGTGTTGCTGCTCGGGCCGGCGGGGGATGTGGTGGTGAGCGAAATGGCGGCGAAAGCCGAACCCGGCGCGGAGAGCGCGACGTGAGCAGAGCGCTTCCCCTGGCCCTGGCGGCATGCGCGTGCGCCGCAATGTTCGCTTTTGCGCCTGACGCCTTCGCGCAAACGGCCGAACCCACGCTCAACATTAATCTCGGCACCGGGGAGGGGCTGACCGCGCGCGTGATGCAGCTCGTGGCGCTGATCACGGTGCTGACGCTCGCGCCCTCGATCCTGATCATGACGACGAGTTTCGTGCGCATCGTCGTGGTGCTCTCGCTGTTGCGCACCGCGCTCGGCTTGCAGCAAAGCCCGCCCAACGTGGTGATCGTGTCGCTGTCGCTCTTCCTCACGGCGTTCGTGATGCAGCCGGTGTGGAGCGCCGCTTATGAGGCTGGCATCGGCCCGGTGATGCGCGAGGAAATGCCGCTGGACGAGAGTTTCCCGCGCATTATTGAACCGCTCAAAGTGTTCATGGTCGCCCAGACGCGCGAGGCGGACCTGATGCTCTTCATCGACATGGCGAACCTCGAAACCCCGCCCGCGAGCGCGCAGGAAACGCCGCTGCGCATCCTGGCGCCTGCCTTCATGGTCAGCGAGCTCCGGCGCGCGTTCGAGATCGGCTTCATGTTGTTTGTGCCGTTCATCATCATCGATCTGGTGGTGGCCTCATTGCTGATGGCCATGGGCATGATGATGATGCCGCCGGTGACGATCAGCTTGCCGTTCAAACTGATCTTTTTCGTATTGGTGGACGGCTGGCGTCTGGTGGCGGGCAGCCTGATCGAAAGCTTCAATTCCGGCGCGCCGCCCGGGGGGTAGCGCCGTGGGAGATCAAAGGGCGGCGGCCCTCAGCGCTTGATGCCGAGATCAGCCATCAATTGCGCTTTGAAATTGTCGCCCCTGGGCGCGAACACGCGCCCCAGCCATGAAAACATCGCCTTAAACATCGCGTTTCGTCCCTGATGACCCTCGCTTCTGCGAACGAGCGGTACAAACGGTTTCATCGGCTCCCTGAATCCAAGATGAGCGTGATTCCGCTAAAGCAAAGGCCGCACCGAAAACTCGGAGCGTCTGTGGCTGGAACGACACAAATCTGGCCGCGGCCGTGGCTTGTGCGCCCCGCCCGCCAGCGGCGCAGCTCACGGCATCCCACCCTGCCGGCTTGGAAACCAGTCATTAACGATAAACGCGCTCCTTGGGGGCGCGGTCGGCAGAATTTGCCGGGTTCCGCGCGGGAGCGTGAGCGATGAACGGAGCCGAAGTCCTCGACCTGGGGCGCGATGCGATCTGGGTCACGGTGCTGGTGGCGGCGGGGCCGATGATCGTGGGGCTCGTGGTGGGCCTTGTGGTGTCGCTGCTGCAAACGCTGACGCAAATCCAAGAGCAGACCTTGGTGTTTGTGCCGAAGATTCTTTCGATCTTCTTCGCCATCCTGCTGTTTTTGCCGATCATGGGCGGGCTGCTGGGCGGCTTCACCACCGATATTTTCGAACGCATCGCGGCGTTTTGATGTTGGTCGGCAATCGGCAATCGGCAATTGGCAATCGGCGGCTTCATTGGAGCCGGCGCCCGACTGTCGACTGCCGACTACCGACTGCCCGCGTCGCGGAGCGACGCACATGATGCTCTACGGCGTCGAAATCTGGGCAACGGCGCTCTTGTTTGCGCGCATGGGCGCGATGCTGATGCTGTTGCCGGCGTTCGGCGAAGCGGCGATCCCTGCGCGCATTCGCTTGGCGTTCGCGCTGGCGCTGGCAATTGCGCTTGCGCCCACGCTGGCTGACCGCGTGCCCGATGCGGCGCCAAGCGCGTTCGGCATGGCGGGGCAGGTGATCGGCGAATTGGTGATCGGCGTGATGTTGGGCGGGGCGGCGCGCATCCTCGTTTCAGCGTTGGCGACGGCGGGGCAGATCATTGGCTTCGAGGTCGGCATCGCCTTCGCGCAAACGGCGGACCCGTCGCAGATTTCGCAAGGCCAATTGTTCTCGGTGTTTCTCGGCCTGCTTGGCGTTGCGCTGATCTTCGCGACCGGGCTTGATCATATGTTCCTGCGCGGCGTGGTCGGTTCCTACGACGTCATCTCGCTTGGCGCGCCTGTGCCGATCGGCGATGGCGCGCAGATGGCGCTGGAGGCTGTCTCCACCTCGTTCCGCATTGGCTTTCAGATCGCCATGCCGGTGATCGCGGCGGGGCTGATTTTTCGCGTGGGATTGGGCGTACTGGCGCGCCTCATTCCGCAAATCCAGGTGTTTTTTGTAGTGATGCCGCTGCAGATCATGGGCGGCCTTGTCGTGTTCGCGCTTGGGCTGTCCACCGGCATGCTGATCTGGCTCGATAGCCTGTCGCCATTTTCGGCTTGGCGCGCACGGGGCTGGCCGCCGCGCCCGCGCGCGTTTGGAACGCGGACGCCACCGCCTA
>CAYUOC010000136.1:6261-10158 GCA_964446305.1 uncultured Terricaulis sp. | reverse complement strand
GTGGTCTCGACCAACGCCGGCGGCACCCAGGTGCTGCGCTACGGCACGACGCGGAACCTGGTGCTGGGCCTCGAGGCCGTGATGCCGAACGGCGAGGTCTGGAACGGCCTGAAGCACCTGCGCAAGGACAACACCGGCTACGACCTGAAGCAGCTCTTCATCGGCGCCGAGGGCACGCTGGGCATCGTCACCGCCGCCTGTCTGAAACTTTACCCACAGCCGGCGGCACGCGAGGTCGTGCTGCTGGCGGTCCCCTCCGCCGACCATGCGCTGGCCCTGCTGCACCGGATGAAAGCAGCGACTGGGGCGGTCTCGGCGTTCGAGGTGATGAACCGGTTGGCGGTCGAGGTGACGGTCAAGAACGTGCCAAGCGTGCGCGATCCTCTGGGCGGCGCGGGCGGGCTGGCGGTGCTCATCGAGTTCGAAGCAGCGCACGCCGAAGGCCTGCGCGACGCCATCGAAGCCGCACTCGCGGCAGCCATTGATGCCGGCGAAGCTGAAACCGCGCTGATTGCTGAAAACGCAAGCCAGGCAAGGGATTTCTGGGCTTTGCGCGAGATGATTTCGGGCGGCCACAAGCCCGAAGGCGCACAGGTTTCGCACGACATCAGCGTGCCGGTTTCGAAGACGCCGGAGTTTCTCGCGCGCGCCAACGCGGCGCTTGAGAAGCAGCATGCTGGCGTGCGCATCGTCGCCTTCGGTCACATGGGCGACGGCAACTTCCACTACACGGCGATGCAGCCTGTCGGCGCCGATCCGGCGGCCTTCCCCGGTCCCACTCTGACACGAACGGTCTACGAGATCGCCACCGCGCTCGGCGGTTCGATCTCGGCTGAGCACGGCATCGGAGTCGCGCGCCGCAGTGACCTCGCACGCTTCAAGGACAGCGAATCGTTGGCGCTGATGCGCGCGGTGAAGCGCGCGATTGATCCGGCGAACGTGATGAACCCGCGCGTGTTGTTCGAGTGATGCGCGCATCGAAACGATGCGTGTGACTCAACATCGATGAGTGCGAATCACACACGCGTTGCTGTTGCAGATTCAGCGCGCAGATTTTTTTCACTGGCGAATGTGCTTGCAACAGATTAATTGACGACGTACTGCGGCTGCGTTGCCGTAACTAAGAAGGAGCCAGGGCATGGCTAAGAAAGCAAAGAAGGCGGCCAAGAAGGTCGCGAAGAAGTCGAAGGCCAAGAAGGCCGCGAAGAAGACGACGGCGAAGAAGGCCACCAAGAAGGCCCCGCGCAAGACTGCCAAGAAGAAGGCAGCGAAGAAGGCGAAGCGCCGGTAGGCCACGCCAGAGTGTCTCCTCGGTGAGACGCTCGACAGAGCTAAGGACGAATGTCCAAGAGAAGCGCGTCGCGAAAGCGGCGCGCTTCTTCGTTACGGGCGCTGGGAACGCGCCAGTTTGTTCCAAAATTCCGATTTGTTTTCAGGAAGAAGCGCCCAGGCGCACGAACGCGTCGTTGACCGCGCCGCATTCACGCACGTCACGCCGCACGGTGCGCGTGATGAAGCTGTCGAAGCGATAGTTCTCGCCTTCGCGCGTCACCGCGAAGCACGAGTCATAAGTGTCGGGCGGATAGTTGAAGCAGGCCTGACCGTCCGGTCGAATTTCGAGGCGGCCTTCCTGCACGCGGCCGCCACGGCGATAGATAGTGCGGCCGCCGGGCTCGATGCATTCGCTCCATTGATCGCCGGCAAGCTCGTTCACGCCGGCGAGTTCGACTCCATAGAGTTCGCGCCGCGCCTCTTCGGCAGTGAGTCGCGCCGTCTGCGCCGTCGCGATACCCGCAGCCGAAACGACCAGCAGGACAATCAGGGACATTCCGCGCCGCATCGACGCCTCCCACTTCATCGCACTAGATGATGCTCCACCCGGAGGATGGCATGAACGAGGCGCAAGACAGGCGGCCGGTCGCGGCGGCGGGCGTTGTCTGCTTCCGGGGCGATGACGTTCTGCTAATCCGCCGGGGCACGCCGCCGCGCGAAGGCGAATGGTCCCTGCCCGGCGGACGCATCGAATGGGGCGAGCGCGCGGCCGACGCCGCGTTGCGCGAGCTGCGCGAGGAAACCGGCTGCGAGGGCGAGATCATCGGCCTCGTCGATGTGGTCGATGCCCCGATGGGTGATCGCCACTATGTGCTGATCGACTACGCGGTGCGTTGGACTGCGGGCGAACCGCGCCCCGGCGATGACGCGACCGACGCCGCCTTTGTCGCGCCCGAACACATCGCCGCGCTCGGGATGTGGGACGAGACCTTGCGGATTATTGGGGCGGCACGGCGCTTGGCGCGGTAATGGCGCCATCGGAGCTTTCGGCCTTTGGCTTTGGATCCCGCAGCACACCGGCGACGTCATAGGCCATCTTCACCAATGCCAGCACCAGAATGCCCGAGACTGGCTGGTTCAGCAGCATCAGGACGAAGCCGCCGAAGATGATGGCGATGTGCAGCGTGATAATGCGCGGGTAAGGCGCCCCCATCAGCTCGACGACATTGGTGCGCCGTACCTCCCCGCTCACCAGGAAGCGGACGAATTGCACCACCTGCCAAGCCACAATCGAGGCAAAGCCGATCGCCAGATTGGATTGCGTCGCAAACAGCGCCGCGACCGCACCGCCTAGATCGATGACTGAGTCACCATAAAAGCTGCCGCCAAACATCGACATGACGAAGACGCCGTGTCCGAAGCAGAACAGGCCGTAGTGCAAGGTGAAGAACCCACCGAAGAACAGCGCACCCAGCCAATTCACCCCGCCCATCACCGCTGCGTTGGCGATCATGCTGGCGAGTGTCCGCACACCGATCACGAGATTCTCAAGCCAGTAGAGAACGATCAGCGCGAACGCGCTCCATCCCCAAAACAAAACGCCGATCACCGGAATAAGGTTAAGGCCGATAACCAAGGCCAACGGCCAAGTCTTTGATCGGTCGAAGGGAACTTTCAGCTCGCTCATGCGCTTTCATACTCGGTGTGCAGTTCGCCGCAGGGGCTTGCGTGCGGGCGAGTCTACCCGATCTCCTATAGAAGAGGGCAAGGAGCTTATCGCCATGGCCAAGGACAGAATGACCCGAGCCGCCGAGCTCGCCGAAGAGGCGCGCGACCGCGCCGAGGAAGCCTATGAAGCGGCACACGCCGCCATCGAAGACGGCATCGACGACGCTCACCGCTATATGAAGCGTCAGTGGAAGGAGCGCCCGTTGGCGGTCGCTGGCTCGGCGCTCGGCATCGGCCTTGTTATTGGCCTGCTCCTGGGGAGCCGCCGCTAATGTTCGACCGCGCGATGGCCGCTGTTGTGGCGACCGCCGCCGCGGCTGCCGCTGTGGTCATGGTCGTCTTCGCGCTGGGCTTTGCCCTCTACGCGTTGATCGAACCCAATATCGGCCCGGCCGCCGCCGCCGCGATCGTGGCACTTGCTGCTGCGCTCGTGGTCGCGGTCTTCGCGCTGATCGCGGCGCTGCGTAAGCGCAAGCACGAACGCGAAGCCGCCATCGCGCAGGCGCAGCTGATGGACGACCTGCCGCTCGGTCTGGGCGATATCGTTCGCGACCGCCCGCTAGTGACCTTGGCTGTGACCGCATTGGGCGGGCTGCTCGCGGCGCGCCACCCCACGCTAGTGCGCGATGTCATCCACATCGCCGCGCGTTTCCGCCGCTGAGCGCTGGGTCAAGGGCGCTGCGGCGCCCACTCTCCTTTACAGACACCGCCCCGGCGGCGAAGCTCCCGGCAAATTTCGTGGGGAGTGAACATGCGGCTCGTTGCAGCCGCCGCGATCGCGGCGATGGTCATTACAAGTGTATCGGAGGCAGAAGCCCGGACATGGCGGATCCGCCCCGGCGCCGACGCTGAGCAACAACTGCAAACGGCTCTTATTGAGGCCCGGCCCGGCGATAC
>CAYUOC010000136.1:0-6161 GCA_964446305.1 uncultured Terricaulis sp. | reverse complement strand
GCGAAGTCCGTGTCGAGTGGACCCGCGGCCCCAACGCCGAAAACGGCGCTTACGGCCTCTACCCGGTCAATTGCGACAGCGTCCTGATCGAGCGCTCGATTGCGCGCGGCGCCTCGGACGCCGGTATTTATGTCGGCCAATCGCGCAACATCATCGTTCGCGAGAACCTGGCCGAGTACAACGTCGCCGGCATCGAGATCGAGAACAGCTATAATGCCGACGTGTTCGACAACCACGCCACCCGCAACACGGGCGGCATTCTGGTGTTCGACCTGCCAGGCCTGCCGCAACAGGGCGGCCATTCGATCCGCGTGTTCGAGAACGTCATCAACGACAACAACACGCCCAACTTCGCCCCCGCCGGCAACATCGTCGCCAGCGTGCCGACAGGCACCGGCGTGCTCATCATGGCCAATCGCAATGTCCATGTGTTCGACAACGAGATCGGCGACAACGGCACCGTCAACGTGCTGATCAGCGCCTATCGCCCGAGCTTCCAGGACGCCAACTATAACCCGATCCCGCGCGACATCGTCATTCGCGACAACGAATTCGGAAATACGGGCTACGCGCCTGCCGGGGATTTGGCCGCACTCGGTCAGCTCGGCGTGCCAATCCCGGACGTGATGTGGGACGGCGCCAGCATGTACTCGCAGGGCGGCACGCCACGCACTGAACTCGTGCGCATCGTCGTTCGGGACAACACGTCGAGCCGGACGGGCCAGGGCAGTTTCCTTTCGCTCGGCATGGCCGTCGCCGGTTCACCGCTGACGGAGGCCGCGCCGGATCCGACGCCCCCGCCGCTGGTCGCGATCGCTGAGCCGGAGCGCGTGCGGATCCGCGACTGATGCGCCGCCCCATCCTTGCGGCGCTGGCGCTGATCGTGCTGGCGACGGCCAGCGCGACGGCGCAAGTGGCCCCGCCGGTGAACCAAGCCGCGATCGCGGCGGAGCGGCCGCCGGAGCTGCTGTCGGCGTACCGCTTCTTCCGCGACGCGAGCGCGCGCACGCCGAACGAACGCGTGACACCCTACGACCTCAACACGCCGCTCTATTCCGATGGCGCGCTGAAGTTTCGCTACGTCTACATCCCGGCTGGACAGCAAGCGCAGTACCGTGAAGACGGCGTATTCGAGTTTCCCGTCGGCACGGTGCTGATCAAGACCTTCGCCTTCGCCGCCGACATGCGGCAGCCGACAGAAAACGTGCGCTTCCTGGAGACGCGCCTACTGATCCGCCGCGCAGAAGGTTGGCTCGCGTATCCTTACGTTTGGAACGAAGCACAGACTGAAGCGCGGCTTTCATCGATCGGCGCCAACGTGCCGGTGAACTTCACCAACGAAGAAGGCAAAGCCATCGCGCTCGAGTGGGCAGTGCCAAACCGCAATCAGTGCAAAGCCTGCCACGATCTCGCAGGCGAACTCACGCCCATTGGGCCGAGCGCGCGGAACCTCAATCGCACCAGCGACGGTGAGGCGTTCTCGCCATGGAATCCCGATGGGGCCAGCGTGCAGATCCCACGCTCCGAGCCAATACAGGTCAATCAGCTCGACTCTTGGACGACGAACGGTCTGCTCGCCGGCGCGCCGCATGGCGAAGCTGCGCCGAGCGTGCCGCAAGCGTTCGATCCGCGCGCACCGCTCGAACTTCGCGCCCGCGCATACCTCGATGTGAACTGCGCGCATTGTCATAACCCGCAAGGGCCGGCGCATACGTCCGGGCTCGATCTGCGATGGTCACAGCACGAGCCGATTGCTTGGGGCGTGGGCAAACGGCCGGTTGCGGCTGGGCGCGGTTCGGCTGGCTTTGAGTTCGCGATTGAGCCAGGCCATCCGGAGCGTTCAATCTTGCTTCACCGCCTGCGCTCGACAGATCCCGGCGTGATGATGCCGGAGATCGGCCGGCAACTCGTCGATGAACGCGGCGCGGCGCTGATCGAAGAATGGATCGCGCGCATGGATGCCGAAGGCCGCGTGCCGGAGTGAGTGAAGCAGACGACGACGTCCTGGCCGAAATCATCGAACTCGCCAGAAGCCAGACGGGCGCCAAGACCATTACGGCCAACACCCGTCTCTACAGCGATCTCGGCATGACCGGCGACGACGCGCAGGAATTCATGACCGCCTTCGCCGTGAAGTACGACGTCGATATGGAGAGCTTTATTTGGCTCCGCTATTTCGACGACGAAGGATCGGACATGCTGGCGCCGGCCATGGCGCTAATCGCTTCGGTGCTCAGCCCGTCCTTCGCCGTGCGTTGGCAAGCCGCCCACGAGGCCGAGCGCGAGATCACGATTGCGCACCTTGTGGACATCGCGACCGAGCGCACATGGCGCGATCCCGGCGAAGCCTTCAAGCGCAAACGCAATCCTATGGTGCTGACGGTGATCTTCTCAACCGTCGCCGTGCTCTTCTCGATCCTCTTCGTCCTCATGAGCGTGATCGTGCTTCACGCCCTTCTCAGCGGAAAGCTTGGCGAGGAGAACTTGCTGACGGTCTTTGGCGTCATAGCGACCGGTCTCGTATTTCCGTGGCTGGCCTACGCCAGCTGGCGCAATATTCAGCGCAAGCTGGCGTCCGCCGAGGGTCGTTAGAACGGCCAGTTGAACCAAGCCAGGCCGCTCGCGATCGCGGCGTGAAGGGTCAACGCGCCGAGCACCACAGACGCGGCCATGAAGATCAGCCAACGGATCATGATGATGTTCACCGTCGCCTGGATCAGCGAGTGGACGACGCGCAGCACGACATAGAGCCACGCCAGGCCGATATTGATCTCGTTGGCCTGATCCAGGAACTGCAGCGAAAAGCAGATCGCGTAGAAGAGCGTCGGCTGCTCCATCAGGTGGTTGTAGTTGTTGGCGACATTCGGGGCCCCGCCCGGCAGCGCTTCCATTTGCGCTTTGGTCGCTTCGCCCGGCTTCACCTTGGCCTTCTGCATCGCCGGGATGCGTGTGGCGTAGAGCCAGATCAGCATGATCATGGACCAGATCACCAGCGCAACGACCGGTGCGATCATTCCGTGTTCGTACATGTTTTCCTCCCCGTCATGGGATCATCGGCCCGGCCAGCGAAACCTGCAATCCTCCCCTAGCGCGAGCGGGCTTGGCGGAGGCCGAGGGCGCCCCTAGTTTCCGCCAGCTTTTTTGGAAGAGGTCAGAATGAGCCAGGACGAGACGCCCCGCCACCGCACCAATTTCCTCGAGGCGTTCATCGAGTGGCTTATTTATACGAGCCGCTGGCTGATGGCGCCGGTCTATCTCGGCCTGATCGCGGCGCTTGGCATTCTGATCATCACGTTCTTCCGCGAGCTTTACCTGCAAGCGCCGCAGGTGCTGACCATGGATGAGACGGACATCATCCTGTTGGTGCTGACGCTGGTGGATCTCTCGCTGGCCGGCAATCTGGTGCTGATCATTCTGTTCTCGGGCTATGAGAACTTCGTCTCGAAGATCGAAACCGCACACCGCGACAAAGATCGCCCCGAATGGATGGGCACGCTCGATTTCAGCGGCCTGAAGATCAAGCTCATCGCATCGATCGTCGCGATCTCAGGCATTCACTTGCTCAAAATCTTCATGAACCTCGCAAACTACACTGAGCAGCAGCTGCTTTGGTACACCATCATCCACCTCACCTTCATCGTCTCCGGCCTTTGCGTCGCCGGTATGGATTGGCTGGAAGAGAAAGCGCACGAGGCGCACGCACGCTACGCTGACAAGCACTAGCTTCCGCGTCTGCCGTCGCCGACAGGATCAGACGGGTCGGTGTCGGTGAGGCCCGACTGACCACGCCGTCCGCCGCGCCCGTAGCCGGCGCGATCGGCGTAGGCGCCGGAGTCGTTGTCGGTGAAGCCTGTGCCGCCGCCACGGCCACGACCACGGCCGACCGGATCGGCGTATTCACCACTATCGGTATCGGTCATGCCGGTTCGGCCGCCACGGCCGCGGCCGGCAGGATCGGCGTATGCGCCGCTGTCGTTATCTGTGTAGCCGCTTGAGCCTCGGCCGCGACCGGCGGGATCGGCGTAAGGGCCGCTGTCGTTGTCGGTGACACCAGCTTGGCCACCGCGACCAGCGCCCGCGGGATCGGCGTAAGGTCCAGAATCTGAATCGGAAACGCCGCTGCGGCCGTAACCGGCGCGGTCTGCGTAGGGGCCGCCATCTGCATCGGTGCGTCCGGTGTAGTAGCCGCCACCGCCGCCCGTCGCTGTTGCACAGCCGGTGAGCGAGGCGAGCGATCCGCCTACGACGGTCGCGCCCAGGATGCGTCCCATGAACGAACGCCGGTTGAGCCGCTTCTTGTCAGACATCGCACGCCCTCCTCCGCCAACTCATGCTATCGAGGGCGCCGCACCATGCAAGCGGAGGGACGATGGGCGAGCCAACAAAAATTGACACGCCGATCGATCAGAACACCGCACATCCGGCCCCCGCGAACGGAATGGGCGCCACGCTCGTCCGTTCTGTTTGCGCGACTTACTTGCAGCTTTCTGGATGGAAGGTACGCGGCGATTGGCCGGCCCTCGACAAAGCGGTGCTTGTCGCGGCGCCGCACACGTCGAACTGGGATGGCATCAACATGCTGGCGACGGCGGGCTTCTATCGGGTGAAGCTCAGATGGATGGGCAAGAAGAGCCTCACGCAGGGCCCGTTCGGATGGTTGATCAAATGGCTCGGCTGTGTCCCGATCGATCGCTCCGCCGCCAATGACGTCGTGCGAACAATGGCTGAGGCGTTCGCCGCCACGCCGCGCATGATCCTGGCGATTCCACCGGAAGGCACACGCAGCGCAACGCGCGAATGGAAAACCGGCTTCTATCACATCGCGCGCGCCGCGAACGTGCCGCTCATTCTGAGCGTACTCGACTACAAGACGAAGACCGCAAGGCTCGCGGCAGTGGTGACGCCCAGCGGCGATTACGAGGCGGACCTTCGCGTGATCCAAAACTATTACGCGAACGCTACCGGAAAGCACGCCGCCAAATTTACGATCACGCGCTGACGCTGGCGCGTTCGACCGCCCGAGAGATGGCGTCGACTATCGTGTCGTAAAGTCCGGGCGGGAGGTCGTGGCCCATGCCGGGGACGATGCGGAGTTCGGCGCCGGCGATGTTCGCCGCCAGGTCTTTGCCCCCTTCGACCGAAACCAATGGATCGGCGTCACCGTGCAGCACGACGACAGGCGCTTTTATCTTTGAAAGCTTGAGGCGGCGATCGCCGTTGGCGATGACGGCGGCTAGATGCCGGCCGGCGCCCGTCGGCCAGTACGAGCGCAGCGCGTCAGCGCGCAGCCGTTCGCGCGCGACCTTCTCATCAAACGGGTATCCGGGGCTGCCGATCACATAGGCGTTGCGGATGGCGTGATCGAGATAGGCTTCGATGTCCTTTGCGGGATCTGGCGCGCGCGTCGTCAACACCGCCATCGCTTCCGGCTTTGCCGGTGGAATCGCCGGATTGCCGGTCGACGTAAAGATTGCCGTGAATGAGAGCACGCGCTCGGGATAATCGGCGGCGACGAGTTGGCCGATCATGCCGCCCATGGAAGCGCCAACGACGTGCGCGCGCTGAATGCCGAGGTGGTCGAGGACTGCGACGGCGTCAGCGGCCATGTCATCGAGCGTGTACGGAATGTCGGGCTTCTTGCCTTGCATCATAGCGCCGACGACGCTTTCGACGCTGGGCGCGCCGGTGAACTTCTGTGAGAGCCCGACATCGCGATTGTCGAAGCGAATGACGCGAAAGCCCTTGGCGACGAGCTTCTCGTAGAACGCCGGCGGCCACCGCGTCATCTGTGAAGCGAGGCCCATGATCATGAGCAGCGGCGCGCCATCGGCAGGCCCCTGGACGTCGTACTCGATGCTGATGCCGTTGATCGTCGCGTTCGCCATTTTGCGTTCCCTCTTTTCGCGGCGAGTTTGGGCACGCCGGCGCGCGGGTGCAAGAAAGTGACGTGGCGGTAGGTTGCACGACTCGACGCGGGATGAGCGTGCGCTCTCCCGTTTCGACGGACCCCCGAGTGGGAGTGCGGGGCGCAAAGCTCGCGCCTAGGGTAGTACTTCCAGCCTTGCGACTGGCGATGCGCGTTCGACGCGCCCCGCGTGATCGTTATGCGCCGGGCCGTCACGGGGAGGTTTTTCACTCCCTTGGATCGGTCCCCGGCGGCG
>CAYUOC010000135.1:4018-10221 GCA_964446305.1 uncultured Terricaulis sp. | reverse complement strand
CCGTCGAGCGACATGTTCATCCCATAAACGAGCTTAGCCATGCGGTCTCCCTCGGACGCCTCCCTCACAAAGAGGGGATTTACTTGTTCGCTTCCCACACAGCCAGCTGCGCGGCGAAGGCGCGTTTATAGGCGGGCCGGGCCTCGGCGCGCGCGATGTAAGCGACGAGCGTCGGATAGTCTTCGAGAATGCCCGAGCCTTCGAGCCGGCGCAGCACATGCACCATGATGATGTCGGCGGCGCTGAAGGCGCCATCGAGCCAGTCGCTGTCGCCCATCCGCGCGGTGAGCTGTCCGAGGTGCCCGCGAATGCGTTCGTCGACCATGGCAAAGCGCTCGCCCTGCCAAGACTTACCAGCCTCGGCGTACGCCACCACGTCGCGATCCACGATCGGCGGCTCCACCGTGCCGAGCGCCGCGAACATCCACATGATCGCGCGCGATCGCGCGTCGGCGTCCAGCGGCAACAAACCCGGAAACCGCTCTGCAATGTGCAACACGATGGCGCCGGACTCGAACAGCGTCAGATCACCCTCCTCGTAGGTCGGTATCTGGCCGAATGGGTTGCGCTGGAGATGCGCCTCGTCCTTGAACTTCTCCCACGGCACAAGCCGCACCTCGTAAGGCTGCCCCACCTCCTCCAGCGCCCAGCGCACGCGCATGTCGCGTGCGAGCCCGCGCCCCTCGTCAAAGGCGCGTTCGAGCACGGTGATGGTGATGGCCATGCCTCTCTCCTTGTTTGCACCAAGGACGAGCGAGCAACGCGCGTTCCGACACGCAGGTCAACAGGGGCGGCGCCGGAACGCCGCCCCTGCCAAAGTTAGTGCGGCACGCGCCTGGTGCGATAGAGCGAGTAGAGGATCGCCCCGCCGATCAGCGCCAATGTGGCGATCAGAGACCATTGCGGCTCCAGATACGGCGCCCATCCGAGCTCCTTCGACAAGCCGAAGTTCCAGATGATCTTGCCGCCGATCAACACCAGCACCAGCGAGAGGCCGTATTTCAGATAGGCGAAGCGCTCCACAGCGGCCGCGAGCATGAAATACATCGAACGCAAGCCGAGGATAGCAAAGATGTTCGAGGTGTAGACGATGAACGGGTCGCGCGTGACGGCGAAGATTGCCGGCACCGAGTCCACCGCAAACACGATGTCGGCGGTCTCGACCATGATGAGCGCCAGGAAAAGCGGCGTGGCAAATGTCTCAAGCTTCCCGCTCTTGGGATTGATCTGTTTGACGAAGAAATTGTGATTGTCGATCCGGTCCGTCACGTTCATGCGCCGGCGCACGAATTTGAGCAGGCCGTTCTCTTCCAGCTTCATCTCGTGACTTCCGCCGCCGAGCATGCGCCAGCCCGTCCAGATCAGAAACGCCGCGAAGAAGTAGAGCACCCACGTCCACGAGTTCACGATCGCCGCGCCCGCGGAAATGAAAATCGCACGGAAGACGATCGCGCCGATGATCCCCCAGAACAGCACGCGGTGCTGATACTCGCGCGGCACCGCGAAGTAGGTGAAGATGAGGGAGATGACGAAGATGTTGTCGAACGCGAGCGCCGTCTCGAGCAAGTAGCCAGTGAAGTACTGGATCATCGCTTGCTGGTTCAGATTGTCCGGCGAGAGATAATATTGTGGATCGGGCTGATAAACGTAGCCCACATAAAGACCGAACATCACCGCCAGCGACGCGAAGCCCGCCCACATCAGCGCGCTCTTCTTGGCCGAGATTACCTCGTCATGATTGTTGATCACGCCGAGGTCGAGCCAAAGCAGGAAGCCGATGACAGCAAAGAAGCATAGCCAGAGCCAGACTGGCTGGCTGGCAAACTCGTTAAAGATGAAATCCATTTCAAACCCGATTGCGCAGCCGAAATCGGCCGCGCCGATCTCGGACGAGGTTAGACAAGCGAATTGCGGGCTAAGCGCGTTCCGGGCCTGGACCTAGGGCAGACGCCGAAGCGCCGCTCACTCGCAATCCTCCAGTCCGACATCGCGGCCGATGAAAAACATCGAACCGCCAGAGGGGCCCGGTCTGGCCTCTCTGAGATAGCTTATGCTGCGGCGCTTGCAAGCCCCCTCTCGCTGGGACCCCAACCACCGAACAAAAAAAGGGCGGCGCCTCTCGACGCCGCCCCTGCTCATAACGAGCGGTAAAACTTAGTGTGCGCCGGTCGATGGTGCGGTGCGCAGATCGAACCGATCCAGCTCCATCACCTTGGCCCAAGCCTTCACGAAGTCCTTCACGAACTTTTCCTTGGCGTCGTTCGCGCCATAAACTTCCGCCAGCGCCCGCAGCTGCGAGTGCGAGCCGAAGATGAGATCGGCGCGCGTGCCGGTCCACTTCACAGCGTTGGTCTTGCGGTCGCGGCCTTCGAACGTTTCCTGCGAACCGTTCACGCCCTTCCACTGCGTGCCCATGTCGAGCAGATTGACGAAGAAGTCGTTCGAGAGAACGCCCGGCTTCGTGGTCAGCACGCCCAGCTTGTCGTCGCCGACTTGCAGCACACGCAGGCCGCCGATCAGCACCGTCAGTTCCGGCGCAGAAAGCTCAAGCAGCTGAGCGCGATCAACGAGGTGATCCTCGATCGGCATGATCGGATCGCGCACATAGTTGCGGAAGCCGTCAGCCTTCGGGTTCAAGAACTCGAACGAATGCACTTCGGTTTCTTCTTGCGTCGCGTCGGCGCGGCCCGGCGTGAACGGCACCTTCACCGTAACGCCACCGTCCTTCGCCGCCTTCTCGATCGCCGCAGCGCCGCCGAGAACGATCAAATCGGCAAGCGAGACTTTGCCGCCCGCTTCCTTCTGGATCGCTTCGAGTTTGCTGAGCACCTTCGAAAGTTGGGCCGGCTTGTTGACTTCCCAATCCTTCATCGGCGCCAAGCGAATGCGCGCGCCATTGGCGCCGCCACGGCGGTCCGAACCACGATAGGTCGAAGCCGAAGCCCACGCTGTTTCGATCAGTTCACGCGTCGATAAACCAGACGCGAGGATCTTCGCCTTCAGGCCGTCGACATCAGCAGCGCTGATCGTGCTCGGCTTGCCCGAGATCGGGTCTTGCCAGATCAGCGTTTCCTTCGGGACGTACTTGCCCTTGTAGAGCACTTTCGGACCCATATCGCGGTGCGTGAGCTTGAACCACGCGCGCGCGAATGCGTCCGCGAACGCCGCCGGATCTTTGTGGAAGCGGCGCGAAATCTTTTCGTACTCAGGATCGAAACGCATCGCGAGGTCAGCCGTGGTCATCATCGGCTGGTGCTTCTTGTTCGGATCGAACGCATCTTCGACGTTACGGCCAGCATCACCCTTCGGCTTCCACTGGTGCGCGCCGGCGGGCGACTTCGTCAGCTCCCACTCGTAACCGAACAGCGTGTCGAAATAGCCCATATCCCACTTGGTCGGATGCGGCTTCCACGCGCCTTCAATGCCGGACGTGATCGTGTGCCCAGCCATGCCGCTCTCGAACGTCGAGATCCAGCCGAGGCCTTGCAGCTCCATCTCGGCGCCTTCCGGCTCTTTGCCGACATGGCTTTCGGGGCCGGCGCCATGCGCCTTGCCGAACGTGTGGCCGCCGGCAACGAGCGCGACAGTCTCTTCGTCGTTCATCGCCATACGGCCGAACGTCTCGCGAATATCGCGGCCTGATGCGACCGGATCAGGGTTCGCATCCGGACCTTGCGGGTTCACATAAATCAGGCCCATCTGCACCGCGCCGAGATTGCCGTGCAGCTGGCGTTCACCTGAATAACGCGTGCCGGGCGCCTTCGAGTCAGCGAGCCACGCTTCCTCGGCGCCCCAGTTCACATGGTTCTCCGGCTCCCAGGTATCAGCGCGGCCGCCGCCGAAACCGAACACCGGGCCGCCCATCGACTCGATGGCCACGTTGCCCGTGAGAATGAGCAGATCGGCCCACGAAAGTTTCGCGCCGTACTTCTGCTTGATCGGCCACAATAGACGGCGCGCCTTGTCGAGGTTGCCGTTATCCGGCCACGAGTTCAGCGGCGCGAAGCGCTGCTGACCACGGCCACCGCCGCCACGTCCGTCGCCAACGCGATAGGTGCCGGCCGCGTGCCAGGCCATGCGGATGAAGAACGGACCATAGTGCCCGTAATCTGCAGGCCACCACGATTGGCTGTCAGTCATCAACGCGCGGAGATCGGCAATCACCGCGTCGAGATCGAGGCTTTCGAATTCCTTGGCATAGTTGAACGCCGGACCCATCGGATCTGACTGGGGCGCATTCTGGTGCAGCACGCCGACATTGACCTGGTTCGGCCACCAGTCACGGTTGGTGCGCGCACGTCCGTGCGGCACGGGGCATTTTGAGTCAGTTCCGTCGGCCATTTTAGTCCTCCTGTTGGGCCTCGCTTAGCGCCTGGCCGTCCATTGGCCCAATCGATTTTGACCGAACGAACTATAGAGACTCCCTCTACGAGCGAGTTATCCCCAGACCCGAGGCGCCGTTCCCATTCCGGCCTTTTCGGCCTATGGCTCCGGGACTTAGCGCCATCGTGTGACGCGGGAATGGGTGGGAACATGATCAAGTTGAAACTCGCACTGGCCGCAGCCCTCGCGCTCGCCGCCTGCGCCACCACCAGCGCCACCGAAACCGCGCAAACGCCGACACCACCGCCGGTCGTTCATCCCACCACGCCGGAGCGCAATCCTGCTGTCCAGGTCGACGCCACAGTCTTCATCCCGCCGCCGCCCGCGCCGAATGGCGCGCTGGAATTGGCCGAACGCGACATCGTGCGCGGGCCATGGAGCGCCGAACGCCGCGCTCAAGCGCTTGCCGACAATGCGATCGATCCGTTCGCCGCGTTCGACTCCGTGCTCGGCGAAAATTTCACCGCCGCGAACTTCCCGGCCACAGCGCGCCTGCTCGACCGCACCGGCCGCGCCGCCGGCTATGCTGGCGATCCTGTGAAGTTCGTCCACCGGCGCTTGCGTCCGTTCGTGAGCGATAACTCGATCACGCCGTGCATCCCCGATGACGAACGCCTGCGCGCCAGCTTCTCTTATCCATCGGGCCACGCTGCTCTTGGTTTCGGCTGGGCGCTTGTGCTCGCCGAGCTGATCCCGTCGCACACAGACGCCATCATCGATCGCGGACGAGATTTCACCTGGAGCCGCGTCGTCTGCGGCGTGCACTATCCGAGCGACGTCGACGCCGGCCGCACCGTCGCCGCCGCCGCGATCGCGCGCCTCCACGCCGACCCAGCCTTCCAAACCGAATTCGCCGCCGCCCGCGCAGAGCTTGCGGCGGCGTATCCGTGATCAACTCGCCTTCGGATAACGCGTCGGCCTGATTTCCACCGCGCCGGTGCTCGCTGTCGGGCAGCGTTCAGCCCAGCTCAAGGCCGCGTCGAGATCGGGCGCTTCGACCAGATAAATGCCGCCCATCTGTTCCTTGGTGTCGCTGTAGGGCCCGTCGACGACTTGGCGTGAGCCGCCACGCTTGCGCAGCGTGGTCGCCGTATGCGGCGCCTGCAGACCCGCACCACCGACAACGCTTTCGGCAGCAACGCCGGCCTCTTTCAGCGCGGCCAAGAATTCCGCATGCGCGCCCGCATAGGCCTCGGCCCGCAGCGGATCGTCACGGCGTTCGAAATCGTCCGGCGTCTCGAACACGATCAAAGCGTATTGCATTGTCATCTCCTGGCGGCCTGACGCCGCCTACGCCGCTGTGACGCCCGAGCCTTCACGCCTTCGACTTACAACGCATCCCGGCGTGCTTCGAGAAACGCGACCACTGCCCGATCGTCCTCGCGCAGGATTGCCTCATCATACGCCGCCCGCGCCGCCTCCGCGCGCCCAAGCCGCGCGCAGAGATCGGCCTTCAGCGCCCAGTATGGCTGATACTCGTTCATGATCGGGTGTAGCTGCGCCACCTCTTCCGCTGCAGCCAAACCCTTCTCCGGCCCATCGCGCCGCGCGATCGCCGCCGCAGCGTTCAGCCGCGCCACGGGCGAGCCCGTCAGTTCCGAAAGCGCGCCGTAAAGCAGCACGATCGCGTCCCAGTCCGCCTCGCCGCGCCACGCGCGCGTCGCGTGCGCGGATTGGATTGCGGCTTCCAGCTGAAACCTACCGGGCTTTTTCATCGCCGCGGCCGCGCGTAAGAGCGCCTCCGCTTCGCCGAGCATCTCGCGCCGCCAGAGCCCGACATCCTGCTCATCCAGCGGCACAAAGCGTCCGTCCGCATCGCG
>CAYUOC010000135.1:2643-3918 GCA_964446305.1 uncultured Terricaulis sp. | reverse complement strand
GCAGCGCCAATGCGCTCCGCCGAAAAGCCAAGCACGGCTTGCAGCATCAGCGGCGTCCGCACGCTTTCCTCGATCGCTGGGTGCGCGCACGCGAACATGAGGCCGAGGCGGCGATCAGGCGCATCGCCCGCCGCCGTTTCCGCCTCCAGCTCTTCGATGTTCAGCAGGAGTTGCGCTTCGCCTTCACTTGCCGTGCGCTTCCGCCGAGCCGCATCGATCAGCTTGCGTTTTGCCGCCGCGAACAACCATGCTTCGGGATTGTCCGGCACACCGCCACGCGGCCAAGCCGAGATTGCCGCCGCAAACGCATCGGCCAATGCATCTTCCGCCGCCGCGACATCGCGCGTGCGCGCGGCGAGCAGAGCCAGCAAACGCCCATAGCTATCGCGCGCAACCCGCTCCGCCGCCGCTGCTGCGTTCATCGCATAACGACGGGACGAACCTCGATCCGCCCGTATTTCGCGCCGGGGCATTTCGCCGCCCACGTCAGCGCGTCTTCGATGCTCTCGACATTGACCATGTAGTAGCCACCGAGCGTCTCTTTGGTCTCGGCGAACGGCCCATCGACCACCTTCTGCTTGCCGCCAGCAACGCTCAGCGTCTTCGCCGTCGCCACCGGATGCAGCTCATCGCCGCCAATCAGCACGCCGGCTTTCGCCAATTCTTCAGTGTAAGCGAAATAGGCGCCCATTTCCGCCGAGAGCTGATCCGGCGTCAGCGCCGCCCACTCGGATTCATCGCCGTAAATGAGCAGCATATAGTTCGCCATCGCATCTCTCCTGATCACCGGGCTTCCACCCTCGCCTCAGTGACGCGCGGCGCTAGCCGATTTCGACATCACGCCGCCTTTTTCGGCGAGTCCTTCAGTAGCCCGAGTTTCACCATGCTCTCGGCGGTCGCGACGATGCACTCTTCGTTGGAGATCGGCTTGTAGCCGAGCAGCCGGCGCGCCTTCTCGTTGGTGGCGTTCTTGTGCTTGCCGAGTTCGGGCAGAATTTGCGCCACCGCGGCATCGCGCTTGGCCGCCATGCGCACCATGAAATCCGGCAATTGGAATGTCGGCACCCGCTTGGCCGCCGCGCCCATGCGCCGCTTCAGGATCTGCGCGATCTCTTTCATCGAGAGGAAATCGCCGGCGACCGCCAGGAAGCGCTCGCTCTTCGCCGCCGGATTGGTCATGCACTCGATGTGCATCCACGCCACGTCGCGCACGTCCACCGCGCCGAAATACAAGCGTGGCACGCCCGGCAGCGCCCCATCCATCAGACGCTGCAC
>CAYUOC010000135.1:0-2543 GCA_964446305.1 uncultured Terricaulis sp. | reverse complement strand
CGCCGAAATACAAGCGTGGCACGCCCGGCAGCGCCCCATCCATCAGACGCTGCACAAGCAGGATCGAGGTCGAATAGTCCGGCCCGAGCACCGGCCCAAACACACCGACCGGATTCACCACCGAAAGCTCGAGCGACCCGCCTTCGTTGGCGATGAAATCCCATGCTGCCTTCTCTGCGATGGTCTTGGACTTCACATAGGCCCGCACATCATCGCCGTTCGGATCGGTCCAATTCTCTTCGGTGTAAGGCTTTTTCCCCACCTTCTGCCCATAGCCGATCGCCGCGAAGGATGAGGTCAGCACCACCCGCTTCACGCCCGCATCCCGCGCTGCCTTCAGCACACGCAACGCACCGTCACGCGCCGGAATGATCAGCTCATCTTCGTGCTTGGGCGCGGCCGGCGGAAATGGAGAAGCGACGTGCAGCACATATGTGCAACCTTCCACGGCCTGCGCCCAACCGTCGTCGCTCATGAGATCGGCTGCGGCAAACGTGAGGGCGTCACCGGCCTCAACGCCGCCCTGACGCACCATCGCGCGCACGTCCGCTTCGCGCGAGAGCGAACGCACGGTCGTGCGCACGCGATAGCCCTTTTGCAGCAATTGAACGATGCAGTGCGCGCCGACAAAGCCCGTACCGCCGGTGACTAAAACAAGTTCTCCGGCCATATGAGCCTCCGCCTCAGACGCGTGCGGGAACGACGCGCTCTACCAATTGATCGAACGCATCCCAGAACTGGTTCCGGATCGCGTCGGTCTCCATCAGAATTTCGTGCTTGGCGCCTTCGATCGTAATGTGACGCGCATCCGTCAGTTCATGCGCCACCACATCGTGACTCGCATTGGCGACGAGTTGCTCTTCACCCGCCGTCGCGATCAGCACCGGAATGCGCACATGCGCGAAAGCGCCCGGCGAGTGAAACGCTTCTGTCGCGTCCGACGCCGCGGCCACCCAGCCAACGGTCGGCCCAGCCAGCGCCAGGCGCGGCTCCTCCGCGACCAAACCTTGGCAGCGATCGTGCCGCGGCTTGTCATGCGTGACCGGGTTTTTCTTGAAATTCTCGCGCTTCCACTTCTTCTCAACGCCAGGCGCGAACGTCCCACCTAGGCCAAGCGACACCATGAAGCGCACATACTTCTTGGCGAAATTCGACAAGCCGTTGATGCCGAACATCGGCGCCGAGAACGCGACTGCATCCAGCTCGATCCGCCGCGTCATCAATGCACGCAGCATAATCGCCCCGCCCATCGAATGCGCCAGCCCGATATACGGACGCGGTAAGCGATCAGCCAAAAGCTTGAGCGCCGTCGCCAGATCATTCACTGGATCATCGAAGCTAACGAAGTGGCCCTTCAGCGAGTTTTCGACTTCGCGGCCAGAGAGGCCCTGCCCGCGCCAATCGATGCAGAAGACGGCAAATCCGCGAGCCTGAAGCTCGCGGATCACCTCGAAATACTTTTCGATGAACTCAGTGCGTCCCGGCGCGACGATGACAGAGCCGCGCGGCTCGCCGCGCGTGGAAGGCGCGGTCAACACCCGCACCTTCACGCCGCCACGGCCTTCGAGCCAATGCTCTTCCGCCCCTTCGGGCGGTTCGTTGCCAGGAACGCGGACGAACGCCACTTTTAGCCGCGCAGCTTCGCCATCACACCTTGCAGCTGCATGGCGACGCCCATGTCGCCTTCGACGCGCAGCTTGCCTTGCATGAAGGCCGCGGTCGGATCGAGCTTGCCGCCCGCCATGTCGACGAAGTCTTCGAGCTTCACTTTGATCGTCGTGTCGGCAGCGCCGTCATCGGCGGAAACTTTGCCGGCCGCGCCATCAAGGAAGATCTTGCCGGCGTCGCCGAAGTCGAACTTCACCTTCTTGCCCGGCACGGTCACGTTGCCATCGGTGAAGCGCTTCAGGATTTCGTCGTACGTCATGGCTTTTTCCTCCGGACCTTAGCTGGCCTTCAGGGGCCACCTTACACACCACCGCCGCCGCCGCCGCAAGAGTGACGGCAGCGTCAAGCTTGCTGATGATCCAGATTAGGGGGTCTGAGTGCTTGCCGGCGGCGCCGAGGGCGCGCCACTGCTCGACTTCCGGAATTTGAGCGTCATCCGGTCACTTTCCCCGATCGCCTGATAGGGCGAAGTGTCGAACGTCGGATCGTCGGGCTGCCCCAACGGCGAGGTCCGCAGATCAGGCGGCAGCGTCCAGACATGAAACGGATGGTCGCGCGTGTCGCGCGCGTTGGCGTTGAGATCGCTCGCGGCAACAAACTCGAAGCCTGCCTGTTGAGTCACGGTGCGCACGAAGGCTTCCTGAACGTAACCCGTCAACGCCGGCGAATCCTGTACGCCGGTGTTGCTGGCGCGATGTTGCTCGATGCCAAGCGCCCCGCCCGGCTTCAACGCGCGGAAGCTCAAGCCGAGCACGCGCTCGAATGTACCTTCCGCCATCATCGTATGAACTGTGTTGGCGATGATGACGAGATCGACGCTGTTCGGCGGCGCCAACGCTTGCGCGTTGATTGAAGTGCGGGTGATCTCACCGAAC
>CAYUOC010000134.1:0-10259 GCA_964446305.1 uncultured Terricaulis sp. | reverse complement strand
TGCCGGCGGCGACGGCCGGGCGTCACTGGCGACGGCGTGGGCGAGGCTTGCGGCCTGCGCGGACCGATGGAAGTGGGCGAGGATGCTCGTGCCCGAGTGCGCTTACGAGCGACGCGTCTGCGCACGCGCCCAATCGTTCCAGTCGTTGAAGCCAGCCGGCGCTGGTTCGATCTCGACGCGTGCTGAACTCGCCATCCGCGCGCGCAACGATCGTGCAGCGCGCATTCCGGCTTCGTCATTGTCGGCTGCGATAATGAGCCGCCGAAGCGGATGAGGGAGGATCAGCCGACCGAGATTGTCAGCACTGAGTGCCGCCCAAGCTGGAACGCCAAAGACATCGGACGCGGTCAGCATAGTCTCGACGCCCTCGCCAACAGCGAGTTCGTCTTGAGCGTCTGCCAGACGGACCGTCCCGCCCATCAATTTGCCGATGACGCGCCTCGGCGTCGCCAATGCGGCCTTGGCCGTCCCATGCGCACTCAGCAAAGTAACCTGTACGCCCTGAAGCGCGCCTTGTGTGTCCCTAATTGCGGCGACCAGAGTTGGCCGCCTCGCGCGATCGTCGAGGCTGGTCATGCGCGGGTGAAAGCGAAGCGCGGTACTCTTCCACAGTCCGGCAGGAACGGCGCGCCTGCGCAAATAGGCTTCCGCCACCGAATGCTTGAGCGGCGTGCTTTCCGCCCAGAGCCGCCCTGCCCGCGCCACGCGCTCCTCATCAACGGGCTGCGCCACGATCCTCGATGGCGCCCGGCGCATGCTCGCGTCGTCCGCACGAGGCTCATCATCCAGCAGACCACGATCAGCCAGCGCGCGGCGCACGTCGCGCCAATCATCTTTCAGGCTGAAGCAATGGATGAGGATGCGCCCCTCTTCTGTCAGGCGAAGCGAGACCGAGCGGTCCTTATGGCTGTGATTGGGGCCCGGGATGAGCGCGCGTGTCCCGCCATCAAGCAGGATGCCGCCGCAGGTGGCCACGATGCGCTCAAGCCGCGACATGCGCGATCTCCTCCTCCGCGAACGGCGAAGGGCTCTTCGCCAGCAACCAGTCCACCGCGACTTGCGCCTGCGCTGCAGCCGTCAAAAAAGCGCGTTTGTCGTCGGCTAAGAGCTTCATCCAATGACCAATATAGGAAGCATGGTCGTGGATGTGCTGAGGCGGCAGACGAAGATGCGCGCCGAGAATGCTGGCGCCGATTTCAGCGACCAGCTCCTCGGCTGCGATCGCGTGCCTCGAGAACTTCTTACCCATGTCGCGCCCGACACGATGGGGCGCCATCGTCGCATGGACACTCTCATGATTGAGCGTAGCCGCGTAATCTTCGGCCGTGTCGAAGGCGCCGATCGGCGGCATGCCGATCACATCCTTGCTTGGAATGTAGCAGGCGATGTCGCGGGTCGCGATGCGCGCGATCTCTAACCTCTCGAACCATGCCTCATGCAGCGCCATGGGCGCGATGTCGCTCGCCACTTGGGCTGGATGAAACCGCGCCGGCAAATTGTCGATCTGGTCGGCCGAGAAGACGACGTACGATTTCAGAAATCGGAACGCGTCTTCGACCTCGGCGCCGCGGTCATCGAGGCGCGTGCGTTTGCCGTGACCGTAATAGACAACGACCTCGCCCCGCTCGCCCTTGCGCACCTGCGCGCCAAGTTTCACGGCTTGGTTGAAGGTCAGCCAATAAGGCGAGACATAGCCGCGCTCGATCGCAGCGCTCCATAACAAGATGACGTTGACGCCTCTATAGCTCTCGCCTGTTGCACGGCGCGGCAGCACCGCGCCGGTGCGCGCCCCGTCCCAAGGTTTGCGCCAAGGCAGGACGCCTGCCTCCAGCTCCAAACAAATTTTTGTGGTGATTTCCGCCGCGATGTCGCGGCGCGCGCCGACGCGCACATGATGGCTTGTCATGACGATGACTCAAAAGAAAAGAGCCGCCGCCAGCGCGAGGCCGGCGGCGCGGAGTTGATGGGAGAGGCTGGATTAAGCCGCGCGCGCCTTCGCCAAGGCGCGCTTGCCTTCGGCGGTGACGGCAAACGCCCCTTCACGTGGCGGCGTGATCAAAAGATCGGGAAGCCAGCCAGCGCCTTTCAAGGTTTGCGCCGCCGTGCGCGCGAGTTCGGCCTTCTTCATCTTCTGGAACGCCGCTGTCATGCCGTTGCGCTCCTGCTCGCCGAGCGAGGTGATCGCCGGCGCACTTTCGAGCGCCGTGACCGCGAGCGCTTTCGGCGCCGCCGCCCAGAACTCCTCATCGGCTTCCCAGTGGCGCGTCATGTCGAGGTCGAGAGCGGCGGCGAGCGCGTCGCCCATGAGCTGACGGCGCTTGTCCTCGGGCGTGACCCCGCCATGGGTGAGATCGATGGTCTCAGCCACGAACACGGCCAGCATGCCGAGCAATTTTTCGGCAGGCTGTTCAATGCATGCGGCGAACAACGCGAACTCCTGCTCCTCGGCCTTGTCAGCATAGGAGATGCGCGCCTTCTCCATGGCGTCGTCGTCGTCAAACCCTACCGGGCGCGCCGCAATGCCAACGCCCGGCACAGCTGAGCGATCCGCGCTTTGGCGCATCAGCGCGTAGACCATAAGACCCAAAGCGACCTGAGGATTGCCGGCAAGAGCGGCTCGAAGACCGCGGGTCCGGGCTTCGCTCAATCGCTCCGTCAGCGCCTTCGTCAGGCGCGGCCCTGCCTCCTCTTCCGACTCAGCGACCTCAGCAACACCTGTCTCGTCTGCTGGCGACGCCGAGGTCTTGCGCAATTTGGAGATGACCTTCGCATCGGCGCGTTTGATGAGACCCTTGGTGATGATTGCGCGCCCGTCGCGGTCGATCGCGACCACAGCGCCCGCGTGCTTCATCAGCTTTGGATCGAACACCCGCGCGGCTTCACGCAAGTTGTCGAGCTTAGCGTCCACCTCGTCGCGCTCGATCCAGAGGGGATTGTCCTCGTCGGCATCCTCCAGCTTCTCGTCCAGCGCTTCTAGCCGGGCCTCCAGCGCCGCGCTCTCTTTCTTCTCCGGCGGCTTCAGCTTGCGTTGCGTCGGATGGAGCCGTTCACCGGCGCAGCCATCGACCTGGCCATGGCCGGTCAAGGTCTCCACCCAGCCCCAGCCTTCGGCCGCAAGCGCCTCGCGCATCGTATCGAGGCGTTCGACGGCAAGCCGCTGTAGCAATTCGCCATCGTCGAAGAAGACGATGTCGGGCTCGAAGAGATCGCGGACCATGCGCCCGCCGGCGGCTTCGTATGCTTCGGCGCCGACAAACCGCGCCAGGCGGTCGTGCGCGGGAATGCGGCCCACGGTCAGTGCGCTGCGAACGCTCGCCGCATGTGTGATGGGCTTAGCGAGCTGACGAAACACCCGTTCCTGCGCGGCATGATCGTCATTGATGGCAAACGCGCGCGCGGCATCGAGATTGATAACGCCTTTGCGATAAGCCGTACGGATCTTGGGCGAGAGCCGCGCCAGCGCCAGACGCTGTTCGACAAGCCGCACCGTGCATCCAAAGCGACGCGCCACGTCATCGGCGCTCATGCCGCCATCAACGAGGCCCGCGAAGGCTTCGACCTCGTCCATCACCGACATGGCCGAACGGGTGACGTTTTCATCGAGGCTGATTTCGGCGGCGTCATTGCCGGTGTCGATGACGCAACGCACGGGCTCGGTCTCGGCGATCTGCTTGCGCTTGACGCGCAAGAGCTGCGCTTGCCGGCGGCCCTCGCCGATGGTGACGAAATAGAAGCCGGTCGCCGCACCAGATTCAGCGAGCTCTGGGGCGACAACGAGGTTCTGCAAAATGCCCTTGGCGTGAATAGACGCAGCGAGCGCTTCGATGTCGGCTTTTGAATGCGGCGTCTTCCGGACGTTGTCCGGCGACTTTTTTAGCTTGTTGAGTGGGATGAGCACGACGCCGGCGTGTACGGCGTGCTCGTCTTGTTGTGCTTGTGTCATGAGTTGCCTCGAAGGCTTCCCGGCGGCGAAATGCCAGAGCCGGGGCCGCGTGCGCGACCTCATTGCGTGCGCCCGCGTTCAGGCCGCCGCTGTCGAGGGCTTTAGAGCGGGACGCGTCCCTCGACAGCGGCGGTCGCGCGGGCGAGATCTTACGAGGGCGCACACGCGGTTCCGACGCCGGCGGCCGGGAGCGCCCGTAGCTCTGATCCGCTCTTCATGCGGCGCCGGCAATTTCGATGGCGCTCGCTGCGCCAAAACGCACCAGCAGCCCCTCGCCCCCTGGCCATTATCGTAATGCGCTCCTACTGAGGGCTGGAGCTTGCTTCATGCGGCGCGTTCAAGCCGCCGCCGAAAGTCAGCTGCGGCCCGTCGTACTGACAACACCTTGACCCCAGTCCGATCGCGAAGCGGCAGGTTCAACTCACTACACTTTGTCCTCGTTAGCAGGCAGATGTTCCGCGATCGGCTCTTCGTCTAAGAGGATACGCGCCGCGGCGCCGTCGAGATCTTCATATTGACCGCTTCTGAGCGACCAAAGAAATGCCCCGAGGCCTGCCGCTCCAAGACCAAGTGCTATGGGGATGAGAAAGAAGAATTCAGCCACGCGCCACGCTCCGCATAGGCCGTAACGTATTGGCGACAACCAGCAAGGAGGAAGCCGACATGGCGATCGCGGCAATCAGCGGCGTCACCAGTCCAGCCACGGCAAGAGGCACGGCAAATAGGTTATAGATCACAGCCAGGGCTATATTCTGGCGCACGCGTCGGGCCGTCACCCGCGCCGTGACCAAGGTCTCCGGCGCCGCCAAGAGATTGGGACGCAGAAACACGAAATCCGCGGCGGCGCGACCGATATCGGTAGCGTCGGACGCCGCCATTGAAGCGTGCGCCGTTCGCAGCGCCGGCGCATCATTGAGACCGTCACCCACCATCAGCGTCTTGTGTCCCGCTGCGGCAAGAGCCTTGAGACGTTCGACCTTTTGCGCTGGGGTCGAGCGCGCATGTCCGCGCAGAGCGAGCTTGCGCGCAAGCGTGTGGACCGGCTCGTCATGATCGCCAGAGACGATTTCCGTGGCGACGCCAAGCCTGGCGAACTCTGCGACCGCCTCTTCGGCCCCGGGACGTAAGCGTTGTTCGAACCGGAAGCGGGCAACCAGCGCATCAGCGCGGCTGAAGACAACCGCGTCCCCGTCGTCCGCCGACCCTGGGTTTGTGAGCGCCCAATTGGGCCGGCCCAACCGGTAGCGCACGCCTTCAAGGACCGCCTCGACGCCCTCGCCCGGATGCTCGCGGACCTTCTCGAACGACAGCGACGCGGGAACGAATTGCCCGGCTAAGGCGCGCGAATTTGGATGAGCCGAGTATCGGGCCAGCGCGCTTGCTTGCGCCGATGCCCCTTCCACGCGTTCATCAGCTTCAACCAGCCGCGGTTCCGGCAGAGTGAGCGTGCCGGTTTTGTCCAAGATTGCGGTATCTATTTCAGCGAGCCGCTCAAGCGCTGCGCCGTCCTTCATCAAAACGCCGGCGTCGAACAAGCGTCGCGCCGCCGCTATATGCGCCATCGGCACCGCCAGACCCAAAGCGCATGGGCAAGTGATGATTAGCACAGCAACGGCAATGGTGATGGCGCGATGGGGATCGCCCGTAACGATCCACCAGCCAATCAGCGTCAACAGCGCCAACACGTGAACGGCCGGCGCATAGAGCCGCGCAGCGCGATCTGCGATCCGTCTATAGCTTGAGCGGCCCTGCTCGGCCGCCTCCATCATACGCAGCATATCCGCCAGAAACGACTCTCGCGCCGGCGCCCGCACAACGGCCTTCAACGGACCAGTCAGATTAAGCGCTCCGGCCCAAAGCGTATCGCCCACGCGCGCCGCCACTGGCCGGCTTTCGCCACTGACGAGGGACAGATCGAGTTCTGATGCGCCCTCCAGCACGCTTGCGTTCAGCGGCACCCGCTCGCCGGCGGCGATAAGCACGACCATGCCTGGCTCAATTTGATCGACAGGAACACGGCGTTCACCGCCGCTGTCGTCAATAACAAGCGCGCTACGCGCCATCATTTGCTGCAAACCACGGACCGCAGTCAGAGCACGCTCGCGCATGACATGATCGAGCGTGCGTCCGATCAGTAGGAAGAAGAGCAACATCACAGCAGCATCGAAGTAAGCATGCGCGCCGTGCGTGATGGTCTCGTAGAGACTAAGGCCAAAGGCAGTCAGAACGCCGATCGAGATCGGCACGTCCATGTTGGTTTGCCCGCGCCGTACGCTGCGCCACGCTGACCGAAAAAACACCGCGCCCGAGTAGACCACTGCCGGCAGCGCAATCAGCGCCGAGAGCCAATGGAAGAGAATGCGTGTCGACTCGCTCGCGCCTGACCAAACCGACACCGATAGCAGCATGATATTGCCGGCGGCAAAGCCGGCTACCGCCAGCGCGCGCACCAGTCGGCGCCGTTCCGCGTCCTCGCCAGGCGGCGTCGGCGCATCGGCGGTATGAGCGCTAAATCCCAAACCGACCAATGTTTCGATCAGTGGCGGGGGATGCCCGCGCCAACGCACACGCACGCGCTTAGTCGAAAGATTGACTCGCGCACGCGTCACATCGGGCACGGCCTGGAGCGCGCGCTCGATGCGCGCGATGCAGCCGGCGCAATGGATTTCCGGCGCGACCAACTCGACTTCGCGCTCACCGCCATCGATCGGCGCGCTTGCGATCATGAGATCGGCCCCCGCCTTAGCGCGGCGACGGGCGACGTCGTCTTCAGCCAGCGAGAGCGCGATAGGCATGCCAGACGCCATGACCAAGCACAGGAAAGACGACTATCAGCGCGACAAAGCCGGTGATGATGCTGACCGCGACGAGCACGCAAACGATGGCGCCCCACACAATCATCACCGGCCGGTTGGCCCAGACCCGCGCCATGGAAAGACCCATTGCCGTCAGCGCATCCACTCGCTCGGACAACATCATCGGAATGGCGAGCGCGCTGATTGCGAACGCAAAAGCCGCGAATAGACCACCCACCGCGGTTCCGACGACCAACATCGCCCATCCCGATGGCGTGGTCAGCAGCATTTCGGCGATGTGATCGATACCGGGGAACGCACGTACGCCGAAGAATAAAGCGTAGATGATGACGGCCGCGCGCATCCAAAGCAGCATCAGCAGCGACAATAACAGCCCTGCAAAGACGACCTGATAGCCAGAGCGTGGGCGAACGAACACCATGCGCAGGAACCGCACGCGCTCGCCAGCGGCGATGCGCCGGCTCTTCTCATAGAGCCCGATCGCCAGAAACGGTCCGACCACCAGGAATCCCGCGAGCGCCGGAAAAAGAATGTAATCGAGCTTGAGCGCAAACAATCCCCAGACGATGGCCGCGGAGAGAGCGGCGACCAACAGCCCATAGAGGAGGCTAGCAAGCGGATTGATCCAAAAGTCGCGCCAGCCTGAAGCTAACCAGCCGAACGCCGCCGAAGCGGGCAAGGAACGGCAAAAGTCGTAAGCCGGCGGATGACGCGGTTCGACCTTGGGCAGGCTCATGGTGCGTTCTCCGGAGACGGCGCACACGCCGACCGCGCCGCCGCGCCCGCGCCTTCGCGCACGTGCGCCACGCAATCTGGCTGGCTCGTCACGGCGACATAGACCAGATGCGCGTTGGCGCCGACCAGCACCAACACGCCGACGGCCACGGCCAACCCGATCAGCCAATGACGCATACGGAGAGACTTCATGGCGGGTCTCGACCCAGATCGAGCAGGTAGAGCGTCAACAATCGTCGCTCCGCCGTGCTCAAGCGCCCTTCCCAAGCCGGCATCTGGCCGTGGCGGCCGCCCCACACGCTTTGATGCACGCTGTCTCTGTCGCCGCCATAGAGCCAAGTGTCATCGGTAAGATTTGGCGCGCCCACGGCTTCGCTGCCTTCACCGGCTACGCCGTGGCATGCCGCACAAGTATTTGCGAAAACTTCTGCGCCGCGGACAAGGCGCGCGCTCGGCGCGACCGGCCGCTCGCTAGAGAGCGAACGCACGTAATCCACCACGGCGCGCACCTCCTCTTGCGGCAGCATCTGGTCTCGTCCAAACGCCGGCATTTGGGAAACGCGCGTGTCTGCGTGATCTGCGTTGACGCCAACGCGCAAGGTCTCGGCAATCTCGTCCGGAGTGCCGCCCCAGAGCCAAGCGCCGTCGCGCAGATTGGGGAAACCTGGTCCGCCCTCGCCGCCTTGACCATGACACATCGCGCAATTGTCGCCGAACAGCGCGGGCGCGGTCTCGCGCACGCGCGTCATTAAGGCGGGGTCAGCGAGCGCGGCGTCGAACGGCGTACGCTCGAGCGCGCGCGTCCACGCGGCGCGTTGCGTGGCGGCTGCGGCCACGTCGCGCATGACTTGATCGCGCTGATCAAAGCCGAGCAGCCCTTTGGTATAGCTCTCTCCAGTGGGCCAAGCCGGCATCAACAGCCAATAACCAACCGAAAACAAGAACGCAGCGATGAGGAAGCCGAACACCGGCCTCGGCACCGGCGTGTTCAGCTCCTTGATGCCATTCCATTCGTGGCCGGTGGTCTTGTAACCGCTTAGCGGATCGCGTTCTTCTACCGCCATGGGCCGTCCTCGTCATCGAGGATTGCGCGCGCCGCGGCGTCAAAACGCTGCTTGTTGCGCGGCCAGAAGACATAGAGCAGCACCGCCAGCGACATTGCGAGCAAGTAAAACAGACCCACGGTCTTGGCCGCGTAGACGAGTGTGTTGTGATCCACCGTCACGGCCCTTCTCCTGCGCCTGTGCTCGCCTGAGCAATCGCCGTCTGACGCCCGAGCATTTGTAGGTAAGCGATGAGCGCGTCCATCTCCGTCGGCGCGCCCGGCCGGCCGTCAAAGTCACGCACATTGGCGGTCTCGCCATAACGTTCGGACACACCCCAGCCGCGCTCGCTGTTGGGCGCCGCTTGGCCATAGGCATCCGCCTCCGCGTTTTCGATCATCGCCTCAGTATAGGGGACGCCGAGCGTCTGCAGCGCGCGCAGGTGACGGCCCAGATCATCGATGCGCGCCTGACGGCGACTGAGCCAAGGATAGGCTGGCATAACCGATTGCGGCACAAGATCTCGCGGATTGGCGAGGTGGGCCGCGTGCCAGGCGTCGGAATATTTTCCACCCACGCGCGCCAGGTCCGGTCCGGTGCGTTTGGAGCCCCACAACATCGGGTGGTCGTATTGTGATTCCGCCGCACGCGAGTACGGACCGTAGCGCTCGACCTCGTCACGCAAGGTGCGGATCATTTGGGAATGGCAGGCATTGCAGCCTTCGCGAATGTAGATGTTTCGACCGGTAAGCTCGAGCGGGGTCAGCACCCGCATGTCCGGCGCCTCCTCGACGGTCTGATCGATGGTAAAGAGCGGCGCAATTTCAACGATGCCGCCAATGCTGGCCACGCCGATGATGGCGAGCACTAGCGTGATCGCCTTCCGCTCCAGCTTGTAGTGCAAGCCAAACATCGAATTACCCCCCCGCCTCGAGCGCGGGCCGCGGCGCAGGATGGTCATCCTCAAGCACGGCCTCGGCGCGCGCGGCGCGGATGGTCATCCAAATATTGTAGCAGCCGACCATCGTGCCGATCAGAAAGAACAGGCCGCCCACTGCACGGGCGATGTAATAGGGGTGCATTGCTTCAAGAGAGTCGACGAAGGAATAAGCGAGCGTTCCGCTTTCGTTATATGTCCGCCACATCAGTCCCTGGATGATGCCCGAATTCCACATCGCGAAGACGTAGATGAGGGTTCCAGCGAGGGCGAGCCAGAAATGGACTTCAACGAGGCGCGGCGACCACATGGTCCTTTGCTTCCAGAGCCACGGCACCGATGCGTAGATGGCGCCGAAAGTGATCATCGCCACCCATCCGAGAGCGCCGGCATGGACGTGACCGACCGTCCAATCGGTGTAGTGCGAAAGCGCGTTCACCGGACGAATAGCCATGAACGATCCTTCGAAGGTCGAAAGACCGTAGAACACCGCGGCCACGAACATAAAGCGCAAGGTGGCGTCGTCGCGGACTTTGTGCCATGCGCCATTCAGGGTCATGAGCGCGTTGCCGGCCGAGGCCCATGACGGCACCAGCAACATCACCGAGAAAGTCATGCCCAGCGTCTGCACCCATTGCGGCAGCGCCGTATAGTGCAGGTGGTGTGACCCGGCCCACATATAAAAGAAGGTGATGCCCCAAAAGCTGATGATCGACAGCCGATACGAATAGATCGGCCGCTCCGCTCGCTTTGGCAGGTAGTAATAGAGCATGCCGAGGAAGCCC
>CAYUOC010000133.1:0-10292 GCA_964446305.1 uncultured Terricaulis sp. | reverse complement strand
TCGACGATGGCGGCGTGATCGACCTTGAGCCGCGCGAGCCGCGGCGGCTCACGACCCGGCTCACTGGGCGAGGGAGGAGAAGCGGGTGAATTGTCCTTTGAAATGGAGGTGCACCGTTTCGATTGGGCCGTGGCGGTTCTTGCCGATGATTAGTTCGGCACGATTGGCGACGCCATCAAGTTTTGCGCGCCATTTTATCCATTCCACAGTGTTCTGCTCGGGTTCGGCCCGGGAAAGGTAATATTCCTCCCGGAACACAAACATGACGATATCGGCGTCCTGTTCGATCGAGCCGGATTCGCGCAGATCCGAGAGTTGTGGGCGCTTATCGTCGCGGGATTCGACCTGACGCGAGAGCTGGGAGAGGGCGAGGACGGGGACGTTCAAGTCCTTCGCCAGCGCCTTCAGCCCCTGCGTAATCTGGCTGACTTCCTGCACCCGGCCATCGACCTTGCCGGAGGCGGTGACCAGTTGAAGGTAATCGACGACGATGAAGTCGAGGCCCGAGGGCGAACGCTTCAGGCGCCGCGCGCGGTTGTGCAGGTGCGCGATCGAGATGCCGCCGGTTTCGTCGACGTGCAGTGGCAAGGTCTGCAGCATCATCGCGCTATCGGCGAGGCGGGTGTACTCGTCGGTGCTGATCTTGCCTTGGCGGATCTTGTGAGATTCGATTTCGGCAAAGTCCGAAAGGATACGTGTCGCGAGCTGTTCGCCCGACATTTCGAGCGAGAAAAACCCGACCGTGCCGCCATAGTGGTCAGCTTCGCCAGCTTCGACTGCCTTCTGCTTCGCGCGCGCCACGTTCATAGCGATGTTCAGCGCCAAAGCGGTTTTGCCCATGGATGGGCGACCGGCGAGGATGAGCAGATCCGACCCGTGCAAACCGCCGAGCAAATGATCGAGGTCGCGGAAACCCGAGGCGATGCCGGAGACGTCCGAGCCGCGGTTCTTGGCGGCGGTCGCGACATTGATTGACGCCGTGAGCGCGGTCTTGAAATCCTGAAAGCCCTTATTGGCGGTGCCGGCTTCGGCGAGCGTGAATAGGGTCTTCTCCGCCTCTTCGATGATGTCCTTCGCGTCCTTATCCTCGGGTGGGTTTTCCGCGAGGTTGGTGATCTCGCCGCCGACGCGGATGAGGGCGCGGCGGAGCGCGAGATCGTAGATCAGCTCCGCGTAGGAGGCGGCGTGGGTGGAGAGCGGCGCGGCGTTCTCCAAGAGCTTCATCAGGTAAAGCGCGCCGCCGATTTCCTTGATGCCGCCGTCCTTGGCGAACTTTTCCTTCAGCGTGACGCCGTCGGCCAATTGGCCTGACGCGATCATGTCCTGGCAGGTGGCGAAGATGCGCCCGTGCACTGGATCGTAGAAGTGCTGCTCTTTAAGCAGCGATGTGATCCGGTTCATGGTTTCGTTGTCGAACAGGATCGCGCCGAGCAAAGCTTGCTCTGCCTCCAGGTTATGAGGCGCGACACGGGGCGCGGGCTGCTGTCCTGGCTGGGCCAGGGGGAGTGCGGGCTGGTTCGACATTGCCCGCAGAATGAGCCGATTCGCGGCGGCAATTGTTCACGCGCCGAAACCTTGACCTGCGTTTTCGCTGAGTCCCTGACGACTCTTTGTTGTTGACGCGGAATGGAATCGCCAGTGCGTGCCGTCTCCATGGCTAGCGCTGACGCCAGTTTCCACCAGCGTCAGCCTGAGCCTGTCAAAGGCGGAAAGTTTGCCCTCAGTCCGCGCCGCGCAGATGCTCGTTCAGGAAGTCGAGATAGGCTTCCTGAGCGCGGATGCGGTTTTCCTTTCGGAGGAAGCCGTGCCCTTCGTCTGGGAAGACAATGTACTCCACCGGCACGTTGTTCGCGCGCACGGCGGCGACAAGTTCATCGCTCTCGACCTGAAGCACGCGCGGATCGTTCGCGCCCTGCACCACTAGCAACGGCTTCCTGATGTTCGACGCATGGAAGAGCGGCGAGATGCGACGGTGACGCTCGGCGTCGGTCGCGGGATCGCCCATTTCGTCATAGAGCGCTTCGCGGAAGCTCTCCCACCACGGCGGGATCGAGGTCAAAGTACGCGACCAATTGGTGACGCCGAAAATATCGATGCCGACATCGAATGCGTCCGGCCGGAAGGCGAGCGCGGCGGCGACCATGTAGCCACCGTACGAGCCGCCCATGATGCCGATACGTTCGCCATCGACCCAATCAAGCGTCTCGAGATAGCGGCGCGCATAGACGATATCGTCGAGATCGACTTCGCCGTGGCGCTTGTTGTCCATGTTGAAGAAGGTTTTGCCGTAGCCGGACGAACCGCGATTGTTGGCGGCGAATACCGCGTAATTGTGGTTCACCAGGTGCTGGATCATCGCGGAATAGCCGCGCCGGCTCTGGCCGCCCGGGCCGCCGTGAACCAGTACGATGGCGGGCTGCTTGTTGCTTGCGCTGGCGTCTCGCGGTTTGAACAGGATGCCTGGGATTTCGAGGCCGTCGAAGCTGCGATAACGCTCGACGGTCGCTTCCACGAGCAGGCTTTCATCGATGTCCGGGTTCAACGCGTGCGTAAGGCGTGCGGCGTTGCCGGAATTGAGCGGCGCCGTGAAAACGTCCGCCGGTGAAGTGTCCGAGGCCACCGTGAACGCGATCCGCGTTTCGTCGCGGTTAAACCGCACGCCGCCCAGATCGCCCGCCGGTACGCCCGAGAGGCGCACAGGCCGGTTGGTCCGGGTATCGAGGATGGTCACTTCCGTCGAAGCATCGGCGTTCACCGCCGAGACGCGGTAGCGCCCGCTCGGCGAATTGATAACGAACATCACATCCCAGTCCGCCTCGATCAGCGCCGTCTTGTCGCCGCTGGCCAAATCGTAGCGCCAGGCTTGATTGAACTCGCCGTGCTCGTCGGTGCCGTAGATGAGCGCCTCGCCATCGGCGGTGAACGTATAGACGCCGTAGCTAATATTGCCGGTGTGCTCGGTGATCAGGCGCGGTTCGCGCATATCGCGCTGATGCAGGTTCACCAGATAGATGTTGCTGTCGGCGGTCGTGCGCGGACGCACCATGGCGAGCCAGCGGCCGTTGCTGGTGATGTCGGCGATCTCCATGCCGGGGTTTTGGTAGACGAGTTGTTTGGCGTAGGTCGTCGCGTCGTATTCGTAGAGGTCAAACACCTGCGGATCGCGCTCGTTCGATGTCACCCAAAACGCGTTGCCGTCCGCGCGCCAGGCGAGGAAGTCTGCCTTGAGGTTTTCCCCCGGCGTCAGATCGCGCAGCGTGCCGTCGCGTTCGCGGACGTAAATGTGCGTGAGTTCGTTGCCGCCCTGATCGGCGCTGACCAGCACCCGTTCATCGCGTGGGAAATAACTCACTGCAAAGGTCGCGTTCGTGGTCGAGTTCGTGAGCGCGACAGGCGCGCCGCCTTCGATCGAGAGCGCGTAGGCGTTGAACACGCCTGTGCTGTCATTGTGCGTGAGGATGTTGCGGCCGTCATGCGAGAAGCAGAGGCCGTTAGCTGCGCCCATGCCGTAGGCGGTGGTCTGGAAGAAGGCCGAGGCGGAGTAGGTACGATGCTCAGGGCGCTCGGCGGATGTCGAGGCGCAGGCGCTTGTTAGCGCCAGTGCGGCGCTCCCGAGCAAGATATGGCGGCGGCTGAAAGTCATGGCTGTCCCTCCGAATGTGGCGCGATGGTAGCGCTCGGGCGGGCCATGGCCAGAAAGAAAAGGCCCGCGCATCGGAGGATGCACGGGCCTTTGAGCTTGGATGCTGGTTGCGCTTATTCGGCGCGGGCAGCTGGGTCGTTGGTAATTGACTGCGCCGCGAGTTCCTTCGCAGCGGCTTCCGCCGTCGCGCGCTCGGCTTCGATGGCCGAAGCGATGACGTTTTCGCCGCGCGCTTGGCGCTCGGCTTCGTCGGTGGAACGCGCCACGTTGACCTTCACCGTCGCCGAGACGTCAGCGTGCAGGCGCACGCGGACATCATAGACGCCAATGCTCTTGATCGGCTTGTCGAGAACGACCGCGTTGCGATCGATCTTGGCGCCGCTCTTGACGATCTCGTCGGCAACGTCGCGCGAGGAGACCGAGCCGTAGAGCTGGCCGCCTTCACCCGCCGAGCGGATGAGGACGTAGGACGAGCCGTCGATCTTGCCCGAGGCCTTCTCCGCCGCGGCTTTCGCTTCGGCGTTGCGGGCTTCGAGTTCGGCGCGGCGGCCTTCGAAGATCTTGCGGTTTGCGTCGTTGGCGCGGAGCGCCTTCTTGCCAGGCAGCAGGAAGTTGCGCGCGTAACCGTCGCGCACCTTCACTTCGTCGCCGATGCCGCCGAGGTTTTCGACGCGTTCAAGCAGGATGACTTGCATGTGACCAGTCCCCCTTACTGAACGGCGAACGGCAGCAGCGCGAGTTCACGAGCCAGCTTAATGGCGCGCGCGAGTTCGCGTTGCTTCTTGGCGGAAACGGCGGTGATGCGCGCCGGGACGATCTTGCCCTTTTCGCTGATGTAGCGTTGGAGCAGCTTCACGTCCTTGTAGTCGATCTTCGGCGCGGCAGAGCCCGAGAACGGGCAGACCTTGCGCCGGCGGCCGAACGGGCGGCGAGCCGGAATGTTCGAGATGTTGAACTTCGGGGCGCCTTTGGCTTGCTTCTGGGCCATCGATTATTCCTCCCCGCCTTCAAAATCGCCGCCGAACTCTTCACCGTCGCGGCCTTCACGGCGCGCGCGGCGGCGCTCGTCGCGATCGCGGCGGGCGAGGATTGGCGAGGGCTCTTCGTCGAGCGCTTCGACGCGGATCGTCTTGAAGCGCATCACGTCTTCGTTGATGCGCAGACGGCGCTCGAACTCATGCACCACCGTCGCCGGAGCGTTGATGTTGATGAGCGCGTAGTGGCCCTTGCGGTTCTTCTTGATGCGGTAGGTCAGGTTGCGAAGACCCCAGTATTCGGTCTTCGTCGTGCTGCCGCCGAGTTCTTTGATTGTCTTGGTGAGATCCTCAACCAGCGTATCGACTTGCTGGGGCGAGATCTCGGGACGTGCGATAAGCACGTGCTCGTAGAGTGCCATGTTTTCCTCTTCCGTAAGGACCCGCGGCGCCCTGACTGGCGGAAGACCAGTCAAAACGATGGACCCCGGATGGCGGTAAGCCTCCGGGGCCGCAGGTCGCGAAGGCGCGGAAAATACGCATTTCGGGCCCGGAAGCAAGGTCCTGGCTGGGTGAAATGGATGGCGGCGGCGCTCTTTTTGGCGGTGCGGAGCCGGCTTTCGGGCCGGACGGGGGGACTGGAGCCGGGGGAGCACTGCCGGCCAGGCGTCGAGGCGGCCGACGCGCCGGGGGCGCGCGCGGCGGCTAAGCTCGCGTGAAGCGCTCGCCCATGATGCTCAGTCCGATCGGACCGTTTGCGCCCATCTCGAACGCGATGGCCCACCCTTGGCCCGGCGAAAGCTCCACGCGGATCGAGTCTGGCTGCGTGAACGGCGTGGCGATTGCGTGCATGACGCCCGCGCGCACCTCCATCTCTTGCCCTGACACTCCGATGTCGATCGTACCCAGCGTGTCGCTCAGGTAGCGGCCAGCATAATCGGCGTGCGGACGCGTTAGGGTCCAGGCGCGGTTAGCGCGCGCGGCGCGATCGGCGGCGAAACGGCTCCTGCTGCGCTCGACAAGCGCGACGACGCGATCGACTGCTTCCGCAAACTTCGCGTCTGCGTCCGTGCGGTGGGCTATCCGGTCATAAACATAGTTCGCGATCGCATCGATGATGGGCGCGGCGCCCGTGCTGTCGTTCACGAACGCTGTGACGCCGACATGGCGTGCAGGGATAAGCGAAACGTGGGCGCGTGCGCCCGCGAAGCCGCCGAAATGGTGCAACAGCGCTTCGTCGCGATGAGGACCGAGATACCAGCCTAAAGCATAGCCGTTGCGCTGATAGACGTCGGCATCCGCTGTCACGGAGACCTGCTGCTCGCGCACCATCTGCACGGCGGCGGCGGCAACGACTTGGCGTCCGCCAACGCGTCCATCCTCGACCATGAGTTCGATCCAGCGCGCGCCATCGTTGGCGCTCATCACCACCCCGCCGGCCGATTGCATGGTTTGATCCGTCTTCTCCAGATAGACCGGAGTCGGCCCTTCCGGCATCGACGCGAGGTATGGCTTTGCCACGACGCCGCGTGCTTTTGCGCGAGACATATACGCGCTGGCGCGGGTCATGCCGGCGGGATCAAAGATTTCTCGCTGCAACAAGTCCTGCCACCGAATGCCGAGCTTTCGATCGGTCATGATGGTGGCGATGTTGTAGCCCTCATTGGTGTAATCAAACTGCCCGAGTGGACTTTCGGTATTGGCGGTCGAAAGCGAAAGCAGCCGCCACAGCGTCGCCGGATCATGTTCACCGCTGAAGGCAAGGCGATAACCAGCGCCATGATTGCTGATGCCGGACTGATGCGAAAGCAAGTGACGGAAATTGACCTCACTGGGCCGCACAGCGTCGGGAAAGGCCGCGTCCGGCGCGTAGCTCGCAAGCGTCGCGTTCAGGTCAAACGCACCGCGTGTCTGAAGAGATGCCAGCGCCAGGGCTGTGAGCGGCTTGGTTGAAGACGCGATGTAGAAAGCGGTGTTCGCGTCCACGGGCGTGCGCGCCTCGAGATCGGCAAAGCCAAAGCCCTTCGCGTAAACGCCCTCGCGCGAATAAACCGCGATTGCGAGGCCGGGCACAACGCCAACCCGGTCCATCGCGGCCAGGATGCGTTCGTCGAGGTCGGCAGCGAAGGGCAGGCTGACGGCGCTTGTTTCGGGAGTTGAGGCGCATGCGGCCAGCGCGCTTGCGCCGGCGCCAATAAGTAAAGAGCGTCTATTCATGGGGGGCATCCTCAACCGCGTTTGATCCGCCGTCTTGGACGCTCTTAACAGGCTGCCTGGCGCATGAGCGTCCTCTGCGCAGCGGGCGTGCGGCCAAGGATGCGGCGGAAAACGCGATTCATGTGCGCCTGGTCATAGAAGCCTGCGTCCAAGGCGATTTCGCTGAGTGATGCTGCATCGAGGAGCTGCGCCACGGCACGGCGGACGCTGTGCGCTTGAGCGTATTCCGTGATCGAGGCGCCGTAGCAGCGGCGGAAGAGCCGCGAGGCGTGCACCGGATGCACGCCCGCTTCGCGTGCGCGCTCGGCTACTTTGATCTGCGCCATGCCCGCGGCGGCCAGATCATCGCTCAGGTGGCGCAACCAAGGTGGTGCGTGGCGTTCGATGCGCTCGTCATTCGCTGCAACGAGGTCAGCGCCGGCGATTTCCGCACCCGCGCCATCGCCGGCTACGCCGGCTTCAACGAAGGCGGTCGCAAGGCGCATGGCGCTCGCGTCCACACGCTTGCGCCAAAAATTAGCGTCGCGATCGGTGATCGGATCGTCATCGAGAAACTCAAGCGCCACCAGTACTGCGCCGTGCGGGCCGAACTGGTTCTCGTGCTTGGCTCCGCTGGATTTCAGGAGCACCTCACCCGGCGCCATCATCGCCGAGCCGGAGCGAGTGTCCTCGGTGAACGCGCCCTGAGCTAGGTAGGAGATGCGGGAGAAGGGGTCGGTATGGCGCTTGTGCCGCTCGCCCGGGGCGTAGCGGCAGACGCGCACCGCGATGCGCGGCGTCGACACCAGGATCGTGGTCATCGGTCCTCCCGCTTCAGGGATGCGGGCTGGAAACCGGTTGGATGCGCTGGACGCGCCCGGTTGTCGGGGGTAACCGAACCCCATGACGACAGCCTTCATTTTTCCCGGTCAGGGAAGCCAAGCGCCCGGCATGGCCAAGGGTCTTCACGACGCCTTCGGGGCGAGCCGGGAGGTATTCCAGGAAGTCGACGAGGCCTTGGGAGAGAAGCTCTCGAAGCTCATTTTTGAGGGGCCTGCCGAGGACCTCACGCTAACCGCAAACGCCCAGCCAGCCCTAATGGCTGTGAGCCTGGCCGCCATGCGCGCGCTGGACCGCGAGTTCGGTGTGAACGTCTCGAAAGCCGCCTTTGTCGCTGGACATTCGCTTGGCGAATATTCCGCGCTCGCCGCCGCTGGCGCGCTCACCATCGCCGACGCCGCGCGTTTGCTACGCACGCGCGGCAACGCCATGCAGGCGGCGGTGCCGGTAGGCCAAGGCGCCATGGCGGCGCTGATCGGCAAAGTCGACGTGGCCCTGGCCGAAGAGATCGCCGCTAAGGGCGCTGAAGCTGGGCCGTGCGTCGTCGCCAATGACAACAATATCGGCAACGTCGTCATCTCCGGCTCGAAGGCTGGGATCGATGCGGCGCTGGCCTATGCCAAGGAGAAAGGCGCACGCGCCATTCCGCTCAATGTCTCCGCGCCGTTCCACTCACCGCTGATGCAACCCGCGGCCGACGCGATGGCTGAAGCGTTGGCGAACGCGGCGATCGCGCCGCTGATCGTGCCGGTCGTCGCCAACGTCACCGCCCGGCCGACGAATGAACCGACTGCCGTACGCAAGCTCTTGGTCGAACAAGTCACCGGCCGCGTGCGTTGGCGCGAGAGCATCGAGTGGATGGCGGGCGACGGTGGGGTGACGCGCTTCGTCGAAGTCGGCGCCGGCAAGCAGCTCTCCGGCATGGTCAAACGCAATGCGCCGGACGCGGAAGCGCTGGCGCTGAATGAGCCGGCCGAACTCGAAGCGTTCGCGAAGACGATTTGATGCCGTTGCAGGCCGCACTTCTACGCGGTGTGAACCTCGGCAAGCGCAAACTGATCATGTCGGAGCTGCGCGAAGTTTGCGAAGGCGCAGGCTTCACGGAAGTCCGCACGCTGCTTGCCAGCGGCAACCTCATTGTCAGTTCCAAGGTCACCGGGGCCAAGCTGGAGGCAAAGCTCGAAAAGCTGATCCTGGATGAGCTCGAACTGAAGACCGACGTTTTCGTCCGCGACGCGGATCAGCTCGACGCCATCATCGCCTCCAACCCGTTCAAGGCTTTCACGAAGGCAAATTCCACCTTCATGGTTGTGAACTTCATGCGCGGCCCCGCATCGAAGGCTGAGATGGACGCGATGGAGAAGACCTCGCTCACCGGCGAGGAGATCGCCCAAGGCAAGAACTGCCTCTACATCAAGTTTCCGAAGGGCCAGGGGCCATCGAAACTCAAACTGCCGAAGCTCGGCTCCGCCCGGAACTGGAACACGGTGCAGAAACTTGCCGCCGCGCTCCGCGAGGCATAAGCCGTCCGCAAAACGAGGGACAAATGTTCGATCTGACTGGAAAGACCGCGCTTGTGACAGGCGCTTCGGGCGGCATTGGCGGGGCGATCGCTAAGGCGCTAGCGGCGCAGGGCGCCCGCGTTGCGCTCTCTGGAACGCGTGTCGAAGCACTGGAGAAGGTGAAGGCTGAGCTTGGGGGCGATCACGTCATCACGCCGTGCGACCTCTCGAATACGGCTGCCGTCGATGCGTTGTTCGGCCAAGCGGAGGCGGCATTGGGCGGCAAGCTCGATATCCTCGTCGCCAACGCTGGGATCACCAAGGATGGCCTGCTGCTGCGCATGAAGGACGAGGACTTTCAGCGTGTTCTGCAGATCAATCTTGAAGGCTATTTCCGGCTTTCGCGCGCGGCGCTGAAGTCGATGATGAAGGCGCGCTGGGGCCGGATCATCGGCATCACCTCAGTCGTCGGCGTCACCGGAAACCCCGGACAGGCGAATTATGCAGCCTCGAAAGCCGGCATGATCGGCTTCACCAAAGCAATGGCCGCCGAGGTCGCCAGCCGCAACGTCACCGCCAATTGCATCGCGCCGGGCTTCATCAGCTCACCGATGACCGATGTGCTCAACGACACGCAAAAGGCGGCGCTGATGACGAAAATTCCGGCCGGACGGCTGGGTGAGGGCTCTGATGTAGCAGCTGCGGCCGTCTATCTGGCCAGCGAAGAAGCTGGGTACATGACCGGTCAGACGTTGCATGTGAACGGCGGCATGGCCATGATCTGACGGGCCGCCCTGCATCCCCGGCGGTGAAAAAGGCTTGCGCCGGGGGCCGCGTGTGGTCAAAAGGCCGCTCACAAGCGTCCTTGAGCGGACGTGACCAATTTTTCAGCACTTGGCGAGGCGTGCATGTCGGAAGTTTTTGAGCGCGTGAAGGCGATCGTGATCAAGCATCTCGAAGCCCCGCCGGAGAAGGTGACGGAGAAGGCTTCGTTCATCGATGACCTCGGCGCGGACAGCTTGGACAACGTCGAGCTGGTCATGGCGTTTGAAGAAGAGTTCGGCATCGAGATTCCGGACGACGCGGCGGAACACATTCAGACGGTCGGCGACGCCGTGAAGTTCATCTCGGAGAAGC
>CAYUOC010000132.1:0-10316 GCA_964446305.1 uncultured Terricaulis sp. | reverse complement strand
GCCATCGGCCAAACTTTCGGCGAGCGCCCTGAAGCAATCCGGGCCGTGCCAAAACCATCAGAAGCTTCGTTTCTCGTCTGCGTGCTGGCCCTCACTTGGGCTTGCCTGTGGCGTGGCGCATTGCGTTGGTTCAGCGTGCCGATCTTTCTGGCCAGCGTCGCCCTCTACATCGCGACGCCGCAACCGGTCGCCGCATTCGACGCCGACTTGCGCGCCATCTATGTGCGCGAGCCCGACCGCTGGACGCTGCTTGCGGGCAGTGGGCGCTCCACTTATGCGCGTGAAAGATTGGGCGCGATGCTCGGCCTCACACCCGCCGAAACCGAACGTCTCGCGCCACCTGAAGCGTGCGGCGCGTCCTACTGCCAGTGGCAAACAAGAGAACGTGCGGTGTTCTTTGTTAGAGACGCGACTGCCTTTGAACGCGCCTGCGCGCCAAGCGCGATCGTCATAGCTGAAATGCAAGCACCCGCGAACTACGCGCAACACTGCCAACTGGCCGCGCTCATAAGCGCGGAGAGCATCGCCCAACTCGGCGGCGCCACGATCACCGAAACTCCCCTCGGCCCACGCGTCGTCCGCGCTTGGCCGCAAGAGATCGAACGCCCATGGACGCCGCGCGTTCGAACAACAGAGGCTGACTAGCGCTTACGAGTAGCGGCGGATCATCGCCACCAGCTTGCCCTGCACACGCACGCGATCAGGACCGAAAATCCGCGTCTCGTACGCCGGGTTCGCAGCTTCCAGCGCAATCGAATTGCCGCGCTTGCGGAGCCGCTTCAGCGTCGCTTCCTCGTTGTCGACCAGTGCGACGACAATATCACCGCTATCGGCCGTCTCGGAACGCTTAATGATCACGACATCGCCGTCCAGGATGCCTGCCTGGATCATCGAGTCGCCTTTGACTTCGAGCGCGAAGTGATCGCCCGAACCCAGCAAATCTTCCGGCGGCGTGATGCGGCCGACTTCGGATTGGATCGCCTCGATCGGCACGCCGGCCGCGATCTGGCCAAGAATGGGGATGCCCGCGCCATTGCCGCCGTTCGAGCGGCCTTCGCCAACAACTGACGGCCTAAACGATTGCCGCCCCTTTGGCGGGGCCGCAGGCGCTGCGCTATCGGGCAGCTTCAACACTTCCAGCGCCCGCGCCCGGTGGGGCAGGCGGCGCAGGAAACCGCGCTCCTCGAGCGCCGTAATCAATCGGTGGATGCCTGACTTGGACGCCAGGTCGAGCGCCTCCTTCATCTCGTCGAAGGAGGGCGAAACGCCCGTCTCTTTGATCCGCTCGTGGATGTAGAGCAGCAGTTCTTTTTGTTTCGCTGTCAGCATGACCTGGGACCAAATGGTGAACGATATGGCGTTCTATATCCGTTCCAAGGGTCGGGTCAAGTCCAGTTTAGTTAACGGCCAAGTAGTGCTCTCGTCGCTGCTTCCACATCATCTTGGCGCATCAAACTCTCACCCACGAGAAACGCGCGGGCGCCCGCCGCGGCCAAACGCACGATGTCATCATGCGTGAAAATGCCAGACTCCGAGACAAGTAACCCGTCTTCAGGCGCCATCGCAGCCAAACGCTCGGTGACGCCGAGATCCGTCTCGAAGGTTGCGAGTGATCGATTGTTCACGCCGATCAGCTTGAACCCCAAGCGCAGCGCCCGCGCCATCTCGGCCTCGTCGTGCACTTCAACCAGCGCGTCCATGCCAAACGCGTCAGCTGCGTCGTTCAGATCAGAAGCAAGCGCATCATCGACTGCCGCCATGATGATAAGCACAGCATCAGCGCCGATCGCGCGGCTTTCCGCGATCTGCCATTCATCGATCATGAAGTCCTTGCGCAGCACCGGCAGCGCGCACGCCTTGCGCGCCGCGATCAGAAACTCCTCGTGCCCCTGAAAGCTCGGCGCATCCGTGAGCACCGAAAGACACGTCGCGCCGCCATCGGCATAGTCTTGAGCCAATTCTGGCGGATCAAAATCCTCGCGGATAAGCCCCTTGGACGGGCTGGCCTTCTTAATCTCGGCGATCAGAGCAGGGCGCTCGCCGTTGCGCAGGGCCCGCGCAAAACCTCGCGGCTGCGTCTGCCTGCGAATGGCGCCATCTATCGCGTCCGGCGATGTCGCCGCCTTCCGCGCCGCCACTTCGTCGCGCTTGTAGGCAATGATGCGTTCCAACACGCTCACGGCGCGCTCCGTGTCACTTCGACGAGCTTCTCCAGCGCCCCACGCGCCGCGCCGCTATCAAGCGACTGCTCCGCCATCGGCCACGCTTCATTCAGTGTGGGCGCCTTCCCCGCGATATGCAAAGCAGCTGCTGCATTGAGCAGTACGGCGCCGCGATGGCCCGGTCGTCCGCGCCCCGCCAGCAGCTCACGCATCTCGTCAGCGTTCTCTGCGGCGGCGCCGCCGCGAATATCCGGATCGATTTCGGCATTGACCCTGGCGCGCACCAGTTTCACGGCGCCGGCATCGAGCATCGCAACACTGTTCGCCTCGGCGTGCTGGGCGCTAAATTCGTCTAGCCCGCCAGCGCCATGTACGGTCCAAGCTTTGTCGCAGCCAAGCTCTTTCAGTGCGCTGGCCATCGGCTCCAGAAAATCTTCGCTGAACACGCCGATCAATTGGCGCTTCACACCAGCCGGATTGGAGAGCGGCCCAAGCAGATTGAAAATCGTGCGCTTGCCCAGCTCGCGCCGCGCCAGCGCAACGTGCCGCATCGCTGGGTGGTGATTCTGCGCAAACAGAAACGCCACGCCCGCCTCACGCAGCGCACGCTCCAGCGTTGCGATATCCGCCGTCAGCTTCACGCCGAGCGCCTCAAGCACGTCGGCCGCGCCCGATTTCGAACTCATCGCCCGGTTGCCGTGTTTGGCCACCGGCACACCACACCCCGCGACCACGAAAGCCACCGCCGTCGAAATATTCAGCGTATGCGCGCCATCGCCGCCGGTGCCGCAAACATCAATCGCGCCCTCAGGCGCCGCAACCCGCACCATGCGTGAGCGCAAGGCGCGCGCGCCTGCCGCGATCAGCGGAGCGTGCCCCATCAGCGGCGTTGTCAGCGTCAGGAATTGCTTGATCTCCTCATGCGCGGCGGCGCCGTCCATGATTTCCGCGAACGCGGCATCGATGTCGGAGGCTTGCACGCTGGTGCTGTCTTTCAGCGCCGAGATCGTTGTCGCGAGGCTCATCGCAAGCCCGCCGCGTTCAGAAAATTCCCAACAATCGCGTGCCCATGCTCCGACGCGATCGACTCGGGGTGAAACTGAACCCCAAACAGCGGCCGCGACGTGTGCGAAAGCCCCATGATTTCGCCGTCAGCCGTCTCTGCGTCGATCACAAGCTCCGCCGGAAAGCTCGAGCGCTTCACGGCCAGCGAGTGATAGCGTGTCGCCCGAAACGGGGAGGGCAGGCCGCGAAACAGCCCGCCGCCACGATGCGTCACCTCGGACACTTTGCCGTGCATGATCTCCTGCGCGCGCACCACATCGCCGCCGAACGCTTGGCCCATCGCCTGGTGACCCAAGCACACGCCAAACATCGGCAGATCGTCCGGCGCCTTCGCCAACAGCTCCAAGCAAATGCCAGCTTCGTTCGGCGTACACGGCCCCGGCGATAAGATCACCGCCTTTGGCCTCTTCTTGAGCACGTCGGCCACCGAGAGCGCATCATTGCGCACCACTTCAGCGCGCACGCCAAAGTCCTCGACGTAATGGACGAGATTATAAACAAAGCTGTCGTAATTATCGATGACGAGGATCATGGGGCAGGCGGCCTCAAGGCAAGCGGAAGACGAGCAGGTTCAAAGCGTCGTCAAACGCGCCATCGTGCGGAGGCCAGCCAAAGCATCATCCGGCGGAACTTAGCCCAGCGCCGACGCAAAAGAAATGGCGAGACCGCGCGGCCTCGCCATCCCTTTTCGCGAATTTCTCCAGACTTAGCGGCCCGGGCCCGTCTGCAGCGCGGCAAGCTGCGCGCGGTTCAAGTCGTCAGTCGTGTAGCGGCCGTCAGCGACAGCCGTTTGCACAGGCTGCGGCAGTGTTGCGGCGGCCTCCGCGGCGGATTCGGCCGTCGCGGTCGCGCCACTCGGGGCGGCGGCAACCTGCGTCGAGGCCTCCGCTTCGGCGCTGACGGCGGCGTCCGCGTCTTCCGCCGCTTCAGTTGCGCTCTCGGTCGTCGCCTGGGCCGTTTCAGTCGCCGCGCTGACAGTCGGGCGCGCGTCCGGCGTCGTCATGGTTGCGGTCGTGTCGGCTTGAGCCGTTACCGCCGGCGTTTCCATGGCGGCGCTTGCTTCGCCCGTCACGGTTTGCGGCGCGGTTGCGGCTTCCGCCGCTTCAGAGCCCTGTGTCGTCGCTTCTTCGACTGCTTCTGTCGTCGGCTCTGTCACCGTTGCGGTGTTCGCCTGTGTCTGTGCTTGGACTTGGGGAGAGATCGTCCCTTGCACTGTGTCGCCGAGCTGCGCGAACGCCGGCGTCGCGATCGCAAGCGCGGCCGTTGCTGCCGACGCGATGAGCAATTTTTTCATGTTGATTGACTCCGAGCGAGGCCGGACGGGAGGGGCCAGCGTTGAATGCACGCAAGACAACGCGCCAATGGCCGGTTCGGGCTCAGGGAACTTCGCTTAAATGACCGTAAGCGCGGAACTTGCGCCGCTACGCGTAGCGCCAGGCTTCACTCGCAGCGCGAAACAACGCGCGCGACTTATGCAGTGTTTCCTGTCGTTCGGCTTCCGCGTCGCTGTCGAGCACGACGCCGCCGCCGGCCTGCACGAAGAGCATGCCGTCCTTCACCACCGCCGTGCGCAGTGCGATGCATGTGTCCATGTCGCCGCCAGCGCCGAAATAGCCGACACCGCCCGCATAGATCCCGCGCTTATACGGCTCGACCTCGTTGATGATTTCCATGGCGCGAATTTTGGGTGCGCCCGTCACCGTTCCATGCGGAAAGCCGGCGAGCAGGGCGTCAAGCGCGCCATATCCCTCGGCCAATTCGCCTTCGACGTTGGAGACAATGTGCATCACATGGCTGTAGCGCTCGATCGTGAACGCCTCCGTCACGCGCACATGCGCCGAGCCGGCGCTTGCCGCCGCCGCGTTCGATCCGGCCTTCGCGCCGCGCACAGCAACGCGTCCGAGATCGTTCCGCGCCAGATCAACCAGCATCAAATGCTCAGCGCGTTCTTTCGGATCGGCGAGCAATTCCTCTTCGAGCGCGTGATCCTCGGCTGGTGTCGCGCCGCGCGGCCTTGTGCCCGCAATCGGGCGAATGGTGATTGTCTCGCCGCGCTTGCGCACCAGAATTTCCGGGCTCGATCCCACCACCGCGAAGTCCGCGAAGTTGAGATAGTAGAGGAAAGGCGAGGGGTTCAGCCGCCGCAGTGACCGATAAAGCGCAAATGGCGGCGCTTTCAGCGGCGCTGAGAAACGCTGGCTCGGCACCACCTGGAAGATGTCGCCCGCGCTGCAATAATCTTTGCACTTCGCCACCAGCGCCCGATACGCCTCCGGCGTCGTGTTTGAGTGTGGCTCAACCGTCTCTGGCGCAGCCGCGGAGCCGCGCCTTTTCGCCAACGGCCGCTCAAGCGCGCGCCACACGCGCTCCAGCCGCTCGCGCGCTGCGCTGTACGAAGCCTCCGCGCTTTGTCCCGCGCGTTTACGCGCTGGCGTGATTAGCGTGATCTCGCTGGTGACATTATCGAACACCGCCACGATCGTGGGCCGCAACAGCATCGCATCCGGCGTGCCGATCGGGTCGGGCGTGTTCTCGGGCAGCCGCTCCACGAGGCGCACCATATCGTAGCCAAGATAGCCGAAAAGCCCGGCCGCCATCGGCGGCAAGTGTGGCGGCAGATCGAGCGCCGAACGCGCCAAGAGCTTGCGTAGACTCTTCAGCGGCGCATCGCGTTGTGGCCGGAAGGCGTTATCCGCAAATCCGCCGCGGCTTGTCTCAGCACGCCCCTCGCGCACGCGCCAAACCAGATCGGGCTTCAAGCCAATGATCGAGTAACGGCCGCGGAAGTCGCCGCCTTGCACGCTTTCCAGCAGGAATGAGCCGGGCTTGTCGGCGCCCAGTTTCAGCATCGCCGAAACCGGCGTCTCCAAATCCGAGACGCGCTTCATCCAGACAACGCCGCCGCCGCGTGCGTGCGCTTCGGTATAAGCGGCCAGCGCCGGTTCCAGCGCTGGCTCGCCTTGGCTCATTGCTGAGCGTCTTCTTCCGTCGCGTTGGAGGCGCGATAGGTGCTGGAGAGCAGGCGCTCGTTACGGCGCGGATTGGTGCTCGAGACGATCTGCCCCTGCATCGCTTCGGCCAGGCTCGACGTGACGCCGCAATAGGGCGGCGCGCCAGCTTGCAGCGCCTGCTGCAAGCAGGGACGCTCCGCATAGAGGCGCGTCGCTTCCAGGATTTGCGGGTCGGCGGCGGCGATGTCGGCGCGATTGATGCGTTCGACCACCGCGATCAACACGCCGGTATTGCCGATTTCGCTGAACGCGGCGCCTTCAGCGACTGCGAACATCGGTCCGGCCAAGCCCTGCGGCAAACCTTGAGCCGCGCTGCGACGGTCGATCGTTCGGGACGAGACGACCACGCGGGCCCGATTTGCAGCCGCCGCTTGCGCCAACGTCTGGCCGCCATTCACGGCAGCGACAATCGTCTCACCGACTTCACGCAGACGCCGCACGCGCTCGCGCTGCATCCACGCCTGCACAAGATCGCTACGCACTTCCTCCAGCGGCCGGACACTGGCCGGGATGATGCGGTCCACGCCGGCGATCACGTCGGCGTCGCCCGCGGGCACGAAATCGGTGGCTTCGCCCTCGGGCGTCTGGAACGCGGTGGCGATGACTTCTTCATGGCCCTCCAAGGCTTCAACCGGTTGGCCTTGTTGGTTGCGCCCGCCGGCTTCGACAGCTTCGATGGTGACTGTGGGAAGCCCGCTTTGGCGCGCGGCGTCCACCAACGAAGCCCCGCCGGCGCGGGCATCTTCGAACGTTCCAATCGCCGCGCTCAGCAGATCGTGGGCTTCATCGGCCGCGATCGCGTCACGAATATCGTCGCGCAGTTCAGCGAAGTTCGGCGCCACGGCCGGCGTCGAGTCCTCAACGCGCACCACAACGAACGGCGAAAGCTCGCCGCGCGCGACGATTGCGGGGCCGCGCACCTGCGCGCGGAACACGGCCTCGCCGACCGAACGATCCGGCACTTCCGCCTGCGATTGGTTTTCGCCGCGCGTAACCTGCAAGCTCATCGCCTGCGCGACCGCAGCTGCGCTCTCGCCGCGATTGAGCCGGGCAGCCGCATCATTGGCTTGTTGCTCGTTGCCTGCGGCGATGCGCACATAAGTCCGCCGCTCCGGTCGCGTCAGTTGCGCGGCGCGCGCGTCGAACTCTTCGCGGATGCGCGTCTCCGGCACCTGCACCCGCGCGGCGAAATCGGCCGGGCGTGCATAGACCAGTGTCAGCGCGCGGAATTCCGGCAGCCGCAGGGCTTCCTGACTATCTTCGTAGAACGCCTGGATCTGGGCGTCGTTCGGTTGCGGGATCGTGCCCACCACCGAGTTTGGGGCTTCAGCTACGGAGATCACGCGCGTTTCAGCATCGAATGCATAAGTTAGCGCACCGAAGCTCGTCGGCGCACGCACGCCGGCCATCAGCGATTGAATGAGCATCTGCGTCGTGAGATCGCCGCGCACATCACGCTCGAACTCTTGTTCGGTGTAGCGCATCTGCTGAAGGAAGGCGTTGTAAGCGATAGGATCGAACGATCCGGTCACGGCGTTGTTCACCGCGGGAATTTCGCGGATCCGCGCCGCCACTTGTTCGTCACTGGCGCTCACGCCGACCTTGTCGGCGTACACATACATAGCGACGCGATTGATCATGCCTTCGAGCAGGCGCAGGTGAAGCCCGGCGTCGATGGCCTCTTGCTGACTGACATTGTTGCCGTTGGCGCGTTCGCCGCGCAGCGTCAGTTCCATCTCGCGCGTCAATTCGGGCGGGGTGATATTGCGTCCGCCGACGGTCGCGAGCGCGTTTCCGGTCGAGAGATTGAGGCCGTCCTGCGGAACGAGGAACATCACCATCGCCAGCCCCACCAGCAGCACGATGATGGTCGCGATCCAGCCGCGGGTAATATTCCGAAATTGCAGAAGCATGTGACGTTCCGTATGCGTGAGGCGGCGGACCATAGAGAGGCCCCCCCGACGGGGCAATTGCCGCACGCCGCCGCAGCGGCTCAAACGAGGGGAGAGGTATGGGCGTGCGTAAGCCGTTGATCGCTGGAAACTGGAAAATGTTTGGCCGCATGGGTGATTTGGCCGAACTCGGCGCCCTAGCCGAAACGATCGGCCCGGCTGCCGCCAAGATCGACGTCCTGATCTGCCCACCGGCCGTCTACATTCCGCCCGCCGCCTGGCAGACCCGCGAGAAACCCATCCTCATTGGGGCCCAGGATTGCAGCCCCAACGCCGCTGACGCGGCCCGCACGGGCGAGGTCAGCGCCGCCATGTTGGCCGATGCGGGCGCCAAGTACGTCATCGTCGGCCACTCCGAGCGCCGCCAGAACCACAAAGAGAGCGATGAACTCGTGCGTCAGAAGGCCGAAGCCGCCATCGCCGCGGGCCTCACGCCAATCGTTTGCGTCGGCGAAACCCAGGCTGAGCGCGCCGCAGGCAAAGTCGCCGAAGTCGTTGGCGGACAGGTAAAAGGCAGTGTCCCGGGGCAGGGCGCGTTTGTGGTCGCCTACGAGCCTGTCTGGGCGATCGGGGGAAACTCGACGCCGACGCTGGCCGAAATCGGCGAAGTCCATGCGCTCATTCGTGAAACCTTGGCCGGCCAGTTCGGCGCGGAGGCGAATGAGACCAGAATTCTCTATGGCGGCTCGGTCGGGCCGAAGAATGCGGGTGAGATATTCACCGTGGCTGGGGTGGACGGCGCCCTTGTTGGGCGTGCAAGCCTGAAGGCGGCTGACTTTTCGGCCATTATTCTGGGTCATCCGGCTGCAGCATAAGGATGCGCTGCGGCGGGCTGGCGTTTAGGATCGGCCTCAGCTATTGAGCGCCCTTTCGCGCGCGCCCATGTAGGGCGCGAGCCGAGCGGCGCGTGGGAGACGGGCAGTCAGATGGAATTGATCGTTCTCAGCATCCATTTGCTCGTGTGCATGTGCCTCATCGGCCTTGTGCTTCTGCAGCGCTCCGAAGGCGGAGCGCTCGGCATGGGCGGCGGCGGCGGTGGTTCGCTGATGACCGGCCGCGGCGCAGCCGACGCGCTCGCCAAGATGACCTCGGTCGCTGGCGGCTTCTTTATCGTTACTTCGCTTGGCCTGACGCTGATTTCCGGCGCCGCCAGCAGCAGCAACGGCCGTTCGGTCATGGATTTGCTGCCGGCGCAAACCGCGCCTGCCACCACCGAGCCGGCGGCCACTGAAGAACCGGCCGCGCCGCCCGCGACGACGACGCCCGACCCGACCGAAGGCCGCGCGCCCGCAACCAACCAATTCGCCCTTGGCCCGAGCAATGCGGCCGCGAGCACGCCGAACCCGCCGCCGGCTTCCGCTGCCACGACGCGCGCCGGCCCGATCGAGAACCGGCCAACCCAAACCGCCGCCACCACCCCGCAGCGTCAGCCCGCCAGCACCGGCGCGACAACGCAGCAGCGCACCACGGCGCCGGCGACACAACGTACCGCTCCTGCAACGACCCCGACGTCAACGCAGCCAGCCGCGACCCAACGCACGACCCCGCCCGCAACCACGCCGGCTAATGGCGCGGTGACGGGCATCGACCTCACAACTGATAACCAGCTCGCTACCGAATCGAGCGACTCTGCTAACGGAGTTGCCGCAGTACGGCGCGAACGCGCCGGTCCCGACCAATAAGTCCCGACCAATAAGCCCGTAAACGGGTCTCGGGGCGCGCAGAACGCAAACCGAGGCTGAGACGGAAGGATAATGGCTCGCTACGTGTTTATTACCGGCGGCGTGGTCTCTTCTCTTGGGAAGGGCATCGCCTCCGCCGCTCTAGGCGCGTTGCTGCAAGCACGCGGATACCGGGTCCGACTCCGCAAACTCGATCCCTACCTGAACGTCGATCCGGGCACGATGAGCCCGTATCAGCACGGCGAAGTCTTCGTCACTGACGATGGCGCCGAAACCGATCTCGATCTCGGCCACTACGAACGCTTCACCGGTGTCAGCGCCACCCAAGGCGACAACATCACCACCGGGCGCATCTACCAAGAGATCATCACAAAAGAACGACGCGGCGATTATCTCGGCGCGACCGTGCAGGTCATCCCGCACGTCACCAACGCCATCAAGGAC
>CAYUOC010000131.1:4555-10462 GCA_964446305.1 uncultured Terricaulis sp. | reverse complement strand
GGCGAGCAGCTGTTCAACGATCTCTGGCGCACGGTGCCGCAAGGCAAGCGCAAAGCTGGCGCCGACGATGATGCGCGCCGCAAGGCGTTGCTCGGCCTGCCGGAAGAGAATCTGCTCTACTTCCTGGAGAAGACGGCGCCGCGGCTCGCGCCGTGGCAGCGTGAGATTCTGCGCATGGTGCGGATGATCAATCAGTACTTCTATCCGCAGCGCCAAACCAAGGTGATGAACGAGGGCTGCGCGACCTATGTGCACCATCGCGTCATGAACCGCCTGCATGAGAAGGGCCAGATCGACGACGGCGCCTTCCTCGAATTCCTGCACTCTCACACCAGCGTTGTGATGCAGCCGGATTTCGACGATCGCCGCTACTCAGGCATCAACCCGTACGCGCTGGGCTTCGCCATGTGCTGCGATATCGAGCGCATCTGCACGAACCCGACGGATGAGGATCGCGAATGGATGCCGGATATCGCCGGCAACGGCGACGCCTACGGCACGCTGCGCAGCATCTGGGCGAACTTCCGCGATGAGAGCTTCGTGTCTCAATACCTTTCGCCGCAGTGCATCCGCGACTTTGGCCTCTTCAACGTCCACGACGACGAAGAAGAGGAGGACATGAATGTCTCGGCCATCCACGACGAGCGCGGCTATCGCAAAATCCGTCGCGGTCTCTCCAAACACTACGACATCGCGTTCCGCGATCCGGACATTCAGATCGTTGATGTCGATCTCGCCGGCGACCGCAAGTTGATCCTCTCGCACCGCGTGCTTGATGGCATGACGCTGGAAGAAGGCGACGCGGACAAGGTGCTACAGCACGTCGCCGATCTGTGGGGCTATGACGTGAAGCTCGTAGAGGCGGACGATAGCGGCACGGTGCGCGCCGAGCACACCGCCAGCCCGCGCCGGCCATTCATGTGATCAAACGCCGATGCGGCGAAGCCCGTCCGCGATCGCCGGATCGACCTGCACGTCGCGCGCGCTGATCGGGCGCGTCAGCCGCAACGTTTCCATGCTGCGCGCGCGTGACAGTGCGACGTAGGTCTGGCCTGGCGCAAAAGCGCCGCGTCCGAGATCAATCTCGACGCTATCGAGCGTCATGCCCTGCGCTTTGTGAATGGTCAGCGCCCACGCGGGTGCGAGAGGAAATTGCACATACTTGAATTCCTCCTTCACTTCCATGCGGTTTTCCTTGGCGTTCCACGTCCAGCGCGCTTGCGGCCAGGTCGCACGCTCGACATCCACTTCATCGCCAGCGTCGAGCGCGACCTGAACGATGTCGTCATCCAGCGTCAGCACGGTGCCAAGTGAGCCGTTCACCCAGCGGCCCGCGGAATCGTTCTGCGTGAAGATCACGCGCGCGCCGCGCTTCAGCACAAGCTCCATGGGCGCCGGGAAACGGTCGCTCTGCGCTTTTGGCGCTTCGCCTTCGAAGCCGCCGGTATAGCGCGCCGCCTCGCCCTCGAGTGAGGCGAGGCCACGCGCGTTATAATTGTCCGCCACCGCATTGGTGGCGCAGAGCAGCACTGGCCGCTTCGGCAGTGAGCGATCGAGGCAGACGGTGTTGAGGATCGTCACCGCCTCTTCCACGCCGCGGCGCTCGCGGATCGAGGAGAGGATCTGAATGAAGTCCTGATTGGTCTGCCGGTGCACTTCCGTCAGCTCGACGCCCGCGATCGGCGCGTCGCGCAGGCAATGGGCGGAGAAAGCATACGGGCTGCCATAGCCGGCGTCTTCCAGCAGCTGGCTCTCATCGCCACGCACGACCGGCGGCAGTTGGTAGAAATCACCGACCAAAAGCATTTGCACACCGCCGAAAGGGCGTGAGCTCTTTCGTGCAATCTGGAGATGCGAGTTCATCGCATCGAGCACGTCGGCGCGCAGCATCGAGACTTCGTCGATGATCAGCCGCGAGATCGCGCGCGCCGTGCGGGTGAAGAAGTAGTTTGGCTTCTCGGCATTGCCGATCAGCGGACGCGGCGGAAAGCCAAAGAACGAGTGCACGGTTTGGCCGCCGATGTTCATGGCGGCAAGACCGGTCGGCGCGAGCAGCGCTTGTGGATAGCCGGGATTGCTCTCGACCAGGCCACGGATGAAATGGCTCTTACCCGTGCCCGCGCGGCCAATCAGCATTACAACCGGCGTGCGGTCATTGATTGCGGTCAGCGCTTCAGTAACGGCGGGATCGGGGCGCGGCGCGGGAATCGACATGCGCTTTCTATATAGAGATGCTTCCGGCTGCGCTAAGCTAAGGCTGGAGGAGTAGGATGATGCGGCGGATTTTTGTGGCGGCGGCACTGGTCGCCTTAGCGTCATGCGCGGCGCATGAAGGCCCGGCGTCAAACCCGGCGTCGTCGAGTGCTGCGTCGGAGCTTAATGAGCTGGCTGAGTCCGGGCGCGATATTGCGGAAGCGCAATGCGCGGGATGCCATGCGGTTGGCGAGTACGGCGCGAGCCCAAATCCGAACGCGCCGGTGTTTCGCACCATATTCCAGCGCTATCAGGCGGATGTTTTGGAGCAGGAGCTGATCGAAGGCATCCGCGTATCGCACCCGATGCCGGAATTTCAGTTCAATCCGCAAGGCACGGATGCGCTGATCCAGTACCTGCGTTCAATTCAAGAAGATCCGCCCGCGCAGTAGCGCTCAGAGCGACCAGGGAAGGTGCGCGGAGAACGCCGCCGGCAGACCTTCGAACGTCAGCGACACATCCTCATTCGTGGCCGGAAGTTCCGGTGTGATGAAGCTGCGGCGAGGCTGCACGCGTGGCGCGCGCGCCTGATGGCCTTGCGCAACCGCGAAGCGTGTCCATGACGCCGGTGTGGCGGGCGGGGTGGCCGCGATTGCTTCCGGCTCTTCCTTCGGCACGACCAGCACCGGTATGCGCGGCGCGACGAGAATGGTTTCGTCGGTCAATCCGGCGATGGCCGCGAATTCTTCCGCGCCAATCATCTGCGGCACGCGGCCGGTGATACGGAGCTTCATGTCGAGCTCGTAGGTTGAGCCCGACGGCTCGATCACGCGGAGCTTCACGTTGTGAATGGCATTGCGTTCGGCTTGCAGGAGCGATTCATCCGCAAGCGTCACAACGCCGATGTCGCGATCGACGGCAAAGCGGCCGTTGGCGTCATCTAAGAGATAGAACCCCGGCGAAGGCAGATCTGGCGCGGCGGCGGAGGCGGCGAGCATCTCCTCGCGAGGCGCCACATGCGCCATGGCGCTCTCGATTGCTTCGCGCGCGGGCGCGTTTGCGGGATCGACCTCAATCGAGTCGAATTTCTGCGAAAAGGGGTCGAGTGGCGGAACCATGATCCCGCCACTCTGCCCGCTTATGCCTAATGGGCCGTGAAACGCGCGTTTGCGTTGCGTTTACGCTTGCTGCTCGCCCCAGCCGATGGCGGCCTTCACTTCGAGGAATTCTTCCAGGCCGAAATGCCCGCCTTCACGGCCGAGGCCGGATTGCTTGTAGCCGCCGAACGGCGTGCCGAGGCCGCCTTGCGCGCCGTTGATGTGAACGTTGCCGGCGCGGAGTTTGCGCGCGACCTTGCGCGCCTTCTCTTCCGAACCTTGGACGTAAGCGGCGAGGCCGTACGGCGTGTCGTTGGCGATTTTGATCGCTTCTTCCTCGCTCTCGTACGGGATGACCACCAGCACCGGGCCGAAGATCTCTTCGCGCGCGATGGTCATGTTGTTGTTCACGTCGGCGAACACGGTTGGCTTCACATAATAGCCGCGGTTGAAGCCCTCTGGGCGGCCCACGCCGCCAGCGGCGACGCGCGCGCCCTCATCGATGCCCTTCTGGATGAGGCCTTGCACTTTCTGGAATTGGTTGGCGTTCGCGAGCGGGCCGATCGCGCCTTTTTCGGCTTCGCCGGGCGCTTGCACCTTGATCGCGTTCGCGGTGGCGGCGGCGATCTGCACGACTTCCTCGTACTTCGCCTTGGGCGCCAGCATGCGCGACGGTGCGTTGCACGATTGGCCGGTGTTTACCGACATGTGCATCATCCCGCGCGTGACCGCCTTCTGCAGGTCGGCGTCTTCCAGAATGATGTTCGGGCTCTTGCCGCCGAGTTCGAGCGCGACCTTCTTGATGCTCTTCGCCGCGTTTTCCATCACCGAGGTGCCGGCGCGGGTCGAGCCGGTGAAGCTCACCATATCGACGTCCGGATGCGAGGAGAGGGCGATGCCGACGCCGGGGCCATCACCATTGACGAGGTTGAACACGCCAGGCGGCACGCCGGCTTCGTCAAGGATTTCCGCGAACACGATGGCGTTGAGCGGCGCGAGTTCCGAGGGTTTCAGCACCATGGTGCAGCCGGCGGCGAGCGCGGGGCCGACCTTCGCGCAGATCTGGTTCTGCGGCCAGTTCCACGGCGTGATCATGCCGATGACGCCGATCGGTTCTTTGATGATGCGGCGGCCGTTGCCGTAATCGCTTTCGAACTTGAAGTCGTCGAGCTGTTTGCGCGCGTCGATCAGGTAGCCCAGTCCGGCGGGCGCCTGCATCGCAGTTGCGACCGGCATCGGCGCGCCCATTTCTGAAGAGATGGCTTCGGCCATGTCGCCCAAGCGGCGCTGGTAGATGGCGATGACCTTATCGAGGATGGCTTTGCGCTCATCGATCGAGGTTTGAGACCAGGTTTCAAACGCCTTCTTGGCGGCGGCGACTGCCTTATCGACGTCAGCGGCGCTGCCCAGCGAGATGCGGCCGACCGGTTCCTCGTTGGCAGGGTTGATCACGTCATGCGCGCGCGGCTTTGCCGGGGCGACCCACTTGCCGTCGATGTAGAAGTTCAGCTGTTCGCGCATGCTCGTTCCTCCGGGGATTTTGGGCTCAGGTAGCAGATATAGGGTGGGGCGGCGAGTTCGCGCGGCGGCAATGTTGCGCTATGGGGCGCGGCAATGGACGAACACCGCCCCCTCCGCACCTTCGGCCGCATCAAAGCGCGGACCCTGAAGCCCCGCCAAGCTGGGCTGATGGAAACGCTGCTGCCGCATTTGGCGGTGCCGGCAGAAGGTACGATCGATATCGACCAACTCTTCTCCCTCCCCCTTGGGGGAGGGCCGGGGTGGGGGGCGGGGCAGGATGTGGCGCGGTCTTCGACATCGAGCGAAATCTTCGTCGCCCCCCACCCTAACCCCTCCCCCAAGGGGGAGGGGCTCGTGCTGGAAATCGGTTTTGGCGGCGGCGAGCACCTCGTCGCTCAAGCCATCGCGCACCCCGCGACGCGCTTCATCGGCGTTGAGCCCTTTCTCAACGGCGTCGCTTCGTGTCTGCGCCATATTGAGGAAGCCAATGCCCAGAACATCCGGCTCCACAACGGCGATGCGCGTGATGTGATCGCGCGGCTGCCGGACGCTTCACTGGACCGCGTCTATATCCTTTTCCCCGATCCGTGGCCGAAAGCCCGCCACCACAAGCGCCGGCTGATCCAACCGGAGTTCTTGGATGAGCTCGCGCGGGTGATGAAGCCGGGCAGCGAGCTTCGCTTCGCAACCGATTGGGCCAACTACGGGGCCTGGGCGCTCGAACATCTCACGCGTGATCGGCGCTTCAACTGGCTCGCTGAGCACGCCGAGGATTGGCGCGCGCCATGGCCCGGCCATGTGACGACACGCTACGAGGCGAAAAAGCTCGGTGATTGCGCGCCAATTTGGCTGCGTTTTGAGCGCGCGCCAAATCCGTAACAGCCATTTTTTGTGGCGAGCCCATGTGGAATACGGCATCAATATAGCCGCTGATGGGGGATCAGATGGCGCTGACGCGCGAGACGCTGGCAGAGCAGTTTTTTGGTGGCGATGCGCAGGCGGCGCGCTGTTTGTTCGAGCCCACGCGCGATGACGTCGCCCTCCACATTCCAGGCGGCGCGCGCAACAACCCGCTCGTGTCGATCGACTGGTGGCC
>CAYUOC010000131.1:0-4455 GCA_964446305.1 uncultured Terricaulis sp. | reverse complement strand
CATATGCGCGCCGGCGATGTGCTCTATGTGCCGTCGGGCCTGACCCACACGGTGGAGACGCGCTCAAGCTCATCCCAGCACGTTACCTTCGGCGTCCACGTCTCGCGCCAGGTGACAATGCTCGGCACTTTGCTGGACGAATTTGCCGCCACGCAAGAAGAGCTGCGCCGGCCGATCCGCAGCGACGAACAGGTCTCTCGCCAGCAGCTCGCGGAATGGGCGGGGCGGTTCGCGGACTGGGCTAAGCAGGGGCGCTAGACGCGTCCCGGCCCCAGAGAGGGGCTTGGCGCAAGGGCAAAGACCCGCTATATCCCCATTCAACACATCGCTGATGCCCTCGATGAGGGTTCAGCGGCGGTCCTCGGGGCCGCCGCTTTTTTGTTACCTCGGGAGCCGCTTCTGCGCGCGACGAACCCAGTTGAAGAGCGCGTCATCGCGCTGATCGAGCCCACCGCCGGCGAGTTGGGCTATCGGATCGTGCGCGTGCGCCTGTCCGGCAACCGCCGCAAGCGCCTGCAGATCATGGGCGAACGTATCAGCGACGGCCAAATGGGCATCGACGATTGCACCAAGCTCTCGCGCGCGCTGGGGCCGGTGTTTGATCTCGAAGATCCTGTGCAGGGCGAATACGACCTGGAAATCAGCTCGCCCGGCATCGATCGGCCGTTGATGCGGATCGAGGATTTTGAGCGCTTCGTCGGCTTCGACGCCAAGCTCGAAACAGCCGTGCCGGTCAACAACCAGCGCCGCTGGAAGGGCGTCATCCAGGCGGTCAACGGCGATGAGATCACGCTCGCCACCGATCAAGGCGAAGCAAAGTTGAAGTTTTCCGCTTTGTCGGACGCGCGCCTCGTGCTGACCGACAAGCTAATCGAAGACGATTTGAGACGTGCCAAGGCGGCCGAAGCTGCCACCGAACAGAACGCTGACGAAGGGTAAGACACAATGAGCACCGGCATTTCAGCAAACCGGCTGGAAATCCTGCAGATCGCCGACGCGGTCGCGCGCGAGAAGTCGATCGATAAAGAGATCGTCATTCAAGCGATGGAGCACGCGCTGCAGAAGGCCGCGCGCTCGCGCTACGGCGCTGAGCACGACATCCGCGCCACCATTGACCCGAAGACCGGCGAGATGGAGCTGAAGCGCGTGATGACGGTTGTGGACGATAGCGTCCTCGATCCGGAAACGCGCCCGTTCAACCCATCGACCGACATCATGCTGAACGTCGCGTTGAAGTCGGACAAAGAGGCGGTGCTGGGCAAGGAATACGTCGAGCTGCTGCCGCCGATCGAATTCGGCCGCGTCGCCGCGCAAACCGCCAAGCAGGTGATCAATCACGAAGTTCGGGAAGCCGAGCGTGAGCGTCAGTTCGGCGAATACAAGGATCGGATCGGCGAGATCATCAACGGCGTTGTGAAGCGCGTTGAGTTCTACAACGTCATCGTCGACCTCGGCCGCGCCGAAGGCGTGATCCGCAAGTCGGAGAGCATCCCGCGCGAAAACCTGCGCGTCGGTGATCGCACCCGCGCCTACGTCTATGACGTTCGCCGTGAAACAAAGGGCCCGCAGATCTTCCTGTCGCGCGCCAAGCCGGAATTCATGGCCCGCCTGTTCGCGCAGGAAGTGCCGGAGGTTTACGAGGGCGTGATCGAGATCAAGGCCGCTGCCCGCGATCCGGGCTCGCGCGCCAAGATCGCCGTGATTTCGCACGACGGCTCGATCGATCCAGTCGGCGCGTGCGTTGGTATGCGTGGCGCGCGCGTGCAGGCGGTTGTCGGCGAGTTGCAAGGCGAGAAGATCGACATCATTCCGTGGTCCCCGGATCCGGCGACGTTCATCGTCAACGCGTTGCAGCCGGCGGAAGTCTCGAAGGTCGTGCTCGATCCGGAAGACGCACGCGTTGAAGTGGTGGTCGGCGAAGCCCAACTTTCGCTTGCCATCGGCCGCCGCGGCCAGAACGTGCGTTTGGCGTCGCAGCTGACCGGCTGGTCGATCGACATTCTGACGGAAGCGGAAGAATCCGAGCGCCGCCAGAAGGAATTCGCCTCGCGCACCGAGCTGTTCATCAAGGCGCTGGAAGTGGACGAAATGTTCGCTCAATTGCTGGCGTCCGAAGGCTTCGAGACGGTCGAGGAAATCGCCTACGTCGATTCAATCGAACTGGCCTCGATCGAGGGCCTGAACGATGAAATCGCCGAAGAACTCCAGGCGCGCGCGCAGGACTATCTCGAGAAGCTCGCTGCCGAACTTGAGGCTAAGCGCGTTGAGCTGGGCGTCGAGGATGCCTTGAAGGACGTTCCCGGCCTCACCGGCCCGATGCTCGTCACGCTCGGCGAGAAGGGCGTCAAGACGCTTGAAGATTTCGCCGGCCTCGTTGGCGACGATATCCGCGGCTATTTCGAAACCAAGAACGGCGAGCGCGTGCGCGAACCGGGCGTTCTCGAAGAGTACGCGCTCACAGCCGAACAAGCGGACGCTCTGGTTGTGAACGCGCGCGTCGCGGCCGGCTGGATCGAAGCGCCGCCGGCGCCGGAACCCGAACCCGAAGCAGAAGGAGACGCCGACGATGTCGCCAGCGTCTTCCCGGATAGAGGCTGAGGGGCCGCGCCGCGAACGCGAGCGGCGCTGCATCGTCACTGGTGATCACGATAGCGGCGCGAACCTGATCAGGTTCGCGCTCGCGCCCGATGGCGTCGTGACGCCTGATGTGGCCGCGAAGCTTCCAGGCCGCGGCGCGTGGGTGCGCGCCGATCGCGCCATCATTGAGCAAGCCGTCAAGAAGGGCGCCTTTGCGCGCGCCTTCAAGGCGCAGGTCCAGGTTCCCGAAGGCTTGGCCAACACGGTGGAAACGCTGTTGTCACGCCGCTGTCTTGATCAGCTCGGTATGGCGCAGCGCGCCGGCGCGATCGCGGTTGGCGCCACGCAGGTCGACGCAGCGATTCGTTCGAAACCGCCTTTTTTGCTGATCGAAGCGGAAGATGGCGCCGAAGAGGGTCGCGAAAAGCTGATGAGCCTCCATATAGGGCTCTGGGGCCGGCCTCCCGCCGCCGTTGGGTGCTTCAGCTCTTCGGATTTGGGCGTGGCCTTGGGGCGGGAACGTGTGATACACGCTTGCCTGCTTCAAGAGCGCTTGGCTTCGGTTTGGGCGGCTGAAATTGGCCGCCTTTCGGGTTTCCGCCCCATCGTTCCAACCTCTTGGCCCACACCCTGGCGCTCTATTGGTCTGGGACTGGGCGGCGCGGACGCCGGACCTTCAACGGACCAGCGCCGCGGCGGGCAAGACGACGTTTGAGAATACCACGCGTGAAGACGAATTTAGGATCGGCAACACCACTGCATGTCTGACGGCAACGAACAAAAAGATACTCCCTCCGGCCGCAAACCGCTGACGCTGTCGGGGCGCACCACTGCCACTGGCACGGTGCGTCAGAGCTTCAGCCACGGCCGCACCAAGCAGGTCGCCGTCGAGGTGCGTGAGAAGCGCTCGATCAACCGGCCGGGCGCCGTGCCCGCCGCGCCGGGCGCCCCTGGCCCTGGCGTGCCGCCGCCGATCAAGACGCGCGCCGCTCCTGCGCCTGAGCCGTTGCAGCCTGCGCCCAAGGCGCCGACGCCTCCGGGCGCGATCAGCGATGAAGAAGCGCGCCGCCGCCAAGAGGCCGTGAGCCGCGCCATGGCGGATCGCGAAGCGCGTGAAGAGAAGCTGAAGGCCGAAGAAGATCAACGCCGCGCCCTCGATGACGCGCAACGCCGCAAGGCTGCTGAGCTTGCCGCTGTCGAAGCGGAAGCCGAAGCCCGCCGCCGCGCCGAGCAAGCACAAGCCGAACTTGAGCAGCAAGCCGCTGAGCGCGCCGCTGCGCGGGCAGCCGCGCAATCGGCGCAACAACAAGGCGGCGGAAACGCCGCTCCCGGTCCATCGCTGCTCGATGAGCTTGGCGGCCGCGTGAAGTCCGCGCGCAAGCCTGCGCCGGTGGCGCCGGTGAAGCCCGCCAAAAAGGGCGAGCCGAAGCGCCGCGAAGGCAAGCTCACGCTCGACATGGTCGAGCGCGAAGTGGCGGGCGACGATGATCGCGTCCGCTCGCTCGCGGCCTATCGCCGTGCGCAGCAGAAAGAAAAAGAGCGCCGCGCCAAGATGATGGGCGGCGCCGGTCCCGAGCAGATCAAGCGGGAAGTCATCATTCCGGAATCCATCACGGTTCAGGAGCTCTCGAACCGCATGGCCGTGCGCGTCGCCGACATCATCAAGTACATGATGCGCCAAGGCCAGATGATGAAGCAAAGCGACGAGCTTGATCCGGATACGGCCGAGCTGATCGCAACGGAGTTCGGCCACAGCGTGAAGCGCGTCGCTGAATCGGACGTCGAAGAGGGTCTCTCCGGCGAAGTCGATACCGATGAAAACTTGCAGCCGCGTCCGCCGGTCGTGACCATCATGGGCCACGTCGACCACGGCAAGAC
>CAYUOC010000130.1:3981-10770 GCA_964446305.1 uncultured Terricaulis sp. | reverse complement strand
CGGTGGTCACGGTGGGGCGGCTTTCGCTCGACACCACGCGCATGAGCGTCTCGATCGATGGCGCGCCGCAGAAACTCTCTGCGCTTGAATATCGCTTGCTCGATTATCTCGCGCACCAGCAGGGCCGCAGCGTCTCCGCCGGAGAACTCGCCGAGCATCTGCATGGCGTCGACGGCGCGGCGGACGCGAACGCCATCGAGGCGTTGATCGCCCGTCTGCGCCGCAAGATCGGCAAGGACATCATCGAGACGCGGCGTGGGTTCGGCTATGTGCTGAGCGGCGCTTGATGCAACGTTCGCTGCGCATACGTCTGCTCGCGGGCGCGGGTGTGGCGATCTTCGCAGCGCTTGCGGTCGCCTGGGCTGCAATGGGGTATCTTTTTGAACGCCACGCGCAGCGCCAAATCGAGGCGGATTTGACTGCGCGCGGCGTCGGGCTGATCTCGACGCTTTATACTGATGCGAACGGCGCAACGGCGATTGATCCCCTGCCCAGCGACCCGCGCTTCAATGCTCCGGCAAGCGGTCTCTACTGGCAGGTGCAGGGCGAAGGCGTGCTGCTGCGATCGCGCTCGCTCTGGGATGAAACGATCGCGGCGCCCGCCGGCGCTTCGACGGCGGAATGGACCACCGGCCATCTTGCCGGGCCGTTCGATCAGCGGCTCGTGTTCGTGGAACGTCGCGTTCAGCTCGACCCGCAAAGTGCGCAGCTTACTGTGTTGCTCGGCGCCGACCGCGCTGCGGTGACGGCGGCGCGTGATGCCTTTGCGCGCGATCTGGCGGTGTTTCTTGGATTGCTGTGGTTGGCGCTCGCCCTCGCGGCCTGGGTGCAAGTCGAGCTCGGCCTGCGGCCGCTTGAAGACGTGCGCGCGGCGTTGGCGGGCATGCGTAAGCACGCAACAGCGCGCCTGGCTCAGGACGACTACCCCACCGAGGCCGCGCCGCTGGCCAACGCCATCAACGATCTCGCCACAGCTCGTGAACACGATCTCGAGCAAGCACGCCGCCGCGCGGCCGACTTGGCGCACTCGCTCAAAACACCGCTCGCGGCGCTTGCCGCGCAGAGCCGGCGCGCACGGGAAGCGGGAGCGAGCGATGCGGCCGACGGGCTGGAACGCGCAATCCTTGCCGCGAGCCGCGCTGTCGATCGCGAACTTGCGCGCACGCGCGCGGCCGCCTCACCTGGCGGCAGTGCAAACGGGCACATTGCGATCGCCAAAGTGCTGCAGGTTATCGAGCACACCGAAACCGGTGCGCGGCTCACCATAGAGAATGTCGTTTCGCAGGCGCCGATGCCGGTGAGCGAGGACCTGCTGATTGAACTCACCGGCCCGCTGCTGGAAAACGCGGCGCGGTTCGCCCGCCAACGTATTCGCGTCAGGGGTGGCGGCTCTTCACTCACTATCGAGGACGACGGTCCGGGGCTTTCGACAGAACAGGCCGAACAAGCGCTCTCGCGCGGCGGACGCCTTGATGAAGCGGGTGATGGCCACGGGCTCGGCTTGGCAATCGCGCACGAATTGGTGCAGGCCAGCGGAGGCTCGCTGGAACTCGGCCGCAGCGAACTTGGTGGTCTTAGTGTTGTGCTGCGCTGGCCGGAAGCGGGCTGACGGCGGCCTTCTCGAAGCGCTCCGTTTCCACCACAGCCAAGCAGAGCGCTTCATTGGACGGCGGCGACGCCAGCACCGCATCGGCGCCCGCGAACCGTGCGAGCGTCATCGGAATTGCCGACAACGGTTCGCGGGTGAGCGCGATCAAGCCGAGCGCTGAGTTTGCGCGCCGTAGTTTGCGCAGCAGCATCAAGCCCTTCACGTCGGGCAACGCCAGATCCAACACAAGAATGTTCAGGCGAACCTGCGCAGCAATGAATTCCCCGACCCTGCCGCAACCGGTCTCGTGGACCGTGAAGCCCATCGCGCGCAGAGACGATGCGATCTGGTCGCGGGAGAAGCCATCTGGCTCAATCACACAAGCGACACCGCGCATGGGCAGCCGTTCTTCCTGCCGACGCGTCCGCACGGACCATTCAGGTGAAGCGTCCATTACGCACCTCGTGGCGCGTCAACGGCGAACTTCGCACTTTGATCCCGACAAAGATGCTCAACGCGCGTGAACCATTTTGCACAAAGACGAAGGCCGCCGGGGGGGAGCAACCTCGGCGGCCTTCCTTCACGGCCACACGTCTCGTTCGCGGGGAGCTACGCGACGATCTGTGCGGCTTGGCTCAGCGCCACGATCGCGACGGGTGCAAACACAATGCAAGCGGCGACGAGGGCGTAGAGTTTGGTCATGGACGTAACTTTCGGGTGGCGTTTCGAATTGGGCCGTTCGCGTTTAGGCGACGATCTGCGCCGCTTGGTTCAGCGTTGCGAAGGCGGCCGGCGCCAGCAACAGGGCGGCGAGAACGAGGCTGTAAAACTTGGTCATTGTCTTGCTCCGTTTGGGTGAGGCGTTGGCCTCGCTTCGATGAGAAGAAGGTAGCGCCGCGCTTACCCCGTTGCCGTGACGCAGGTCACATGCGCGACCGTTCGCCCGATCTGGGGGCCGTTTTGCAGCAAAGGCGTTGCCGGGACGGGATTCTCCGGGCCTTAGAGACGGCAAATCCGAGGTTTGCCTGATGAAATTCCGTCCGTTCCTGCTCACGCTCGCCCTGCTCGCCGCCGCCCCTGCCGCTCAGGCGCAGCGGCAATGGTTCGAGGATGCGGTGACGCCGATCCGTTACGAGATTTCGGTGACGCCTGATGTTGAGGCCGCGACCCTCGCCGGCGAAGCCACGATCACGATCGAAACCAGCGCGCCTCTCGATCGCATCACCATGAATGCGCTCGATCTCGCCGTGCAGCGCGCCAGCATCGACAATGCGGCCGCCACCGCCGAGGTGGACCAGGAGGCGCAGACCCTGACGCTCACGCCGCGCCGACAGCTGCGCGCGGGGCGTCATACCATCCGCATCGCCTACACCGGCAAAATCTATGACGACGCCTATGGGCTCTTCCGCGTCGAATACCAGAGCGATGGCCAGACCAAGCGCGCGATCGCGACACAGTTCGAACCGGGTGACGCGCGCCGGTTTGCGCCGATGTGGGATCAACCGAACCTACGCGCTGTGTTCTCATTGACGGTAACGGCGCCGAGCGATCAGTTCGTGGTCGGCAATATGCCGGCCGAACAGACGACGCGGCTTTCAGGCAACCGCACGCGCACGCGCTTCGCCGATACGCCGTCGATGCCAAGCTATCTGCTGTTCCTCGCGGTAGGCGATTTCGAGCGCGTGACGCGCCAGGTCGGTAACGTCGAGCTCGGTGTTGTTGTGCGCCGTGGCGAAGGTCATCGCACTGCGGCCGCGCTCGAAGCCGGCGAGCAATCGCTCAACTATTTCACCGAGTATTTCGGCATCCCCTATCCGCTGCCGAAGCTCGACATGATCGGCGTGCCGGGCGCGGGCGGCTTTGGCGCCATGGAGAATTGGGGCGCCATCCTCTATTTCGACCAGTATCTGCTCGCGGATGAGAATTCGAGCGCCGCCGAACGCCAGAACGTCTTCGGTTTTGTTGCGCACGAGGTCGCGCACCAATGGTTCGGCAATCTCGTCACCATGCATTGGTGGGACGATCTGTGGCTGAACGAAGGGTTCGCATCGTGGATGGCGGCGAAGGCGACTGAAGCGGTGCACCCGGACTGGAATCCCTGGCTGGCGCAGCTGACCGACGGCACCGCCACCGCCATGGCGCTCGATGCGCGCGAGGGCACGCACTCTGTGGTGCAGGTCGTGAACACGATTGATGACGCAAACCTCGCGTTCGACACCATCACTTACGAAAAGGGTCTGGCCGTCATCCGGATGCTCGAAGCTTATGTCGGCGAAGAAGATTTCCGCACCGGCGTGCGCAACTACATCAACAGCCGCCGCTATGGCAGCGCCCGCACGGAGGATTTGTGGACCGCGATTCAGGGCGCGTCGGGTCAGCCGGTGTTGGAGATCGCGCGCAGCTTCACCGGGCAACCGGGCTTTCCATTGATCAGGGCTGAGAGCCCGGACTGCCGGCGCACACGCGGCGCCAACATCTCGCTCACGCAGAGCCGCTTCGCCATGGACGATTCCGCGCGCACGGATCAGCGATGGACCATTCCGATCATGATCCGGCGTATCGGCGGCGATGAGGCGCGTGTTGTCTTCCCCGCCAGCCAGCAGGGCATGGGCGAAACGGTCCTCTACACATGCCAGCCGTATCTCGTGAACGCGGGCCAGTCAGGCTTCTTCCGCGTTCTCTATGATGAGGCGAATTTCGAGCGTTTGCGCGAAACGTTCGGTCAGCTTGATGACGCCGATCAGCTTGGCCTGCTGCTTGACTATTACGCCTTCGGCCGCAGCGGTGACGCGCCGTTCACGAACTATCTCGAACTGGTCAACGTGATCCCCGCCGACGCCGATCCGGTCATCGTCATGGATACGGCGGCTTCGATGTCCGCATTTGCGGGGTACACGCACGGGCGCTCCAGCGCCGAGGCGGTGCGCGCCTATGGGCGGCGCATCCTGGAGCCGCACTTCGCGCGCGTCGGCTGGCAGCCGCGCCCCGGCGACGACGCCAACCTCACCAACATGCGCGCGACGCTCATCACCACTTTGGGCGGACTTGGCGACGAAGAGATCATCGCCGAAGCGCGCCGGCGCGTGCGCGCGGCTCAAACCGATCCGTCGGAGCTCCCCGGCGCCATCCGCACGGCTGCGCGATCGGTTTATGCCGCCAACGCAACGCTGGCTGATTACGAAGCACTATTGGCGCAGGCGCGCGGCGCGACAGATTTCGTTGAGCAACGCCGCCTATGGCTGCTGGTTGCGAGCGCCAATGACGACGCCCTGGCGCAGCGCACGCTGCAGCTGACGCTCGGCGACGAAATCCCGCGCCAGATCAGACCACAAGTGATCAGCGCCGTCGCAGCTGGTCACACGCGGATGGCCTGGGACTTCCTGGTCGCCAATCGGGCGGCGATTGAAGCCATGCTCGACCCGCTGCAGAGGCTCGAATTCCCGACCAATCTTGCAGCGATCAGCAGCGATGTGGCCATGATCGATGCGCTGGATCGTTATGCGCAAAACTTCCCGGAGGGCAGTGCGCGCGACACGGTAGCGGCCGCGCAAGCGCAAATCCGGCTGCGCGCGGAAACGATCCGCGAGCGAGTCCCGGCGATTGAAGCGTGGATCGCGCAGCATGGCCGCCAGCGTGGAGCGACCTCGGGCGGACCTGCGCGGCGCTAGCGGCTGCTTAGGAATGCGGCGAAGGCGGCGGCGGCTTCGGGTGAGCGGAGCCGCTCGGCGAAGATCTCGCCCTCTTCCCGCATGCGCGCCATCAAAGCTTCGCGGTCGCGCATGAGTTTCTTGGTGAGACGCATGGATTGCGGCGGCTTTGACGCCAGCATTCGCGCCGCATCGCGCGCGCGCGGCTCGACTTCGCCGTACGGCAACGAGGCGTTGGCAAGGCCCCAGGCGGCCGCATCCTTGCCGAGCAAGGGCTCGCCGAGACCGAAAAGCGCGAACGCGCGCGTATGCCCGAGGCGATCGACCATGGTCATGCTCGATGCATTCTCCGGCACGACGCCCAGATCGATGAATGGTACCGTGAGGCGCGCGTCTTCGGCGATGTAAACCAGATCGCACTGGAACAGCATGGTCGTGCCGACGCCGACGGCGTGGCCCTGCACAGCGGCGACAATCGGCTTCTCGGCGTTGATGACGACCTCAAGGAAGCGGCCAACATGGCGCGGGCCATCGAAGGCGCCGGCCGATTGGGCGGCGAAATCCTTGATGTCGTTGCCTGCGGAGAAGAAATCGCCAGCCGACGTGAACAGCACGACGCGGATGTCATCGTTCGTCTGCGCCTCGGTGACCGCATCGGCCATCGCGCCGTACATGGCGTTGGTGATGGCGTTCTTCTTCTCGGGCCGGTTGAACCGGATTTCGAGAACGGCGCCGTCGCGGCGGACGATGATGTGCTCTTCGCTCATGCACGGCTCCCGTTGGAGATCAGTTCTTGAGCCTATAGCCGGTCTTGAAGATCCACCACACTGCCGCAAGGCAAACCGCGAGGAAGACCGTGATCGCCGCCAAACTGACGCCAATATTCACATCGGCCGCCTGCTCACCGAAGAAGGCCCAGCGGAAGCCGCTGATCAGGTAAACAATGGGATTGAGCAGCGCGATCGTGTCCCAAGGCTCGGGCAGCATCTCGATCGAATAGAAGGTGCCGCCGAGGAACGTTAGCGGCGTCAGGATCAGCATCGGCACGATCTGCAGCTTTTCAAAGCCGTCGGCCAATACGCCGAGAACGAAGCCGAAAAGACAGAACGAAACGCTGGTCAGCACCAGGAACAGCAACACGGCCGGCCAGTTCTGCGCAGTGTACGGCACGAAGAAGTAGGCGGTCGCCAGGATGACAAGGCCGATGATCACCGACTTCGTCGCGGCGGCGCCGACATAACCGCAGACAGCTTCGAACGCCGACACCGGCGCGGAGAGCAATTCGTAGATCGTCCCTGCCCAGCGCGGCATGTAGATGCCGAAGCTGGCGTTGGAGACGCTCTCGGTCAGGATCGAGAGCATGACGAGGCCGGGGATGATGAACTGCCCGTAGCTGACCCCGCCGATCTCGACCATGCGCGAGCCGAACACCGAACCGAACACGATGAAATATAGCGAGGTCGAAAGCACCGGCGAGAACAGGCTCTGCCCGATGGTGCGAAACCAGCGCGCCATCTCGAACCGATAGATGGCTTGAATGCCGTAGGTGTTCAT
>CAYUOC010000130.1:0-3881 GCA_964446305.1 uncultured Terricaulis sp. | reverse complement strand
CAGCTTGCGCAGAAACGCTGGTATGCCGGTATCGTTTGCTTGCGCATCGAAGCTGTAGATGATCTGGCGGCCTTCGTCGGCAAGTTCGACCTGAAAGCCGTTGAGGCCGCCCGGCACTTCACTGATCGGCGTGGCGAGATCGAGCACCAGCTGCTTCTTGCCGAGCTTGCGCATCAGCGTCGCTTTTTCCTCAACAAGGATGAGCTCGCCCTTGCTGATGACGCCGACCCGATCGGCCATCTCTTCGGCCTCTTCGATATAGTGCGTGGTGAGGATGATGGTGACGCCGTTCTTGCGCAGCCCGCGCACCATCTCCCACATGTCGCGCCGCAGCTCGACATCGACGCCGGCGCTGGGCTCATCGAGGAAGAGGATTTTCGGCTCGTGGCTGAGCGCCTTCGCGATCATGACGCGGCGCTTCATGCCGCCGGAAAGTTCCATGATCTTGGCGTTGCGCTTTTCCCACAGCGAAAGATCGCGCAGCACTTTTTCGATGTAGGCCGGGTTCGCCTCGAAGCCGAACAGCCCACGGCTGAAGTTCACGGTGTCGATCACGCGCTCGAACGCGTCCGTGTGCAGCTCCTGCGGCACGAGGCCGATCTTTTTGCGCGCCTCTTTATAATCGGTGATGATGTTATTGCCGTCGGCGATGATCGTGCCTGTCGAGAGGTTCACGATCCCGCAGGTCATGTTGATGAGCGTCGTCTTGCCGGCGCCGTTCGGACCCAGAAGCGCGAAGATTTCGCCCTTCATGATGTCGAGCGATAAAGGCTTCAGCGCCTGGACGCCGGACTTATACGTCTTGCTGACGTCTTTAATCGTGATGATGGGCTGCAAGAGGCGACTCGGGGCTCGTGATCTCGGAGGCGCCGACATAGGGGCGCGAACCGAATTGGGCTAGGGGCGTTCGATATTCCGCAGAGCGATTGCGGAAATGCGCCGCAACATACCCTACTTGTTCGAAGACGATGCAGCCGGCTCAAATCCTACATCCCCGCCCCGAAGGCCTCTATTGCCCCAAAGCGGACCTTTACGTGGACCCAACCCGGCCGGTGGCGCGGGCGTTGATTACGCATGGCCACTCCGATCACGCCCGCGCGGGCCATGGCAGCGTGATGGCAACTGCGGAAACGCTGGCGATCATGCGCGCGCGGATCGGGCCGGACTTCGCGGGCGCGACCCAGGCGCTCTCATATGGCGAGGTCGTTGAGATCGGCGGCGTGAAGTTTTCGCTACATTCGGCGGGACATGTGCTGGGTTCGGCGCAGGCTCTGGCTGAATGCGGCGGCACGCGTGTGGTGGTGAGCGGCGATTATAAGCGCCAGCCAGATCCCACCTGCCCGCCATTCGAAGTTGTGCCGTGCGATGTGTTCATCACCGAGGCAACGTTCGCGCTGCCAGTGTTCACGCATCCAAGCGCGGCGCATGAGGTGCAGAAGCTGCTCGCGTCTGTCGCGATGTTCCCGGAGCGCGCGCACATTGTTGGCGCGTATGCCTTGGGCAAAGCGCAGCGTGTGATGGCCGAGCTGGTGCGCGCGGGTTGGGACAAGCCGATCTACGTGCACGGCGCGCTACTGGAGACGACGAAGTTCTACCAAGAGTGCGGCGTTGAGCTCGGCGACATTCGCCATGTCGAGACAGCGCCGAAGAGTTTCTACGCAGGCGCGATAGTGCTCTGCCCGCCAGGCGCCCTGCAGACGCCGTGGGTGCGGCGCTTTCCTGATCCGGTAACGGCGGTGGCGTCCGGTTGGATGCGGATACGGGCGCGGGCGCGACAGCAAGGCGCGGAGCTGCCGCTGGTGATCTCGGATCACGCCGATTGGTGCGATCTGCAGCGCACGATCAAGGACACAGGCGCTGGCGAGATTTGGATCACGCATGGCGAAGCCGATGCGCTCGCGCATTGGTGCGAGCAGCAAGGGCTGAAGGCGAAGGCGCTGCATCTTGTCGGCTACGGCGACGAGGAAGAACCGCCAGGCGCGGCGGCGTGAACCGCTTCGCCGCCCTCCTCGATCGCTTGGCGTACGAGCCGCGCCGCTTAGGCAAGCTCGCGTTGCTGGAGCAGTATTTCCGCGAGACGCCCGATCCCGATCGAGGCTGGGCATTGGCGGCGATGACGGGCGCGCTGACGTTTAAGAACGCGAAAGCGGGCCTGATTCGCAGCCTGGCGGCGGACAAAACCGATCCGGTTCTGTTTGGGCTTTCCTACGATTTCGTCGGCGATCTCGCCGAGACTGTGGCGCTGATCTGGCCCGCGGATCAGACGCGGGCGAATGCACAGCTCACCATCACGGACGTCGTCGAAGGCCTAAGCACGACACCGAAAGACAAGCTGCCCGAAGTCGTCTCGAACTGGCTGGACCGCCTCGATGAAAACGGACGCTGGGCGCTTCTGAAACTGATCACCGGCGCGCTGCGCATCGGTGTTTCGGCGCGCTTGGCGCGGACGGCGCTGGCGCAGCTGGGTGGAAAAGAGGCGGATGAGATCGAAGACGTCTGGCACGCAGTCGCGCCGCCTTACACGGAGCTGTTCGCGTGGCTTGAAGGCCGCGCCGACGCGCCGAGCGTGGCGACGACCGTGCGCTTCTACCCGCCGATGCTCTCGCACCCGATCGATCCTGAGGACTTTGATCCACTTGATCCGGCGGACTTCACGGCCGAGTGGAAGTGGGATGGCATCCGCGTTCAAGCCGCTGCTGGCCAAGACGCCAGCGGCAAACGTGTGGCGCGGCTTTATTCGCGCACCGGTGAAGACATTTCGAGCTCGTTTCCGGATTTGACCGCGGGGTTTGACTTTGACGCGGTGCTCGACGGGGAGCTGCTGATCCGGCGCGGCGGCGGCGTGCAGGACTTCAACACACTGCAGCAACGGCTGAACCGCAAAAGCGTCAATGCGAAGCTGCTGACGGAGTTTCCGGCATTCATCCGCGTCTATGATCTCTTGGCGCTCGGCGATGAGGACCTAAGGGCGCTGCCTTTCAGCGAGCGGCGCGCGAAGCTGGAGACGTTCGTGGCCGCGTATCCGCTCGCACCGATCGATCTTTCGCCGATGATACCGTTTGATACTTGGGACGAACTCAGCGCCGCCCGTGCCGATCCTTCGCATGGCGGCGCGGGTCTCGACGCGGAGGCTGTTGAAGGCGTGATGATCAAGCGGCGCGATGCGCCGTATCTGGCGGGGCGGCCGAAGGGCTATTGGTTCAAGTGGAAGCGCGATCCAATGGTGATCGATGCAGTGCTGATGTACGCGCAGCGCGGTTCGGGCAAGCGAAGCTCCTTCTATTCGGACTACACGTTTGGCGTTTGGACTGAGGCTGGCGAGCTGACGCCGGTCGGCAAAGCCTATTTCGGCTTCACCGATGAAGAGCTGATCGAACTCGACAAGTTTGTGCGCAACAACACCACCAACCGCTTCGGCCCGGTGCGCGAGGTTACGCACACGAAAGCAAAAGGCCTGGTACTTGAGGTGGCGTTCGAAGGCCTCCAGCGCTCCACGCGGCACAAATCGGGCGTGGCCATGCGCTTCCCCCGCATCTCTCGCATCCGCTGGGACAAACGCCCGAGCGACGCCGACACGCTTGAGGCGCTATCGAAGCTCCTCACCAAGGCGCTGGCGCCTGCGAGCTAACGAAGTTCCGTCAATCCGATGGCGCCTTTCGCCCGTATGCCGCGTTAGTACCGTTTGGAGACCACCCCGTGCGACGCCTGCTGACCTCCCTCGCCGCCCTTATGTTGCTGGCAACGCCCGCCGCGGCGAGCCCCGGAGAAGTGAGCCGCGCCATGCCGAATGCTGAGAAGGTGGGTGAGGCCGCCTACACGGTGCTTTCAGTTCGGCTCTTCAACGCGGAACTTTATGCTGATGGCGGCTCGTTCTCGTGGGC
>CAYUOC010000129.1:0-10815 GCA_964446305.1 uncultured Terricaulis sp. | reverse complement strand
ACGTCACGCAAGCGCAGCTGCAAGTCGAGCGCGGCGCTCAAGGGGCCGGTAGGGCAGAGCACCAACAGATAAGGCATGTTGCGGCGCTTAAAGCCGTCAAATTCGATCCGTCTGGCAAAGAGAACGATGTGCAAGCCGTAGCTGGATCGCTGCTTGGCCATCACATGACCGTGGATGCGCCAGTCTGCCATCGCGCCCTAGCCCCGAGGCTGGAGAGCGCGCAGATCGGCGATAGCGCTGAGCAACACCCGATGTGCGCTGGGATAATCGTCCGGCTCAATCGCTTCCGCCGCGATGCTCAGCTTGGCGATCGCACCCTCGACCGTCACAGCGGGCACGTTCCGCAAGCGGCGCAACACGCGGACACACTCGCGCGTGCATCGCTCATACTCTGCATCGATGGCATAGAGCACCTGCGCTTCTGGGAGCCGTTTCTGCTCGTCGTCGCTTAGATTGAACCAGTCTCGATGCTTACCGAGCCACGCTTCGCGGTCGGACCAGCGACGCAGCAAAATCTCACCGCGCCGCACGAGGTCGGCATAGTGACCGCACAAGACCAGCACCGGATCGGCGGCCATTGCGCGCGTCAATCTCACGTCTGAGAGCCACGGCGCCGCGCTCATACCGGCCACCAGTTTGCGGCGAGAAAAGCGCGCCATCAGTCCACGCTCCGCAGAGCGCGCAGTGAGGCGCAAACCAGATCACCAAGCAGGCCCGCCGCCACAATCGCAGACAGAAACTCAAGCCAAGCGCTACCGGACTGGACGCCAACGAAGTGGCCAATGATCACGCCGCCATAGGAGGGAGGGCCGAACACCAAGATGCCCAACAGCAACCGCCACAGCAGCTGCAGTACCGAGGCGATGACGCCGAGCAAGACGACGCTGCCGACGAGCGAGTCCCAGTCCATGGCTCACGCTCCATGCAGAGCGCGATAGTCGCGCAATATGCTGGCGATCAGGTGGTGCAGTTCGGGATGGTCTTCCGGGCAGGCTTCGATCGCCGCGACGGCGAGCTTGCCGCATATACCCAAATGGGTAGTGGCGACGATGCTGGGCAACGACGCTAGCAGCGCTTGGTTCTGCGCGTGCAGCGCGTCCATTTCATCGTAGAGCGCGTCCATCTCCAGTTGTTCGCGATGGCGGCCGCGCTGGGTGCGATTGAGCTTCGGCCAATTGAGTTCGGCAAAAGCGCGGTTTTCTATTTCTTGCCAGCGGCGGCCGAGACGTTGCTGCTCAGCGTGTTGTGCGAGCCAGCTCTCGCAGGTGGGCACGGCTGGATCGTTGTGCGCGCTGATCAGAGGCAAGGCGGCAGAGCCAAGTACCAAGCGGCGGGAAGGCTCACCTGGGCATGCGCTCTCGTTCGCCGTCTTCGACGGGCGTGCGGACATTGTTAGTCCTTTTCGCTATGATGATTGAAAAGCTAACACGCGGCGATCGCGCGTCAACCAAAAACGAACACGTGTGCGAAAATGGAACTCACCGCCGCTCAAATCCGCGCTGCACGGGCGTTGCTCGATTGGAGCCAAGCGGTGCTTGCCGAGAAGACCAAGCTCTCGGTCCTTACAATCCGGCGCATGGAAGGCGAGCGCGGGCCAGAGCGTAGCACGGAGGCGAATGTCGACGCGGTGCGTCGTGCGCTCGAAGGCGCCGGGGTCGTCTTTCTCGGTGCGAAGCAGAACAAGGACGGCGGGCCAGGCGTCCGCCTCAAGAAGTGAACTTCTGTTGCGGCAGAAAGAGCCGTCCCGCTCCGCGACGTGAGCTGCTCAAGCGGACCTTCAATTCAGATCGCGTGAGGTGGTCGAGCGTCGTCTGTCGCGGTGGCGCATTTTCAGAAGTCGGCGGCGCGCGGCCGCAACATGAAAGAGAACGTTCGATCCGCGCGTCCCCGGGGGTAAGATCAAGAGCGTCCGCGGAGAAGGGGCGTTGTTGACATGTTTCTCGAAGGGCCAGTTTCTTTCGCCGCCGAGTTCGACCACGTTCGAATGAAGGCCGCATTTCCCTCATTGACGTCGGTCCGGCCCGTGGTTGACGACAAAATGAATACGTGGCTCGTAGCGCGAAAAGCGGGCTGATCCCTGCACCCTACTGTGGGCATGAGGGCGACCGATGACAGAATACAGCGTCAGTGCGCACTCCGACCACATCAACAAGATTACGGCAGTCAAAAAGCCTATCTTGGCCTTAGCCGAGCTGGCATGGAATGCGTTTGATGCGGATGCTTCGCGCGTCGATATTACTTTGGAGCCCGGCGCGCTGGGCGGTTTGAATGCAATCGAGGTCGTGGACGACGGCTGGGGAATGTCACCCGAGCGCGCGAAGAAGAGCTTCAGTGGGCTCGGCGGTTCATGGAAAAAGCTGACCACGAAGACCGAACACGGGGATCGCCTTATCCACGGCAAAGAGGGGCAGGGACGGTTCAAGGCCCTAGCGCTCGGACGTGTCGTCGAGTGGTTTGTTGTCTATCCGGAGAACGGTAAGCTAAAAAAATACACGATCACGATTATCGCCGATCGGGCAGACCGGTTTGAGATGACCGATCCCGTTGCCGCAGAAGCTGGCGACAAACGGGGCGTTCGCGTTCGCATCGCCGAAATCCAGCGTGCCCTGCCGTCGTTGGCGGGCGACAGCGCCGTCGGAGAACTTTCGCAGATATTTGCGCTCTATATACGGAAATATCGGGCCGTGAAGCTGTTCCTGGATCTGAACGCAGTTGATCCAACGGCCGTCGAGGACCGCGTTTCAGAGGTGCCGCTCGCGCCCATTCGCCTGGTCGACGGCAAGACATTCCCGGCCCAGTTAGAGATCGTTGAATGGAGGGTCGCGGCCGACCGTCGCCTGTACCTCTGTTCGCAGGATGGCTTTCCGCTCGATGAAATGCAGCCCGGCGTCCAGGCACCGCGCTTCAACTTCACAGCCTACTTGAAGTCCGAAGCAATCGCTGTGCTTGCCAACGAAGGCATGACGGGACTTGGCGAACTCGATGGTGTCACGACGCCTGCAATCGAAGAAGCAAAACGCGTGCTCCGCGAGCACTTCCGCAAGCGCGCCGAAGAAGAGGCGCGCGGCCTTGTGGACCAATGGAAGCAGGAGAAGGTTTACCCCTACCGAGACGAACCCAAGACGCCGGCGGAAGAAGTTGAGCGGCAAGTTTTTAATATCGCGGCCCTTAACGTAAATGCGTATCTCCCGAAGTTCGCGGAAGCCGATCCGAAGGCCAAGCAGTTGCAACTGCGGCTGCTGCGCCACGCTTTGGAAACCGGACCTGAAGAGGCGCTGCGCTTCTTGAATGAAGCTCTTGAGCTTCCAGCAGAGCGTCGTCAGGAACTCGCGGAACTGCTCAACCGCACAACGCTCGCGGACATGATCAGCGCGACGAAGCTAATTACCGATCGGCTTGAGTTTCTGCAGGGGTTGGACGAACTCGTGTTCGCGCCAGACCTGCAGAAGGTTGTCAAAGAGCGGAGCCAGCTCCACCGTGTTCTGGCGCCGAATGCGTGGATATTCGGCGAGCAGTATCATTTGGCCGCCGATGATCAGAACCTTACCAACGTCTTGCGCAAACATCTCAAGCTGATCGGCGAGGAGGTAGTTGTCGACGATCCGGTAGTTCGCGCGGATGGGACGGACGGCGTTGTAGATCTAATGCTCTCCCGCTGTATTCTTCGTCCCGGCGTCTCGGATCGCGAGCACTTGATCGTCGAACTTAAGCGTCCAAGCGTAAACATCGGGCGTGAAGAGGCGAATCAGATCGAGAGCTACGCGGATGCTGTTGCCGCCGACGAACGGTTCAGCAGCACGAACACGCGGTGGGTCTTCTGGATCATTGCAAAAGACATCGCAGCCGAGGTCAAGCGACGGGCCGAGCAAGACAACCGGCCGCCTGGTATTCTCTACCAGCACAAGAACGTCACGGTTTGGGTCAAGACGTGGGCGCAGATACTTGAGGAGGCGCGCGGCCGGATGCGCTTTTTTCAGGAGAAGCTCGACTATACGCCGGACCGTGACGCCTCACGCGAACACCTGCAGAGAGCGTATGCGAAACACGTCGGTGCATTGTTTGCGAACGCGGATGAGCCAACAACCGGGGCGACATCAGATGGCGCGCCGAGCTAACGTGCTAGAGCGGATAACGCTCCGCGGGAACGTCGTCGCTGCCGTTTCGGCTTGTCACGGCAGTAGCAACTCGAAGAAGCCGCCGAGATCGTCGTCCGCAAGACACTGAAACGCTGCGAATTCTTTAGGTGACATCGGCTCCCCGGCACCGATGTTCTCGCTCAAGCTTCTTGCGACGACCATCGGGATGGTCACGAAAAGCGATCGCAGGTGCCTTCGCCGCATTTCGATTGCGGGACTGAGCGCGCTCAAGTGTTCGTCCTGCTCGAAAGCGGCAAGCTTGCGCGGGCCGCGATAGTGGGCGCTCCACGCGCGCCACCACGCATCTTCACGAGGAAATCCCGCAGTGGCGAAGTGACGGATTGGATTGCGTTGAATCTTTCGGCGAGAAGGTACCGCCCATGCGTCGTCAGCTCGAATTTTGCGCGCATTGCTGCGCCGTGCTCTGATGTAGAGACGCGTCGTTTCAGCGTGAACTTCAGCACCGCCCGACATGAAGTCCCGTCGATGGCCGCCCCAGGTGAAGTAATCAGCAAGCCGGTAGCCGGCGACTTTATCGTCGACGATGACGTCATCGTCTTCACTCACGGCGTGCGTGGCCGCCTCATTGTCGATGAGATCTGCGAGCTGTTGAAAGCCTGGGTGATCACGCATGAAGCGCCGCGGGGGACGCGTACCCCCTTCGACAATGTAGTTTGCGCTGGCGTCCTGCGCTGCGTTGCGCATCGCGTCTACATAGCCGGGTTCGTAGACTGTGTCGCCGTCTGCCTGAAGGATTAGCATGTCTTCTTGGCGAAGGCGATGCTCAACACAAAAGTCGCTTGCGAGCAATGCTCCGCGGTGTCGGGGCGGCACATATCCGCGCTCCTCTTCGCGCGCCATAATCACCGAACCGGGCGCACTAGCGTTTTTGATTGCGGAGATCATTGCCCACGTATCGTCAGTTGATCCGTTGTCGATGAGCGTAAGCGTGACGTCCGCGGGAGTTTTGCCGGAATCGCCGAATCCCAGCGAACGGGCGGTGCGCCCAATCAACCTCTCTTCGTTAAGGCAGGGGACTACGATGAACGCGTGCATGGCGGGCGCGTCCTCGACTTTGCACGTAGACGTCTGGCGCCAATTCTCGCTGGCGCGCCACCTAGCGCAGCAAGTGCTATGCTCAAAGAAGGCCTACATGCAGACGAGCAGGGAATATGGCTGATGAGTGCTTCGCCATGTTCATAGCGAGAGTGATCAATAAGACGAAATCGCCCGATATATCTCCGCTTGCGTGAGGCCCAGGCGTCAAGATTGCACTCACCCATCCTGGTCGCTGCCCTAGAACAGCAGTGCGGATAGCCGAGCATGCGTCCAAGTCGCTGGGTATGTTGGCGCGGATCGGCATCGAGGATGAGAAGTCGCCGCGCCAATCCAGGCTTGCGCGCCATCGCGGCGAAACCATCTGCGTCGATCGACGCATAAAGACCCAAGCTTCGCGCGAACCGCTTCAGTGTCGGTGTATCGACAGCGCTTGCGATATCGGTGCGCATGACATCGCGTACGCCGGTGATGACAAGCGACAAGTCGACGCCAGCCGTAACCTTCAGCCAGCGTGGAAGCCGGACTATACGCGCCGCCAAATCATTGCCTTCTGCTTTGCCCCGGTTGGCGTGGCATCTTCGAAACCAGCTTCTTCAGCGGCGCGCCAAGACGCCTTGTTCGATTTGCGCATGACCGCGTGCACTTCGTCATAGCCACTCTTCTGCGCAGCGAGACGATAGGCGACACGGCCAATTTTGCGACCTTGATTGTCGCGATTGAGATAGATCTCGATGAAGGCTTGCCCCTTGAGAGCGCCTTCGCCGACGCGGTTGATAAACACCTCGCCGGCTGTCTCGTCGCCGACCTTTATCTCCCAGGCAAACCCGCCTGGGCCGCCGCCGCGGTCTTTGCCGGGCTTTGATCTGGCAATTAGTGTCACATCCTTTGCGGCCACGGCCGGTCGCGCCGATACCCGAACGGTGGGTTTGGGTTTTGGCGTCGCCCGCGTTGGTTTACGCCGCGGAGTTTTAGTCACCGAGACCTCGCAAGCCCGCGCGCAATTGCCCGTCTACCTTAGACCAAAGCTCCGCTGGAAAGAAACCGGGTGAGAAAGCGATCACGACGTCCGCAAAACGTTCAATGAGTCGGCGAGATCGAAGCGCCTCAAGCATGTTGTCAACGATATCGCCGACCTTTTCGGGCGTGGGGTCCAGCGGATCGGAGTGCGCTCCCCAATCGCTGTCGCCATCATAGCGATTGTTGAAATAGTCCATATCGATGTGGACGAGAATTGGCGCGTCTTGAATGTCAGTCAGCCAGTCGTCCAAATCCGCCGTTATTCTCATTCGCCCGGCGCCTACGCCGTGTTCGCGCTTCTGAAGCTTAACCGATGGCCGGCGACTGCCGGGGCTGATCAACGTGTCGAGCGTCGACGTTAGAACAATGTCAAAGTCCTCGGTGGTTCGGGTCTTAGGGGGTTGGCGAAGTTGCCGCACGTCGCAATGAGGCAGCGCGTGCAGAAACGGCGTCATGAAGCTTCCCATGCCGATGGCGCCGCTCTCGATGGCGGATTGCACAGACGACGGATCGCGCATGGCGACCGTCTTGCGCGCAATGGGATCAATCCACTCGCCATTTGTCTCGAACAAACGCGGCGACAACAGATCTTCGTGGTCGTCGATGTGAAGAATAGTCAAGCGAGCCGGCGGTGCTGGCTGCTTTGCCAGCCACTCGCTCCAGCTGTGAAGCGTCCAAGTATCGTAGAGGGCGCGCAGGACCTTTCCCTCGCGGCGGCGCGCGAGCGCCATCGATTCTCGCCGCACGCCGCCGCCCCACCAAGCCAAGCCTTCGTCCAGTCTTGGATCCACGTGGCGCTCGACGCCGTCCGGCCAGTGCAGTGAAAGCTCCCAACCCCCGTCTACCTCTTTGGCCTCTGCGTCCTTGTCGCAAAAATAGTCCCGCAAAGCGGCGTGGCGCTTGAGAAACGCTTCGGGAAGCGCGTTGCGGGCGACCAACATGGCGCTCACGCCGCTTCGGTTAACGCGTCGCCGCGCGCTTGATCGAGGCAGCGCGCAAGATCGCGACCCGCCTCGGAGAGTGGACACGAAGCCAGAGTTGCAAAAGCTTGTTCAAGATTGCGGTCGGTTTCTTCAATCTGGTCGATTGCCCGCTCGCGCAGCCTCGCCGGGCCCCCGTCTCGGACGTGCAGCCAAAAACGACGCAGTTCCACGAAGACGAAGATGGCGTGCAGCAATCCCGAGGGTGGACGTAAATCCTCGCGCCAGGGCGAGATGACCAGTTCCGATGCTGAACGCACCATCGGGGCAAGGCGTTCGAGCAGATAGAGCTTCTGATGACGGTGTTCGTGAATAATGGAGTCTGCCAGATCGTAGGGATCGATAAGGCGATCGCCTTGCGACACCGACACGAACAACGCGCCCGGAACGGAGTTATCGCTGAACGACACAATCTTTTCAGGATGGGCGCTTGGATCGCGCACGAACACGATCGTCTTGCTGGCGCGGAGGATCTCACGGGCGAGCGCTGGCCGCCATTGATCGATGATCAGAAGCGCTTCCGCCACCACCGGTTTTGCCTGGGCCGCAATCTCGGCAGACTCGAAGAAGATTGCTTCGCCGAAGGGATAACGTAGCCATGCGTCGTCGGGGTGGGGCGTTGTAAACGCGCGCTGCCAATCACGGGCACCGTTGAGTTTTTCCAGGTACTCGGCGTTGACGGGAATGGCACGCCCATCAACATCGAGAACGGTTCGGCCAGCACGTGAAGCAAGGTAGGCGCTCGACCAGGCGACCGAGCCAGGCCAGGAAGCCGCTTGAACGAATTCCGCTGGCGGCAAGGCCAGAAGCGCCGAGGCGCTTCCGGGGCAGCTCGGCTGGGCAAGTTCCAACGCCGACCGGAAGTAACCGGCGTTGGCCGCTTCAGCATCGTCGCACAGGGTTTCAACCTGAAGCTCCGCGCGTTCGGCGAGCTCAAAACTGGCAAAATCAAAATCGCGCGGAAGTCTGCTGGCTGGCACCTCCGTAAGTTCGAGATTTTGGCGCAATCGTTCCGTGACGTGCTGAATCAGCGAGAAGAGTTCGTCACAATAGACCGAAGGGTGATTGAAGCCCTGAGGCCCGTGCCGATGGGGGAGCGAGCCGCCGCCACAAATGTCTACAGCACCGCAGGCGCGGCAAGTTTCGCAAAGTCCCTCTTTGGAGAGCAACCGACGGTGGGCGGCGAGCGCGGGCGACGCGGCCACATCCGAAATTGCGCAATCTGCAACGCTGCCGGTGAGCACAGACGCGCCTTCGCCCACGACTTTCAGAACATCGAGGTCGTGGTAGGTCCCATCAGTTTCGATCGTGAGCAAACTCACATCGCCGAAGCCTATCGCGTCGGTCTGGGAGGGCAGTCCGGCGGCCGAGTCCAACAAGGTGTCAAAAAAGCGCATCGGAAGACTTGGATACTGATCGAACCAGACGTCGAACGCTCGTATCAGCCAGTCTCGGTAAAGAGTGGGCTGCGCATCTCGCCCCGGAGGGGGGCTTAGGTGATGTGCGTCGGGAAGAAGAAAGTCGAGGTTCGGAATGTGAAACTGGCTGAAATACGCGAACAGCGTTTCGGGCTCTACCCTCGGATCGATGACGGCGATCAGGCCCGCGAAGATTTTCGGGCGCTTCTGCAGCCGCATTAGTGCTGATTCTACGCGATCGAAACTGGACCGGCGTCGCTTTGTCGTGCGGTGAAGGTCATTGGCTTCGCGTGGTCCATCGAGGCTGAGTGATACGGCAATATTCGCCGCTTCAAGCGCGTCCAATGCGGCATCGGTCAGCAGCAGACCGTTTGTCTGCATGCCGAACCTAACCGTGGCGCTGTCTCCGACTGTATTGCGGATTTCCCGCGCGAAGGCCGCTATCCTTTCGGCACCGGCCAGCAAAGGTTCGCCGCCGTGGAACAAGACGTAACACTCACGAAGGTTCTGCTCGCGCACATAAGCGCTGAGACGCTCGGCGAATGCCGTCTGATGCTCATCGGACAACGTCTTCGGCATCCGACGCCAACTCTGATCAGCGTGATGATAGACGTAGCAATAATCGCAATCGAGATTGCAGCGCGATGCAAGCTTCACCAGAAACGAGGTGATCCTGGCGGCGGCCACATCGCGCGCCTTACTTAGCGCGGGGTCCGGCTGTGCCGGTGGTGCATGCGGTCGTAGCTCGTGATGACCGCGCTCGCGTCCGACGCGTTCAACACGCGAGCCTTCAAACGCTGAAGCGCCAAGTTCGAAGGTTGCGAGCCAAGGATCGCGGTCTTCACCGCTGCTGCCTCTTGCTTGCACGCGCTAGTTTCAAGAACGTCTGACATCATTGTCTCCACATCATGGTTCCTCGCTATTATAGGATTGAGTCGACAAGGAATCAAACGGGAACGATTTCGCCAATGAAGATCTGCGAGAAACTACAAATTGGTCTTGAGCTAGATGCGAAAGCGTAATCGTGGCTACGCGGGCAATAATCAGTCCCGTAGGATGAAGATTAACTGTAACCTTGCAGTCATCGCTAGGTGCCTATTTCGAAAAATTTTCTAAATTACTCAATTGTCGAAGTGTCGAGCCTCCAGATGCCGGCTCAACCTTAAGAAGAACTCTCATCATCCGCGCCGGTATTGGCTTATTCTTGATTAGATCAACAGGGGCTTTGTTTTCTGTCCGGTGGAGGCTAAATCCCACCCCCAAGTGCGCTTCGGCTTTTAGGGACTGCGCCGTCTGGGCCTGGTTGATCGGCGTCGGCGCGGCAGCGTTCGACACGGCATTGGCCAGCTCCGGAAATTAGAGCGTCACGGTGGCCATGTCCGGTTTGCGGTGCCGAATTCGGAATGCCCGCTACTGGGAATCATTCGGGCAAGCCTCTTTCGTCATCTTGTCACTCATAGGTTTGGCGGAGGAGTAGGGCCCACGGCGCCACGCTATCCGCGCCCGCCTATGTCGAGCCCCAGCGCCTTGGTGATCTCTTTCTCGGCGCCGCGACCGTACTTGAAGTCGAAGCTCATGCCTTTGACCTGACCCGCGACGACTTGATTGAGCGCGCGGTCCATCGCCGGACGCCAAGGCGTAAGCGTTGCGGTGCGATCGTGCTCGATCAGCGCGAAGCTCTGTTCGGCGAGATGGATGCGGCCCGTGTAGAGCCCGTGCACACGCTCGCCGTCGCGTGCGAAATGCGCCACCCGCCCGGTGTCGCGCTCGATGCGGTCGCGAAGAGCTTCCTGCTCAAGCGTAGTCAGGTTGTCGCGCCAGCCCGGCATGGCCTGGAAGCCATCGGGACCACGCTCGCCCAAGCTGAGCTTCTCAAGCGTCGCTTCCCGCTGCTTCCAGGCTTTGCCGATCTCAGCGCCAAAACCTTCGCCGCGCATCTGGCTTCTGTCTTCGCGGCCGTCCGCGATGCGGTCGAGCCAGGTCGGGCCAGGGTACTCGGCTTGCCGATCCAGCGCGTGCGGATCGATCAGCGTCACGCGCGCGCTCTCGCGTCCGCCCCGCCCTTCGCGCATCGCGACCTGGGTAGGGTAGTCGTGGGGCAGATAGAACGTGCCGTCGCGCTCGCGGCTGACAACGCCGTCGCGCCGGAGCGCTTCCAGCCTGCGTTCGTGCATCTCGATGTAGTTGGCACGATCGGTGGGCCGC